>NZ_RXKV01000009.1:0-326339 GCF_016805595.1 Serratia sp. 4542
CGCTTTCGAGCCGGACCACATGGTCAGGTTGCTCGGCGCCAGGTCGGCGGAGCCGCCCAGGAACTCCGGCAGCACCTTGCCGAACGCTTCCAGCGCGTTCTGCGACGCCTTGCGGCTGGCGATGTTGGCCGGGTTGGCCTGCAGTTTTTCCACGAACGCCTTGGCGTCGGCTTTCCAGTTGGCCGGCAGCTCGCCGTTCATGCGGCGCTTGAACTCGGCAGCCTGCTCCGGGAAGGCCTTGGCGTAGGCGGCGAACTTGTCGTTCCAGGCCGCTTCTTTGGCCTGACCGGCTTCTTTGGCGTCCCACTGGGCGTAGATGTCCTGCGGGATTTCAAAGGCGGCGTATTTCCAGCCCAGCGCTTCGCGGGTGGCGGCCACTTCGGCGGCGCCCAGCGCGGCGCCGTGCACGTCATGGGTGCCGGCCTTGTTCGGCGAACCGAAGCCGATAACGGTCTTGCACATCAGCAGCGACGGCTTGTCGGTCACCTTGCGGGCTTCTTCAATCGCGGCCTTGATGGCGTCCGGGTTGTGGCCGTCGACGTTGCGCACCACGTGCCAGCCGTAGGCTTCGAAACGCAGGGCGGTGTCGTCGGTGAACCAGCCGTCGACGTGGCCGTCGATGGAGATGCCGTTGTCATCGTAGAAAGCGGTCAGCTTACCGAGCTTGAGGGTACCGGCCAGAGAGCAGACTTCGTGCGAGATGCCTTCCATCATGCAGCCGTCGCCCATGAAGGCGTAGGTGTGGTGGTCAACGATGTCGTGGCCCGGGCGGTTGAACTGCGCCGCCAGGGTGCGTTCGGCGATGGCGAAGCCGACGGCGTTGGCGATGCCCTGGCCCAGCGGGCCGGTGGTGGTTTCAACGCCTGGGGTGTAGCCGTACTCCGGGTGCCCTGGGGTTTTGGAGTGCAGCTGACGGAAGTTTTCCAGCTCGCGCATCGGCAGGTCGTAGCCGGTGAGGTGCAGGAGGCTGTAAATCAACATGGAGCCGTGACCGTTGGAGAGCACGAAACGGTCGCGGTCAGCCCAGTGCGGGTTAGTCGGGTTGTGGTTGAGGTAGTCACGCCACAGGACTTCGGCGATGTCCGCCATGCCCATAGGGGCACCCGGGTGGCCGGAATTTGCTTTTTGTACGGCGTCCATGCTGAGTGCGCGGATGGCGTTGGCAAGCTCTTTACGAGAGGACATGTTTTACTCCAGGTCGGATAAAAAAAGCAGTCAAGTTCCCTATTTTCTCAGACTCCACATCACAACGGCAATCCCTAATGCCAAATGAGAGCGAGTTCACCACTTATTAGCACGATTGGACGCTTTTTCGGAATAACACTATTCTCGCCCCGTCTGACGTACACTAGGCTCTTGCGACAAGATTTCCTCCAAGCAAAATGATTCTTTTACCTTGTTACCTTCACAGGAAGATGGCGTTATGAAGATCCGTACCTCTTTGATTGCGTTGGGCATTGCCACCTTGGCAACCGGCTGTCAAAACCTGAATACCGAAACCTTGATGCAGTCCGGCGCCCAGGCATTCCAGGCGGCGACCCTGAGCAACAACGACGTTAAGGCCCTGAGTGATAAATCCTGCGCCGAGATGGACAGCAAGGCACAAATCGCGCCGGCCGACAGCACCTACGCCAAGCGTCTCAACAAAATCGCCGCGGCGCTGGGCGACAACATCAACGGCACCCCGGCCAACTACAAGGTCTACGTGACCAAAGACGTCAACGCCTGGGCAATGGCCAACGGCTGCATCCGCGTCTACAGCGGCCTGATGGACATGATGAACGACAACGAAGTGGAAGGCGTGCTGGGCCATGAAATGGGCCACGTGGCGCTGGGCCACACCCGCAAGGCGATGCAGGTGGCTTACGGCACCGTGGCGCTGCGCACCGCGGCGTCCTCCGCCGGCGGCGTCATCGGCTCGCTGTCGCAGTCGCAGCTGGCAGACATCGGCGAGAAGCTGGTCAGCGCCCAGTTCTCGCAGAAGCAGGAAAGCGAAGCGGATGATTACTCGTTCGATCTGCTGAAAAAACGCGGCATCGATCCGAACGGCCTGGCCACCAGCTTCGAGAAGCTGGCCCAGATGGAAGCCGGCCGCCAGAGCAGCCTGTTCGACGACCACCCTTCTTCCCAAGCGCGTGCGCAGCACATCCGCGATCGCATCGCGGCAGAGAAATAATCACGAAAACGCCCGGCATCGCCGGGCGTTTTTTATCGTATTAATACAGCGTTTTCTGCGGCGGCCCGGCGAAAGTCAGCGGCCCGACCTGTTTCATGTCCACCTCGACCACCGACGGCCCCGGGTAGTTGATCGCTTCGGCCAGCACGCCGTTGAACTGTGCCGCTGCGTCCACCTTCCAGGCTTTCAGCCCCATCGCTTCGGCAATCTGGGTGAACGCCGGCGTATGCAGCTCGTTGTAATACTGGCGCCCGGCGAAGTACTTGTCCTGAATGCCGCGCATCACGCCATAACCGCCGTCGTTCATGATCAGCAGGGTGATATTCACCTGTTCCTGCGCCATGGTCGCCAACTCGCCCAGGCCCAGCGCCAGACCACCATCGCCCACCAGCCCCACCACCTTGCGCTGCGGGTTGGCAATCGCGGTGCCGATGGCCATCGGCAGCCCCATACCGATGGCACCCGCCAGCGAGTGAATGTTGCACAGCGGCGAGATCGCCCGGAACAACCGGCTGCCCCAGACGCTGCCGGAAACGGTGATATCGCGTACCAACAGCCCGTCCTGCGGCAGCGCGGCGTCGATGGCGTCGTTGAGTTTGGCGTATTCACCGGACTGCTGGCGCAGCGCGCTCTCCGCATGCTGCACCGCCCCCGCGATCTCGGCATCCCACTCGGCGTTGACCTTCTCGCCGGGGGCCAGCCGCGCCGCCAGCGCCGCCAGCAGCGCCGCACAGTCGCCGTTGATCTGTTCATCGGCCAGATAGTTGCGGTTGGCCGCCGCCGGATCGATGTCAATCTGCACCAGCGGGCGCGGCAGCGGCAGCGTCCAGGTACGGGTTTCATTGCTGCGCAGGCGCGAACCGGCCACCAGCGTCAGATCGCACTGCGTCAGGATCGCTTCGATGCTCGGTGAGTTATGGAACGCCCGCAGGCTGCGCGGATGGCTGTCCGGCAGAATGCCGCGCCCGTGGGTGCTGGAGATCACCGCCACGCCGGCGTCCGCCAGCTTGCGCACCGCGTCGCCGCAGGCCAAGGCGCCGCCGCCCAACCACAGCAGCGGACGCTTGGCCTGTTTCAGCCGCTGATGCAGCCGTTCCACCGCCGCATCGTCCGCCTTCGGCAGCGGCGCCGGCGCCAACGGCTCGGTCAGCACCGAACGGGGAACCAGGCTGCTTTGAATATCGATCGGGATCTCGACCGCCACCGGGCCGCAGGGCACGGTTTGCGCATCCAGGATCGCCCGTTCGATCACCGCCACCGCCTGCTCCGGCGAATTGACCCGGTAAGCGCGCTTGGAGCAGGCGCGCAGGAAGCCGAGCTGATCGCGGGTTTCATGAATAAAACCGGCGTCGGCGTCCAGATAGGCTTTTTCCACCTGGCCGGTGATATGCAGCAGCGGCGTGTTGGCATTGAGCGCCTCAATCATCGCCCCCACCGCGTTGCCGGCGCCGGCGCCGGTGCTGGTCAACGCTACGCCCAGGCCGGAGAAACGCCCGTGCGCGTCGGCCATGGTGACCGCCCCCGCTTCGCCGCGCGCCGGCACGAAGCGAATTTTATCGCGCTGCCCCACCGCATCGGCGATCGGCAGATTATGAATCGAAATGATGCCGTACATCGCCGACACCGCATACTGTTCCAGAGTCCGGGCTATCGCCTCGCCAACCGTGATTTTATCGCTCATCATCTGCCTTCTTAGGGTATTCGTTATTAGGGTTATGCGTAGAGGTGTCGGCCTAGTCGCTCCAGCGGTTCACCGGATGGCTCAGCGCCAGATACACGCTTTTCTGCTGCATGTAGGCCTTGATGCCGTTCAGGCCCTTTTCGCGGCCCAGCCCGCTTTCCTTGAAACCGCCGAACGGCGTGGAAATCGAGAACGTTTTGTAGGTATTGACCCAGACGGTGCCGGTTTCCAGCCGCTCCGCCAGCGCCATCGCGCGAGGGAAGTCGCGGCTCCAGATGCCGGCCGCCAGGCCGTACACCGAGTCATTGGCCTGTTCGATCAGCTGTTGCTCATCGTCAAACGGCAGCGCCACCAGCACCGGGCCGAAGATCTCTTCCTGGCAGACGCGGGCGTCGTTGTTCAAGCCTTCAATAATGGTCGGCAGGTAATAGCTACCGCTCGCCAGCTGCGGATCGGCCGGCGCTTCGCCGCCGATGATCACCCGGCCGCCCTCCTGCCGCGCCAGCGCCACGTAGTCCGCCACGCTTTGCCGATGTTTGGCGCTGATCAGCGGGCCGAGATGCACGCCCGGCACCAGCGGGTTGCCGATGCGCAGCCCCGCCGTCAGTTCGGTCAAACGCGCCAGCAGCGGCTGATACAGCGAACGATGCACGAACAGCCGCGAACCGGCGATGCACGCCTGGCCGGCGGAGCTGAAAATGCCGTAGCAGATGCCGCGCGCCGCCTGCTCCAGATCGGCGTCCTCCAGCACGATGGTCGGCGATTTGCCGCCCAATTCCAGCGAAGTGGGGATCAGCTTGTCGGCGGCGATGTGCGCCAAATGGCGCCCGGTGCTGGTCCCGCCGGTAAAGGAGATCTTTTTCACCAGCGGATGGCGCGCCAACGCCTCGCCGATCACCGAACCTTTGCCCGGCAACACGCTGAGCAGCCCAGCCGGCAGGCCCGCCTGTTCGAACAGCTCGGCCAGCTTCAGCGCCATTAGCGGCGTGGCTTCGGCCGGTTTGAGCACCACCGCGTTGCCCGCCGCCAGCGCCGGCGCCACCTTCTGCATTTCGCTGGCGATCGGCGAGTTCCACGGCGTAATGGCGGCGATCACCCCCATCGGTTGATACTGGCTTATCGTCATCACCTCGGCGCTGCGCGGGGTCGGCAGCTCGCCTTCCAACACCTCGCAGGCGGCCGCGAAGTAGCGCGCGGTCGCCGCCGCGCTGGCCACCAGCCCGCGGGTTTCCGCCAGCGGCTTGCCGTTGTCGCGGGTCTGCAGCTCGGCCAACTGTTCCTGCTGCGCCAGAATCAGGTTGCTGACGCGGTAGAGGATCGAGGCGCGTTGGTGCGGCACCAGCCCACGCCATTCCGGCGCGCGCCAGGCGCGTTCCGCTGCTTCCACCGCCTCGTTCACGTCCTCGACGTTCGCGGCACGCAGCCGCGCGTTGACGCTGCCGTCGGCCGGGAATACCGAAGCCATCTCTTCGCCACGCCCTTCACGCCAGCGCCCGGCGACAAAAATATTCAATCGTTCCATGCTCCGCTCCTGCCGTTCAGGCAATAAAACCGCCGTCCACCAGACGGCGACAGGCTTGTACCGCGCTCAGCGCCGCCAGGGTTGATGTTTTGGGATTGCTCGCCAGCGGGGTGCCGCTCAGCTCGATGTGAAATTCGCCAAAGTCGCCGCACACCTGCAGACGATGGGTATTGCGCCGGGTGGCGGGATCGACCTGCAGGCGTACCCGGGTGGCGTCCATCCCCAGGCCGTTGAGCGCAATGGTGGCCGCCACGTTGGCATTGGCCGGGAACAAACGCGCCGCTTCGCGCGCCGACCCTTCAAAAAATACCTGCGCTTCGCTCACCGCATTGAGGTCGATCAGCTGCTCCGCCGGGCTGCCGCGCCAGCTGGCCGGGCTTTTGCTGGCCTGATAGGTCACGCTCTCCAGCCCGCCTTCGCGCGCCGACGCCAGCCCATCCATCCCCGCCACCGCACCGGACAACACGATCAACTGCCCGTGATGGCGGCGGCAAACCTGCTGCAGCCGCTGTTGCAATGCGGCGTCCGCCAGCGCGCCGGTCGAGATCAGCGCCAGCGGCCAACCGCGCTGCAGAACCGCTTCGCCGAACTCCGCCACCGCCTGCTGGCTGGCGCACTCCAGCACCAGATCCGGCCGCTGCAAACACTGCTCGGGATGGGTCAACGCCTGCACCCGCCCGCCAAAGGCCTCGGCGATCGCCGCATGATGAGCCGCGCGCGCCAGGATCCAACCGACCTCCACGCCTTCCGGCAAACGGGCGATCACTTCCTTCGCCATCGCGCCGTAGCCAATCATCATGATCTTCTTCATCTTTATCGGCCCCTGCTACACATGGCGGTTAAAGCCGCCGGATACGTCCAGCGCCGCGCCGGTGGTAAAGGAAGCCAGCGGCGAAGCGAGGAACAGCAGCGCCTGCGCCGGCTCCTGCGGCTTGCCGAGGCGCTTCATCGGGATGCCGCGGCGTTCGGCGATCGCCGCCGTCCACTGCTCCCAGCTTTGATCTTTATCGCTGCGCTCGTCGAAACGGCGGCGCCATTGGCCCGACTCCACCATCCCCAGCAAGATCGAGTTAACGCGAATGCCTTTGCCCACCAGCTCTTTCGACAGCGTCAGCGTCATGTTGAGCAGCGCGGCGCGCGCCGCCGAGGTGGCGATCATGTGTTCTTCCGGCTGCAGCGCCAGCAGCGAGTTCACGCAGGTGATCGACGCGATCGTCGACCGTTCCAGCGCCGGTAAGAACGCCTGCACCGGGTTGATCACGCCGAACAGCTTCAGCTCGGCCTCATGCAGCCAGGCTTCGCGCGGCGTTTGGTCAAAATGGGCGACGAAGCCCTGACCGGCGTTGTTGATCAGCAGATCCACGCCGCCGAAATGCGCCGTCACCTGGTCAGCGAACTGCGCCACCTGCTGCGCGTCCAGTACGTCGCAGCGCAGCGCCAGGATCTCCGCCTGCGGAAACTCCGCACGCAGGCTGGCTGCTGCGCCGGCCAGTTTGTCCGGATCGCGGCCGCAGAACGCCACCTTCGCCCCTTCGGCCAGCAGCAGTTTCAGGGTTTCGAAACCGATGCCCGACGAGCCGCCGGTTACCACCGCCACCCGATTCTCAAGCTGAAAATTCATCGTTGGATTGCTCCCGTAAAGTCCCGCAGATAGCGGTTGAAACACGCCGGCGCGTCGAGGTAGCTGGCATGGCCGGCGGCGGCGATCAAACGCAGCGTCGCGTCCTGCTCACGCGCCAGCTCGGCCGCCTTCTCCGGCGGCGTAATGCGATCCTGTTCACCGCACCAGACTTCCAGAGGGCCGCGATAGCGCGCCAGATAGCGGCCGATATCGTCGTTGGCCAGCATCCAGGCGGCGCTCAGAAAACCGTCGGGATCGAGCTGCTGCATGCCGTTGCGCACCCAGGCGATATCCTGCGGATCCGCCCCTTCACGCAGCAAGGCCGCCGCCCGCTGCTCGCCATAGCCCACCGGCCCCAGCGTCTCTATCATCTGTTGGCGCTGGCCGTACACCTGCCGACGTTTTTCCTCCGGCGCCGTGGCATAGCCCTGCGCCGGATCCGCCAACACCAATCCACATAACCCGTCCGGATAGCCGGCGGCATAGGCGCTGCCGATCAGCGCCCCCAGCGAATGGCCGACGATCAGCGGCTGCGCCAGCTGCAGCTCATCAATCAGCGCCGCCAACGCCGCCGCATAACCGGCGGCATCGGCCTGAGGATCCGCCAACGGCAGGCTGCCGCCGTAGCCCGGCGCATCCCACGCCAACAGACGGTGGCCGTCCGTCAGGCCGCTATCGTTGAGCTGCTTGATCCACGAGGCCGATCCGGAGCTGATGCCGTGCAGCAATACCACCGGCCGCCCCTGCCCGGCCTCGCGCCAGCTCAGGGTATACGCCCCGCAGCGCGCCCGTTGGCGTTGCGCCAGGCCGTTCATCAGTTGCGCTTCACTTTGGACAGCGGGTGATCCGCCGGATAGGTCGGGATCTCCGGCTTGGCGGTGCCGAGCATCACGCACATCAGCGCCTCTTCCTCGCCGTGGTTGAACAGGCCGCGATACACCCCCGCCGGCACCGAGATCAGATCGCGCTCTTTCAGCCGGGTTTCGTAATACTCTTCCCCATCCTGAATCATCAGCGTGATGCTGCCTTTCAGCATGAAGAACACTTCTTCCACGTCGTCGTGCAGGTGCAGCGGGCCCTCGCACTTCGACGGCAGCACCATGGTGGAGAAGGTGAAATTGCCCGCCGGAATGGTGTTGGCGTCGCTGGCCACGCCGGTAGCGCCGGTACCGATGTAGCGCATCTGCGCACGGCGGTATTTCGGGTCAAAGTCGGCCTGGAACTTCAGCGCGTTCCAGTCGTATTTACGGCCTTCGAAACGGGCGATGCGCGACTCCACCCAATTTTCCATCGACAGATCCTGCGGCTTAACGCCGGCTTTGTTCTCAACCTGAGACATGTTGTCACTCCTCTGTTGAATCGATTGATTAATCAGTACTTTCTCAGCAACGGCAGCAGAATGAGGCAGCCGACGAAAGCCATCACCACCAGGAACAGCAGGCCGTTATCCATATTGCCGGTGGCGGCGATCAACGCCCCCATCAGCACCGGCGCCAACGCGCCGGCAAAATTGCCCAACCCGTTGAAGATACCGCCGGCGGTAGCGCTGACCTTGCTGCTGGTCGCCTTCGCCAACAGCGCGAAAATATTCGGCGCGCCGGCGCCCCACATAAAGGTGCTGAAGGCCATGGCGGCGATCACGCTGTAGGTGCCCTGCAGGTGCAGCACCACCGCCAGACCGAGGCCGGCACCGCACAGCGACAGGAAGCAGGCCAGCGCGCGCCGATCCAGCTTGTCCGACAGCCAGGCGCCCAGCACTTCGCCGAGCAGCATGGCGATGAACGGCAGCGAAGAGAGATAACCGGCATGCTCCAGATGAATGCCTTTCCCCTTGATCAGGTAGCTCGGCAACCAGCCGTTCATGCCCCACAGGTAGGTCAGGAAGGCGATGTTGAACAGGCAGATCATCCAAAAGTGCGGGCTGCGCAGCAGCTCGCGGCGATGCTGTTGGCGTTCCGACACCGCCGGCTTGGTCGCCGCCGCCGGGCGCGCGACGTTCAGGTGGCGCATGCCGAACAGCACCAGCAACATCACCGGCAACGTCAGAAACGCCATAAAGAAGAAGGTGGCCTGCCAGTCGAAGGTATTGAGGATGTACAGGGTGACCGGGAAGCCAAGCGCGGCGCCCAGCGGCGTGCCGAGCAGCCACAGCATGGTGGCGCGCGCCTGCAGCTGCGGCGGGAAGGCCTGACGAATAATGGCGTAGGCCATCGGCAGCAGCGGCCCTTCGGCGATACCGAGCAGAATGCGCAGCGTCATCATGGCGTGATAGGAACGCACCATCCCCATCAACACCATCAGCACGCCCCACACCACCATCATGCCAATCAATACCTTGACCGGATTAAGCCGATCGCCGATGCCGCTGAGCAGCATCGAGGAAATGCCGTAGGAGAACAGAAACGCGCTCATCAGCAAGCCCAGCCGCGCCGGGTCAAAACCGATCCCTAACGCCTGCTGGAACTCGCTATCGGAAAACAGCGCCGCGATGCTGATCTTGTCGAAAAACGCCAACAGCACGCAGGCAAACAGCGCGATCGGCACCGACCAGCGCACCCGCTGCTGCGGATTTTCGGCAACGGCTTCCCCCGCCCGTCCAGCGCGGGCGTCAATGTCTTGCGTAGTCATAAAACGCTCCCGAGGTTCGGGCGTTATTTCAACGCCATCAAAGAAAACTCCGCATCCGCCAACTGCTGCGGATCCAGCACCCGGCCGCTCGCCAACCAACGCTTGCCGAGCTTGATGGTGCGCGCGTCGTTGAACGCCACCATCTGCACCAGCTGCCGATCGGCGTTCAGCGTGAAGAACACCTGCGACTGCGGCGTGCGGCGTACCACATGGTGCACGCCGCCACTCGGCACGCCGAGGATCTGGATATTGGCGTCGTATTGATCCGACCAAAGCCAGGCCACGTCGTCATACGGGGCGGCGAAGGCGTCGAGCATCGCACAGGCGGTGCTGATGGCCTGATTTTGTGCGTAGGCCCAGGACTGCAGGCACAGGCCAAGCGTCGGGTGGCGCGCCACATCGCCGGCGGCGAAGATCGCCGGATGGCTGGTGCGCCCCTGGCCGTCGACCACGATGCCGGAGTCGATCGCCAGCCCGGCGCTGCGCGCCAGTTCGAGATTCAGCTCAACGCCGATCCCCACCACCACCAGATCGAAGGCCTGCGGATCGCTGACTTCGCTGCCGATCCAGGCGGTGCCGTCGCGATCTTCCAGCGAGATCTCGCCGCAGCCGCACAGCACCGTGACGCCCTGCTGGCGATGCAGTTCGAGCAACGCCTGTGAGACGTCGGCGCCGACGCTGCGCATGCACAGCGCAGGCTGGCGTTCAAACACCGTCACCTCGGCGCCGAGACGGCGCGCGGAAGCGGCGATCTCCAGCCCGATCCAACCGCCGCCGACGATCGCCAGGCGACGGCAGCCCTGCAGGCCCTGCCGCAACCGGGCCGCATCGTCCCAGGAACGCAGCGTCATCACGCGCGGGTGCTGCGCCCAGGCGGCGCTCGGCACACGCGGCCGCCCGCCGGTGGCGATCAGCAACTGCTCGAACTGCAGCCGTTGCCCGTCGCTGAGCGTGACGATTTGCTGTTCTGCATCGATGGACTCGGCGCGCAGCGGGCGACGCCAGTCGATATTCAGCTCCACCACCGCCTGTTCGCTGAACAGCCGGCTGAGGGGAGCCGCGGCATCCAGCAGCGCCGCTTTCGACAGCGGCGGCCGCTCGTAAAAATCGTAGGGTTCGTCGCTGACAACCGTCAGCCGGCCGCTGTAACCGCGATCGCGCAGCGTCTTGGCCGCCCAGCCGCCGGCCTGGCCGCCGCCGACGATGACGATGCCCGCGTGTTCCGGCCGGTTCATAACGCCTCCGCCTTTTTATGCTGGCGGCGCGTGTCGTGATCGATGCCGCCCTCTACCGCCCATTCGGTGAAGGAGACCAATGAATGCTCCAGCTCGCGCGGCTGCCAGTTTTCCGTCAGATAATCGTCGTTGGTGTAGTACTCGAACGCGCCGCCGGTCGGGCTGTTGACGTACCAGAAATAGGCCGAGGAGATCGGGTGGCGGCCGGGGCCGATAAAGGTGCTCCACTTCTCTTTGTTCATGGCGATGCCGCCGCCGATCACTTCGTGGATATCGCGCACGGTGAACGCCACGTGGTTCAGGCCCCGTGGGCGGTTCGGCAGCTTCAGCAGGAACAGGTTATGGTGGCCGCCGCGCGCCTGGGTGCGCAGGAAGACGGCGCGATCGATATAGCGATCGGAAACCTGGAAATCCAACAGCTCGCGATAGAAACGCTCGGTCGCCGCCAGATCCTCAACGAAGAACACCACGTGGCCAATGTTGATCGGCTGCGCCTGCGAATAGACCGGGCTGGGTTGATCGATGCGGCGCACGTCGCCCCATTGGTTGATCGGCGTGACCGGCACCTCGACCGCCTGCTGGCGGCTGACGACGAAGCGCAGCGTCATGCCGTTGGGATCGAGGCATTCCAGCTCTTCTCCCACCTGACGGAAGCCGGGCATCAGCGCCAAACGCGGCTGCAGGCGCGCCAGATCGGCGGGCGAGGCCACGCCCCAGGTCATGCGGCGCAGGGTAGAACCGCCCTCAAACGCCGCAGGCAGCGCCGCGCTTTGCAACGGGTGCAGGACAACCCGCGCCCCGCTCAGGGTAGTGAATTCGCGCTGCGGTTCGCCCCAATGTTGCGTGGCGGGCTGCAGGCCGAAGTCTTGCATGAATTTTTCGCAGGTTGGCAGATCTTCGACGCCAAATTCCAATTTTTCGATTCCGATTACGCTCATTGTTCAGCCTCACGTTCTCGCTGCATACGGTTTTCAGGCATGAGTGAACCCCGGCCCCTGTTTGCTACGGGCCTTATCCCTGCCTGAGTAAAAGAGTCGGTCCTGTCGGTTAGCCGACGTTGGCCTGCGGCGGCGCGCCGAGGAAGCCGGAAATTTTCTCCGCCGCGTCGCGCACTTCCATGCGCAGCCGCTCGCGATCCGCTTTCGGGATCTCATCGGACGGCACCATGATGCTGACCACTGCCTCGACCCGCTGCTCGCGGTTGAAGATCGGGTAGACGATCGAGGAGATGCCGTGGCGGAAGAACGATTCGCCGATCACATAGCCGCGCGCTTTGTCTTGTTGCACCATCTGCCACAGCGTTTCGCGATCCGCCGGGGTGCCCGGCGCATTGCCCGGCAGCTGCGCGTCCGGATAAAGTTGTTCGAACTCGCTGCGGGTGGCGCTGGTCAACAGCATGCGACCCAGAGAGGTTTGGTGCACCGGCAAACGGGTGCCGACGCTGACCTGATTGATCTGCGAACCGGCGGCGCTGACGCGGGCGATGTAAATAACGTCGCGCCCGTCTCGGATCGCCAGATGGCTGCTGCACTGGCTGCGATCGCGCAGCTGCTCAATCACCGGCTGGCCAGCCTGCGCCACGTCCAGCGACGCGATGTATTCGAAGCCGAGGCGCAGCACCTTGATGCCGAGCGCAAAGGTGTTGGTGCGCGGATTGCGCTCCAAAAAGCCCAGGTGCTCGAGCGTCTGCACCACCCGGTAAGCGGTAGCCTTCGGCATATCGACCAGGCGATGCAACTCGGCGAAAGTCATTTCCTTATGCTGCTCGCCAAACGCCAGCAGCAACTGCAACCCGCGATCCAGTCCCGGGATCAGATACTTACATGCTTGCTCGTCCGCCATCTCTCGCTCCTGCGCTGTGCGCCTGCCCTGCGGGCCTCAGTTGAATACGAAGCCGCCGTTGACCGGCAGCAGTTGGCCGGTGACGAAATCCGCCAGCGACGACAGCAGATAAAGCACCGTACCGTTCACATCGTCCGGATGCTGCGCCCCGGCCAGCGCGCGCCCCTGCTCATACAGCTGATGGCGCTCGGCGGGCACATACTCGGTGGCTTCCACCCGCGTCAGGCCCGGTGCGATGGCGTTGACGCAGATCCCCTGCGGGCCCAGTTCGCGCGCCATCGATCGGGTCATCGCGATCAACGCGCCTTTGCTGGCGACATAGGCCATCAGGCGCGGCGCGCCCCACAGCGCAGTGTCCGACGCCACGTTGACGATCTTGGCGTGCGGATTGCGCGCCAGCAGCGGCACCGCCGCCTGACTCACCAGCCAGGTGCCGCGCACGTTGACCTGCATCACCCGATCCCACAGATCGATATCGTATTCCATCATGGTTTTGCCGCCGACGCCGGTCGCCAGCGCCGCGTTGTTTACCAGGCCGTCGATCCCGCCGCCAGCGGCGATCTTCTCGAACGCCGAGCGGATCGAATCCGGTGACGCCAGATCGATCGTCTGCGTTTCCACCTGAGCGCCCTGCTCGCGCAGCGCGGCACCGCTCGCCGCCAGCTCATCCGCCAGAATGTCGCACATCACCACCTGCGCGCCGGCGGCGGCGATGGCGGCAGCGAAGCTGTAGCCCAGGCCGCGCGCCGCCCCGGTGACCACGATGCGTTTACCGTTCAGCAGGCCGTTCACTGCGCCGCCTCCCGCTCGCGCAGCGTCGCCAGCTGTTTCTGCGCCTCTTTCTGCATCAGGCGGCGCAGGCGAGAAAGACCGACGTCGTGCTGGTACAGGTATTCGCGGCCGCGGGCGTTAGGCGCCATGTTCTCAAGCACGATGCGATCCTGCTCGAGCACGTCCCAATGCAATGATTCCAGGCGGTTGCGGTACATGAAGCGCCACATGTCACGCTGCCAGTCTTTGACCTTACGGATGCGCCAGAAGAAGACCCGGCAGTGATCCTTGTCTTCCGGCACCACCATGCCGATGATCCAGAAGTGGCCACCTGGCCCGAAGCGCTTCTTGTATGGGATCGACAGGCGCATCCAATAGGCGCCGCTGCTGCCGAACTCCACCCAGTCGAAGTTGACGCCGATCTGGCCGTTCTTCTTGAAGATAAACCCGCTGTCGGTCGGTTCCAGCCCCATATCCGCCTTGCGATCCCCTTCCGCCATCGAGTGAGAGGAAGAGTGCAGGTAGGTGCCGTGCATCGGATCCATCACGTTTTCCAGGGCGTATTGGTAGTTGCAGTTCCAGCTGGCGGTGCACAGGAAGTTGCTGTACGAGGCTTCGTCCGCCAGTTCTTGCGGGAAAGTCAGCGCCGCCGGCGCTTCATCCGCCGTCACGCCGAAATAGAGGAACACTGCGCCGTAGGCTTCTTTGGCCGGGTAAGACCGCAGGCATTTTTGCCCCACCAGCGGGCAGCGATCCACTGCCGGCACGTCTTTCACCGTCCCGTCGCCGCCGACCTCCACCCCGTGATACCAGCAGGCGATGCGATCGCCGAGGTTCCACCCCATGGAAAGCCGCGCGCCGCGGTGCGGGCAGCGGTCTTCCAGCGCGTGGATCTGGCCTTCGCCGTCGCGCCATACCACGATTTGCTGCTCCAGGCGGGTGATGCCGACCGGGTTGTTGCCCACTTCCCAGCTGGCCAGCACCGGATACCACATGCCGCGCAACCCCTGGTCAAGATAGTCCTGCAAGCTCTGTTCGGAGGATGTTGTGTTTGCTGTCATTGTCTTCTCCCGGAGGTGGCTCAGAAACCGTTAACGTGAAGGAATTCGCGGAACGTCGCCTCATTCCACGGTTGGCCGCTGCGATCGAACAGGCGGCGCTGATTCAGCGCGCTGACGATCTGCTCCAGCTCTTCCGCGCCCTGATCGAAGATCGTTTCCAGCGCCGCCACCAGGGCGGTTTCGAAACCGTCCGGCACCCGGGCGCGGTTTTGCCAGATGACATTGCGGAACTGGCCCGGCTGATGAATTTGACCGTTGCCGCCTTCGCGGGCCGGCGTCACCTGTTGGGTGTCCGGCAGCCAGGGATTGAAATCGGTGATGTGCTGCATGATTACTCCTCCGCGATAAAGGTGATCTGGATTTGGTTGTCGACCACCCGGGTGGGATAGGTTTGCAGATCGCGACCGCCCGGCTCGCGCAGGCACTGGCCGGTTCGCACGTCAAACAGCGCTTCGTGCAGCGGGCACTCAACCTTGCCGTCGTCTACAAACCCCTGGCTGAGCAAGGCATAAGCATGCGGGCAAACGTCTTCCAGCGCGTAGTAGTTACCGTCGAGCAGGTACACCCCGATCTCTTTTCCTTCCACTTTGCCGGAGAAAGGAAAATCTTCTTTCACCTGAGACACTTCGCACACATTCTTCCAGCTCATTGCTTTTGTCCTCTATCTGATTGTTTCATATATGAAACTCAGTTTCTTATTTAATACAGCCACTATAGGTCTGGCGAAACTTTCGTCAAGCGAGCGGAACGGCAAATGTTAATGAAAGGTTGTTTAAAAATGACAAATGCGGGAAGGATCACGAAATCATGCACCGATATGAAAAACCTATGTCAGTTGTGCGCTCTCCCGCTAATTTATGGCAAAAAATGCGTTGATTCCGACGACGCATTGCGCGTAAAAGTGTTTTCTCACTGTCTTTCACACCCTATTTGATAACAATAAATTTACATCAATCAGCCTCATCCCCCGCGTTTGTGCGCAATGGCATCCGCGGGTGAGTTTGCTGCTGCCTGAATTCGTCAACCGCTCGCATTGAGGAACGCAACGTGCAACAACGTCAACGCTGGTTTGGGGTGATCGCCCTGCTGTTTCTGATCGTTATCGCCTATGCGGATCGGGTCAATATCGCCGTGATGTTGGTCAATCCCGACTTCCTGCAACACTTCCAACTCGGCGGCGACCGCGCCCACCAGGGCACGCTGATGACGGTGTTTTTGCTCGGCTACGGCCTGTCCGCCATGTTGCTGACGCCGTTTCTGGAAACGCTGATGGGTTACCGCCGCGCGCTGACGCTGAGCGTGGTGCTGTGGGCGCTGCTCACCGCCGCCTCGCCGCTGGCGGGATCGCTGATGCTGCTGTGCGTGGTGCGCGCGCTGCTTGGCGTCAGCGAGGGGCCGCTGTTCTCGCTGAAGACCATGTACATCAGCGATCATTTCGCCACCGACGAGCGCGGCAAGCCCAACGCGGTCAGCGCGCTGGGCGTTTCATTGGGGCTGGTGCTCGGCTTTCCGCTGGTGAGTTTTCTGATGGCGCATTTCGGCTGGGCGATGTCGTTTCATCTGCTGGCGCTGCTCAACCTGCTGCTGGGGCTCGCGCTAGTACGGCTGTTCGTTCATCCCCTCGCCCTGTCTTCATCCTCGCGCCCTGCTGCTCCGCAACCGGTGCTGAGCCGCGTCTGGTACACCTTTACGCTGGCCTGGCGCACGCCGATGCTTGGCTGGATCCTGCTGATCGAGATCGCTACGCTCAGCTATCTGTGGGGCTCCAGCTCCTGGTTGCCGGCGTATCTGACCGATGAAAAGGGGTTCTCCATCAAGCAGATGGGCTGGATGGCCGCGCTGCCTTTCATCGTCAGCATCGCCTCCAAATACCTCGGCGGCGTGTTGCTCGATCGTATCCGCCCTTATCAAGCGCCGCTGATCTTCGTCTGCGGCGGCGCAGCGACCGCGCTGTGTATCTATGGCGTGATGGACAGCCATCAGCTTGGCTGGATCGCCTTCTTCCTGCTGGCGGCCAATGCCTGTTGGGGCGCGCAGGGCGCGGCGATCCCTACCCTGCTGCAACATTATGCGCGGCCGGAGGCGGTCGGCAGCGCCTATGGGCTGATCAACGGCATCGGCAATCTGTTTTCGGCGTTTGTGCCGATGGCGATGGGCATGGTGATGGCCAGCCAGGGTAAGGTGTCTTCAGGCTTTGCGGTGCTGATCGCCTCGCAGTTGCTGACATTGCTGGCAGGCGGCGCACTGTTTGGCCGCATGTTGCTGGCGCGGCAGGTGAAGCGGGCATAAACCCGTTTCCCTGTCCTGTGCGTCGGAAAACCGACAGCGTTGAGAGGGTGCTCATGGATCTGGACGCCAACAAGCAGCAGACGGGGGACATCCCCCGTCGCCGGGTTGCCTTACCGTTCGGATTCGTAAGCCAAAATGGCCGCAACCTCCGTGTTGCCCGATCGGATCCGCAGCTCACACAGCGTGCTGCGGGTTATCCATGCCAGTGATATTACCGTGGCACAAATAACCACCAATTTTAACAGGCTCCGTTTGTTCGGCATCATGCCTTCTTCTCCTTGCCTCGCGGCGGGTAAGAGGCTAACTTAACGTTGTCACGCGTTAGAGTAGGCCTCGGGTTGATGGATATCAACTCGGGGCTTTTCTCTTTGTACCTTTCACGCAGGCTCCAGATACAAAGATCCAGAGCACCCGCGCGCAGTATATTCATCCTCTCCGTTGTCCCGTGTCCTTATTCTCTGACTCAGTTTCATTTCTGCGCAGGATTGCGCAAAGGCGTTGCAACAGGCTGAAAATCGCAGCGCGGATGGCGACAAATGAAATAAAAAAAGCGGCCCCATACGATGGGAGCCGCTTTTTCAGCGAGGCGTGGCCTGGCGTCAGGCGTGTTTCTTCGCCGCCTGCAGGTACAGCATCTCCAAGCCCAGGGTCGCCGCGGCCAGCGCGGTGATCTCGGACTGGTCATAGGCCGGCGCCACTTCTACCACGTCCATGCCGACGATGTTCAGCGACTGCATGCCGCGCACCAGTTTCAGCGCACGATCGGAAGTCAGACCGCCGATCACCGGCGTGCCGGTGCCCGGTGCGAACGCCGGATCCAAGCAGTCGATGTCGAAGGTCAGGTACACCGGCATATCGCCGACGATGCCTTTGATCTGGGTCAGCAGGTCGTCCACGCTGCGATCGTTCACCTGCGCGGCATCCAGCACGGTAAAGCCGTTGTCATGATCGAACTCGGTGCGAATACCGATCTGCACCGAGTGGTGCGGATCGATCAGGCCTTCGTTCGGGGCATGGTAGAACATGGTGCCGTGGTCGAACTTGCTGCCGTTGGCGTAGGTATCGGTATGGGCGTCGAAGTGTACCAGCGCCAGCTTGCCGAAATGCTTGGCGTGCGCGCGCAGCAGCGGCAGGGTCACGAAGTGGTCGCCGCCGAACGAGAGCATACGCTTACCGGCCTTCAGCAGTTTCTCCGCGTGCGCCTGCAGCTTGTCGCTCATGTCCTGCGCATCGCCGAAATTGAACACGATGTCGCCGCAGTCAACCACGTTCAGCCGATCGCGCAGATCGAAGCTCCACGGCCAACGGTTGCCTTCCCAGGCCAGGTTGGTAGATACCTGACGAATAGCCGCCGGGCCGTGACGGCCACCGGCGCGACCGGAGGTCGCCATGTCAAACGGAATGCCGGTGATGACCCACTCTGCATCGCTGTCGTAAGGCATGAAGTTCAGCGGAAAGCGCAGGAAACCAAAGGCGTTGGACACTAATGAATTATCGGACTGATGGCCTAAGGTGCTCATAGTAAACCCTCGTAGTTCAACAAGTTGCCGGGCGCAGGCGCCGGGCCGTTACAAAAAAAAATCCCTCCCGCGTCGTTAGCCCGACGAGAAAGGGATTTATTCGATGTTTGTTTCGGTGCTACCGATACGGCAGATTATGGCCGCATTTTATCCATGCTTCAAGGGGGCCGATATCGCCCCCCTGAAGAGGGCGGTTACTCGTCTTCCAGATACGTGTAGCCGTACAGGCCGGCCTCAAACTCTTCCAGGAACTGCGCCTGCAGCTCGCTGTCCAGATCGGTTTCTTTGACCTGATCGCGGAATTTGGCCAGCAGCGCACTCGGATCGAGCTGCACGTACTCCAGCATGTCCGCCACGGTATCGCCCTCGTCGGACAGCTCGGTCTCGACGCTGCCGTCCGGGAACACGTACACGTCAACCGAGGCGGTGTCGCCGAACAGGTTGTGCATGTTGCCGAGGATCTCCTGGTACGCGCCGACCATGAAGAAGCCCAGCGCCGGCGGGTTCTCCGGATCGTACGGCGGCATCGGCATGGTGGTCGCCACGCCGTCGCCGTCGACATAGTGGTCGATGGTGCCGTCGGAGTCGCAGGTGATGTCGAGCAGCACCGCGCGGCCTTCCGGCGGCTTATCCAGCCCTTCCAGCGGCAGCACCGGGAACAGCTGATCGATACCCCAGGCATCCGGCATCGACTGGAACAGCGAGAAGTTGACGTAGAACTTGTCCGCCATGCGTTCTTGCAGTTCGTCAATGATCGGACGGTGCGCGCGGTTGCTCGGATCGAGCTGCTGCTGGATCTTGTTGCAGATGTTCAGATACAGCTGCTCGGCCCAGGCGCGCTTGGTCAGATCCAACATGCCGTGCGCGTATTGGGTATGCACGTCGTGCAGATCCATCTGGCTGTCGTGCAGCCATTCGCGCAGCGAGCGGCGGTTCTCCGGCTCGTTCATTTCCAGCCAGGTTTCCCACATGCTTTCCAGCGCGCGCGGCGCGTCGGCTTCCGGCGGCAGCGGCTCGCTGAACTCGTTGCGCTCGACGCCGATCACGTTGGAGACCAGCACCGTGTGGTGCGCGGTCACGGCGCGGCCGGACTCGGTGATCACCGTCGGGTGCGGCAGGCCGTGTTCGTTACAGGCGTCGCCGATGCCCCAAATCACGTTGTTGGCGTATTCGTTCAGGCCGTAGTTCACCGAGCAGTCGGACTGCGAGCGGGTGCCTTCGTAGTCGACGCCCAAACCGCCGCCCACGTCGAAGCACTGAATGTTGACGCCCAGCTTGTGCAGTTCAACGTAGAAGCGCGCCGATTCGCGCACGCCGGTGGCGATGTCGCGAATGTTGGCCAGCTGCGAGCCCAGGTGGAAGTGCAGCAGTTGCAGGCTGTCGAGACGGCCCGCTTCGCGCAGGGTCTCTACCAGCTTCAGCACCTGCACCGCCGCCAGGCCGAACTTGGATTTTTCGCCGCCGCTCGACTGCCATTTGCCGGAGCCCTGCGAAGCCAGACGCGCACGCACGCCCAGGCGTGGTATGACGTTCAACCGTTCGGCTTCTTCCAGCACCAGGTTGATCTCGGACATCTTCTCGATCACCAGGTACACCTTGTGCCCCAGTTTTTCCCCGATCAGCGCCAGGCGAATGTATTCACGATCTTTATAGCCGTTACAGACGATCACCGAGCGGGTCATGCCGGCATGCGCCAGCACCGCCATCAGCTCGGCCTTGGAGCCGGCTTCCAGCCCCAGCGGTTCCCCGGAGTTCACCAGCGACTCAATCACGCGGCGATGTTGGTTTACCTTGATCGGATACACCAGGAAATAGCCGCCCTGGTAACCGAAGGACTCACGCGCGCGTTTGAACGCGGCGTTGATCGAACGCAAGCGATGCTGGAGGATCTGCGGGAAGCAGAACAGCGCAGGCAAACGCTGCCCGTCTTGCTGGCGCGTTTTCACCAGTTCTGCCAGATCGACGCGCGCCTGCGGGACATCCGGGTCCGGGCACACGCTGATATGGCCCAGCTCGTTGACGTCATAGTAATTGTTGCCCCAGTAGGCGACGTTATAAGTGCGCAGCATCTTGCTGGCATTACGATCATTCATGGCAACCTCCTGCATGGAGCGCAAAGATAAAGACTCGCCCGCAACCGGCGGGCGGTGAATCAACAGATCATCAGACATGGTTCGCCTCACATTCCGCACTGACGAAACCGTCAGCCACTATCGCAGCTACAACCCGCGAGAACAACCCAACAAGCCGCGCTGACGGCAGCGAAGAGAACTGCCGTTCGCGGTCAGCGATCGGTTTATCACTCATATAATTGTAAGACACCCTGTTCAAACCTCGTGAATCGGGCCAAGAAACATCCCACAGGAAGGCTGCAGGCTACCCTTGTTCAGTTCTTCAGACGACCGTTAGCCGGCCCGAGAATCCTGAGTAGCGGCCAAGTGTTTATCGCACCTGGTAAGTGACAGAGAGACAAGACGGGAAATAGCAGAAGAATGTGCGCCAGAACGGCACTGCTGTTGGGAGCCAACAACCGGTAGACAACGGATCATTAATCCAACCACCTCCACGCGCGCCGTTCGGAGTGAACGACCCAGCCTCTAAAATAGTGTAAGAACGTGACCGTTCGATGAAGCGGCGGCGCTCACGGCGAACGCCTGCGACGGATAATAGCGCAACGCCGGCGAATGCAAAGCGGAAGTTTATCGCACCTTCCCCACCGCCAATCGCCGTACTGTGCAGCAAATGAACCGCGCGCGCAGTTTATACCGGTAAGCAGGTGAAAAAGCAAAATGAAAATTCGCCGAAAACTGTTTCAAGCGATGAAAATGGCGCCAACCCGTTTGCGCAAAAGAGCGAAAGCGCAAAAAATTACTGGCAATCTGGCTAAACCCTGACCTAAAATAGACGTCCAGATGTTAATCCATCTATACTGGTTAACTGATAAACTGCTTAACGGCTTTGCCTGAGGGGCGTTGCAGGATGCATCTCGCGCCATCAGCGGAAGACCCTTCGCTTTGATGCCGGATCTCCAGCGCTGTGCAGTAATTTCTAACCCGTCTTATGCAAGGTAAAGAACACAATGGCTAAACACCTCTTCACGTCCGAATCCGTCTCCGAAGGACATCCCGATAAAATCGCCGATCAGATCTCCGATGCCGTCCTCGACGCCATCCTGGAACAGGATCCGAAAGCGCGCGTCGCCTGCGAAACCTACGTGAAAACCGGCATGGTGCTGGTCGGCGGTGAAATCACCACCAGCGCCTGGGTCGATATCGAAGAGATCACCCGCAAAACCGTACGCGAAATCGGCTACGTTCATTCGGACATGGGCTTTGACGCCAACTCCTGCGCAGTATTGAGCGCCATCGGCAAACAATCCCCGGATATCAATCAGGGCGTTGACCGTACCGATCCTCTCGAGCAGGGCGCCGGCGATCAGGGCTTGATGTTTGGCTACGCCACCAACGAAACCGACGTGCTGATGCCGGCTCCGGTGACCTACGCGCACCGTCTGGTGCAGCGCCAGTCCGAAGTGCGCAAAAACGGCACCCTGCCGTGGCTGCGTCCGGACGCGAAGAGCCAGGTGACCTTCCAATACGACGACGGCAAAATCGTCGGTATCGACGCCGTGGTGCTGTCCACCCAGCATTCTGAAGATATCTCGCTGAAAGATCTGCAAGAAGCGGTGATGGAAGAGATCATCAAACCGGTCCTGCCGGCGGAATGGCTGACGGCGGGCACCAAATACCACATCAACCCGACCGGCCGTTTCGTTATCGGCGGCCCGATGGGCGACTGCGGCCTGACCGGCCGTAAGATCATCGTCGACACCTACGGCGGCATGGCGCGCCACGGCGGCGGCGCCTTCTCCGGTAAGGATCCGTCCAAGGTTGACCGTTCCGCGGCTTACGCGGCGCGCTACGTGGCGAAAAACATCGTCGCCGCCGGCCTGGCCGATCGCTGCGAGATCCAGGTGTCTTACGCTATCGGCGTAGCGGAACCGACCTCCATCATGGTGGAAACCTTCGGTACCGAGAAAGTGCCAACCGAACAGCTGACGCTGCTGGTGCGCGAATTCTTCGATTTGCGCCCATACGGCCTGATCCAGATGATGGATCTGCTGCAGCCGATCTACCGCGAAACCGCTGCCTACGGCCACTTCGGCCGCGAGCACTTCCCGTGGGAAGCGACCGACAAAGCCGCGCTGCTGCGCGATGCCGCCGGCCTGAAATAAGCCCCGACATCAACATGAAAACGGCGAGCCTGGGCTCGCCGTTTTTTTTAAGCGGATGGGTGCTCCCGGATCAACGCAGCGACTTGCCGGCAAGCGGAGGCCAAGCCCCCGCTGCCGGGTTGCCTTACCGTTCGGATTCGTAAGCCAAAATGGCCGCAACCTCCGTAGTGCCCGATCGGATCCGCAGCTCACACAGCGTGCTGCGAGTTATCCATGCCAGTGATATTACCGTGGCACAAATAACCACCAATTTTAACAGGCTCCGTTTGTTCGGCATCATGCCTTCTTCTCCTTGCCTCGCGGCGGGTAAGAGGCTAACTTAACGTTGTCACGCGTTAGAGTAGGCCTCGGGTTGATGGATATCGACTCGGGGCTTTTCTCTTTATCTCTTTCGCACGGGCTCCAGAGACAAAGATCCAGAGCACCCGCCCGCAGTATATTCATCTCACCACCACGCCACGTGTTCCTTTTCGCACGCAATAGCGTTTTTGCGCAACCGCTCGCAGTGCCTTGCAACACCCTGAAAAATAAAAAAAGGCTCAGCGACGCTGAGCCTTTGAGGGCAGAAAAAGCACGGCGAGACGCCGATTACGACGTCTGCTTACGCAACAGATAAACGAAGTACGGCGCACCGATAAAGGTCGCCAACAACCCGGCGGGGATCTGGTACGGGAACAGCAGCATCCGCCCGCACCAGTCGGCAAACACCATCAGCAAGCCGCCCAGCAGCGCGGCGATCACCATCTGCGGCAGCGCACGGCGGAAGCCCAGCATGCGCGCCATATGCGGTGCCATCAGCCCGACAAAGCTCAACGGCCCTACGGTCAGGGTCGCCATGGCGGTCAGCACGGCGGCCAATAAAAGAATGGTCAACCGCGCCGGCGTCAGCGCAATGCCCACCGAACGGGCGGTGGCGCCGCCGAGCGGCAGGATGGTCAACCAACGGCGGCACAGCGGCGCCAATACCATCAGGCCAGCGGCCACCAGCGCGGTACGCAGCGCCTGCGCCGGCTCCACCGAATAGGTCGAGCCGGAGAGCCAGGTCAGCAAGCCCCCCATACGCGGATCGCCGCTGGCCAACAGCAGGAAGATGACAGTGGTAAAGGCGGTGCTGAGCGCGATACCGGCGAGCAGCATACGTTCCGTCGAGAAACCGCCGCGGCCTGCGGCGATCATGATGATAAGCAGCGTCGCGGCCGCCCCCAGGCTGCCGGCGGGCAGCAGCCAAACGAAGGCGTCGCCCGGCACCATAAACAGCATCATCACGACACCAAAAGCGGCGCCGGAACTGATGCCCAACACTTCCGGACTGGCCATCGGGTTGCCGGTCAATTTCTGGATCAGCGTGCCGGCGACCGCCAGCATCATGCCCGCCGCCAGCGCCGACAGCACCCGCGGCCAGCGCCACGGCAGCAAGGAGTCCAGTTCCGCGCCCAGGCTCCAGTGCCAGCCGCCGGCATTTTTGCCCAACATCAGCGCCAGCGTCAGGCCGATCAGCAGTACGAGGCCACCCACCAGGATCCAGGCAGGCAGATTCCCGCGTTCGGCAGGCACCTTGTCGCCGAGGTTCATCGGCGGCGGCGTGGCGGCGCTGCGCAAACGCGGCAGCAGCCACAGCAGCAGCGGAGCACCGAACAGCGCGGTGGCCGCGCCGGTCGGGATCTCACGCCACACCTGCGTCACCCCGAGCATCACCTGATCGGTCAACCACAGCAACAGCGCCCCCAGCAACGGCGCCAGCATCATGCGGTGCGCCAGGCGGCGCGCGCCCAACATCTTCGCCATCAGCGGTGCAAACAGGCCGATAAAGCCGATAACGCCCACCGCACTCACCAACATGGCGCTGAAGATAATGGCCAGCCCCAGGGTGCAGAAGCGCGCCATCGACAGCCCCAGCCCCAGGTTGCGCGCCACGCCGTCGTCCAGCCCCAGCAGCGTCAGCGGGCGCAGCAACAGCGCCGCCAGCGCGCCGGCCACCAGCAAACGCGGCAGAATGAACTGCACGGCACTCCAGTCCTGTTGGTTCAACGCGCCAGTGCCCCACAGGAACATGCCCTGCAGCTGATCGTAATGAAACAGCGCCAACAGGCTGTTAACCGCGCCGCAGTACAGCCCCAGCACCAACCCGGCCAGAATCAGCGTGACCGGCGACATCCGCTTGCCCCAGGCGACGCCGAACACCAGCCCGCCCACCACAATCGCGCCCACCATAGCGGCCAGCTGGCGAGTGAATTCGCCCCCCGGCAGCACCCACAGCGTGGCAATGGTCAGGCCGAGCTGCGCGCCGGCGGCAACGCCGAGCGTCGACGGCTCCGCCAACGGATTGCGCAACACCTGCTGGAACAGGACGCCGACCAACCCCAGGCCGGCGCCGGCCAACAGCGACACCGTCAACCGCGGCAGCAGGCTGTAATGGAACAGCATTTGCCGCACGTCGTCGATGTCCGGCGCGCTGAGCGCCCGCATCCATTGCGCCGGCGGCAGCTGCTGCGCCAGGTTGTATATCGTCAGGCCGCCTGCCGCCGCCAGCAACAGCAGGATCAGCGTCAGCGGTAATCTCCGGATGCCTGCATTCATGCCGCACTCTCCTGGGCCTGCGCCAACAGGCGGCAAAACCGCATCGTCGACAGCGTGGCGCCGTAGAACCACACCGCCGGCACCTGCCGCAGCTGGTTTTGCCGCACAAAGGGCAACGACTGCCACAGCGGCGTCGCGCTGACCTTGTCCATCATCGCCTGATTGCCGTGATCGAGATAGATGACCCGGGCATTACGCACCGTAGCCAACCGTTCAATCCCCACCACCGCCGTGCCCCAAAAGTCGGTTTGCTCCTGCCAGGCATTGCGGATGCCCAGTTGGTCCATCGCTTCCTGGAACAGGCTTTTCTGGCCGATGATCAACGCATGGCGCGTGTCGATCAGCGAAAACAACAGCAGCGGTTGCCGGGTATAGCTTTGCAGGCGCTGACGCGCGTCCTGCATAAAGCCGTCGAACTGCGCCAGGTGGTTTACCGCCCGGCTTTCTATGCCCAACCGCTGGCCCAGCGCCAGCAGCGACTGGCGGGCGACGGTCAGCGGTTTGCCGCTGCCGTCGTTGAAGCCGAAGCTCATGGTTGGCGCGATGGGTTGGATTTTTCGCGGCGTCGGGCCATAGCCTTGCGACAGCAACACCAGCGAAGGCTGGAGCTGCTGCAGCAGTTCGAGGTTAGGTTCGGTGCGCTGACCGACGTCGACCACCGTCGCCGGCAGCTTCGGCTCCGCCACCCACAGGTTGTAGTTATGCACATCGGCCACCGCCAGCGGCGTCACGCCCAATGCCAACAGCAGTTCGATCGGCAGCCATTCCAGCGCCGCAACGCGCGCGATATCCGGCGGCGCATCCGCCGCCCGGCCGGGCAACGAGCCCAACAGCGGTGACAGCGCCAGCGCCATCAACAAACGGCGGCGCAGCGGGTCGTGAGAAGAAGTGAATGCAGAAGACATCAGTAGACAAAACTCACCGGCGCGCCGCCGCTCGGGTGCGGCAACGTGCCCATAGGAATACCGTAAATTTGCTCCAGCACCGGCCCCTGCATCAGTTCCAGCGGGCCGCCCTGAGCGATCATTTCACCGCCGCGCAGCGCCACCAGATGATCGCAGTAGCGCGCCGCCATGTTGATGTCGTGCAGCACGGCGATCACCGTGAGATCGCGTTCGCGGCTCAAGCGCTGAATGAGCGCCAGCACCTCGACCTGGTGCGCGATGTCCAGCGCCGACGTCGGTTCGTCAAGCAGCAGGCAGCGGCTGTCCTGCGCCACCATCATCGCCAGCCAGGCGCGTTGGCGCTCGCCGCCGGACAGGCTGTCCACCAGGCGGTTGGCGAACGGCTTGAGCCCCACCAGTGAAATGGCCTCTTCGACCAATTGGCGATCGTTGGCGCCAAAACGCCCCAGCGCGCCGTGCCACGGATAGCGGCCGACGGCCACCAGCTCGCGCACCGTCATGCCTTCCGCCGCCGGCAGCTGCTGCGGCAGGTAGGCCACCTGGCGGGCGAAGGATTTGCTGTCCCACTGCGCCAACGGCTGCCGATTGAGCAGTACCTGGCCACCGCTGGGGGCTTGATGCCGCCCGAGCAGTTTCAACAGAGTGGATTTACCGGAACCGTTATGGCCGATCAGGCCGCAGACTTTGCCCTGGGGAAAACTGAGCGACAGCGGTTGCAACAGCACCCGGCCGGGGACGGCGAAGCTGGCGTTATCCAGCGCGAAGGTCGCGCCGGGATTAAGAAGTTTGTCCTGCATAGATCCTGCTTTGTCCGGGGCGACGCGGCGCCGCCCCGGCTATCCGGTTAGAAACGGAAGGTTGCGGTGGCGACCACCTGACGTTCTGCGCCCCAGTAGCAGCCATAGGTTGCAAAGCAGCTGGAGACATATTCTTTGTCAAACAGGTTATTCACATTGATACCAATTGAAGAGCCAGGCAAATTGAAGCGCGCCAGGTCATATTTTATCGCGGCATCAAACACCGTATAATCCTTCACTTTAAACGTGTTGGCTTCGTCACCATAGCTGGAACCGACATAGCGCACGCCTGAACCCAAGGTCAACCCGCTGATCGCGGTTTCATGGAAGGTGTAATCCGCCCACAAGGAGGCCATATGTTTAGGGATCGCCGCCGGCGTGTTGCCCTGTAGCGTAGTGTCTTTGGTATATTCAGTGTTTGTGTAAGTGTAAGAACCCAATATATTCAGATTGGCCGTCAACGCCGCTTTGGCTTCAAGCTCAACACCACGTGAACGGATCTCACCGCCCAATATACTAGCGAAGGCATGTTCGGGATTCGGATCGGCCACTTTATTGTTGGTTTTAGTCAACTGGTAAAGCGCCAAACTGGCAGTGATCGGACGATCCTTAGGTGCGTATTTAACCCCTGCCTCATACTGCTTGCCTTTAGAGGCAGCAAACGTATTGCCTGAGAAATCAGTACCCGAGGTTGGCTCAAACGATTCGCTGTAGCTGACATAAGGCGCGATGCCGTTTTCGAAAACATAGTTCAAGCCAGCACGGCCGGTAAACTGGTTATCCTGCTGCTTAGAGACGGAATTCTGGTTTAGGCGATTGGTGCTGTTGGTGTCGCTCCAATCATAACGCCCCCCCATCGTCAGAACCCAGTTGTTCCATTCAGCCTGATCTTGCACATACAGGCCGGTCTGCTCCTGACGGTTAACCTGACTGGCACCACCGGTAATGGTATAACTCCGATTGCCATATTCTGGAGCGATGACATTCAGATTGGATGCACTGCCATATTGATAAACGACATCATTGCGCATACGCATATAATCAACGCCCATCAGCAAGATATGGTCAACTTGCCCGGTAGCAAATTTAGCCTGCGCCTGTGTGTCTACTGCAAAGCTGGACATATGTTCTTTGGAGTTCATCACGCCACGCTTCAGCTCAGCGGAATTATCAGGATCAATGCCTAGGCCATAGATAGAACGGTAGTCCACATCCATTTTCGAATAGCGCAGGTTTTGGCGCACGGTCCAAACATCATCGAAAGCATGTTCAAAGGCATACCCGACCATTTGCTGCTTGCGGGAGATGTTGTTATAGCCCGGTTCACCATCGTTGAAGCTGGTTGGTAACTTACCATTGACGCCATTTTGCACTGTGCCTTCTTTCGGCAACCAGCCATAGAAGCCAACGCTAGGATCATCCTGGAAACTGCTGAGGAAAGTCAAAGAAGTGCGATCATCCGGTCGCCAGCTGAAAGAAGGAGCAATAGCATAACGTTTGCTTTTCTCGCCAACCTGCTGCTGATCTTCATCGCGCGCCACACCTGTCAGACGATATGAATAAACACCCGCATCATCCAAGGCGTCACTGAAGTCAAAACCAGTCTGGAACAGATTATCTGTCCCCATTTTGAATTGAACTTCGCGCAGCGTCTCTGTTGTCGGCCGCTTACTGACCAGAGCGACCACCCCACCAGGATTGCTTTTGCCATACAATACCGAAGATGGGCCGCGCAGCACTTCCGCTCGCTCCAGGAAGTATGGGTCGATCTGATAAATCGAATAGTTGTCGTCCTGCAGTTTCAGACCATCCAGGTACATATTGGTACCTACAGAGCTGAAGCCGCGAATGTTCACAGCATCATAGGCGGTAGAGGCTCCGCGATTCCCAATCATCACACCTGGAGTATAAGCCAGCGCATTTTTCACCGTATCCGGTTGGCGCATATCCATCTCTTCACGCGTCACCACGGAAACGGACTGCGGGTTCTTCTCGATCGGCGTATCGGTTTTGGTACCGGTGGCGCTGCGTTTGGCGACATAGGTGCCGACCGGCCCCCAGGCGCTTTCCTGCTGGGCGGTATTGCTACCGCCCACAACGGTAATCGTGTCTTCCTTGGCGGCCGGCTTGGCGTCGGCGGAAAAAGCCGGCATCGCCAGCGTGCCCAACGCCGCAGCGACGGTGATCGCTAACGCGCTGACGGGGGTGCGGCCCTGCTTGGCCACGGATGATGAAAGACGCTTGGTCGGCATAGTTGATTTCTCTGATGAATAATTAAATGACGAATGTAAACGATAATAATTATTATAAGCGTCGCATTTTATGCAGAAGCCAAATTAAACTGCAAGCCGAATTCATAGGGCAAATAGGTTAAGGATTAGGCGCTTAGCCATGCGATTAGCAGGGAAATAAAACGAGCAGAAAAATAAAAAAGCCCGCAACCAAGGTTACGGGCTTAATAACAAAGAAAAAATTTTCACCGGGCCGGCGCCCCGGTAGCGATTACTGGCCGAACATATCCTTGATCCAGCCGGCGACGCCATCGCCATCTTTTTGCTCACCCGCCGCCGGTTGCTGCTGTTGCTGCACCGCCGCCTGGCTGGCCTGGCACAATCCCTGCGGATTGTCGGTCCAGACCGGGATGGTGCGCCAGCTGCCGCCGCCGCAGATAAAGTTGCCGGCAGAGTCGATGCTCATCTGGTTAATGCCTTCCGGCGGCTGCAGCATCAGCGGCAGCGGCGTCTGGTTTTCCAGATAACGGCGATACAGGGTCAACGCGCCGTTGGCGCCGGTCAGCTTGGCCGGGCCGTTGTTGTCGCGCCCCACCCAGGCGATCGCCACTTCCTTGCCGTCGATGCCGGCGAACCAGCTGTCGCGCAGATCGTTGGTGGTACCGGTTTTCGCCGCCAGGTTGTAGTTCGGGAACTTCACCGACAGCGAGCGGGAAGTCCCGCGCGCCACGCCCTGCTGCATCGCGTACAACGTCAGGTAAGCGGCCTGCGCCGGCACCATGCGTTCCGCCTGCGGGAAGCTCTGGTACAGCACCGTGCCGTCTTCGGCGATCACCGAACGCACCGCCGACAGCGGCGCACGGTTACCGCCGCTGGCGATGGTCTGGTACTCCTGCGCGACTTCCATCGGCGTCAGGCCGATCGCCCCCAGCAGCATCGAAGGCACCGGGTTGATCTCCGCTTTCGGGATACCCAGGCGTTGCAGCGTAGCGCTGATCTGATCCAGCCCGACCGACAGGCCGAGGTTCACCGTCGGCACGTTCAGCGAGTTGGCCAACGCATCCACCAGCATCACCTGACCGCGGAATTTACGGTCATAGTTGTTCGGCTGCCAGACGGCGCCGTTCGGCTGTTTCAGCGACAGCGGCGCATCCGCCAGCCAGGTGTTGAGGCGGTATTTATCCGGTTCGGACAGCGCGGTCAGGTACGTCGGCGGCTTGGCCAGCGAGCCGACCAGGCGGCGCGCCTGCATGGCGCGGTTGAAGCCAGCGAACTGCGGGTTGGCGCCGCCGACCATGGCGCGCACTTCACCGCTGAAGCGATCGACGATCACCATCGCCGCTTCCAGATCCTGCAGGTGACGCGCGGCGCGCAGCGCCGGGATGCCGTCTTCAACCGCTTTTTCCGCCGCGTCTTGCGACACCGGATCCAGCGTGGTGAAGATCTTCACGCCGGACAGGTCATTGACCTTATCGCCCAGCTTGGTCTGCAGTTCCTGACGCACCATCTGCATAAACGCCGGCTGTGGCGTAATGACGCCGCCTTTCGGCTGCACGCCCAGCGGACGCGCGCTCAGCATGTCATACAGCTCGCCGTCGATCACGCCCTGGTTCTGCAGCAGCTTGAGCACCAGGTTGCGGCGCTCCAGCGCCAGTTTCGGGTTACGCCACGGGTTGTACAGCGACGCGCCCTTGACCATGCCGACCAGCAGCGCCTGCTGATCGAGGCTCAGCTCATCCACCGGACGGCCGAAGTAGTACAGGCTGGCCAGCGGGAAACCGCGGATCTGGTCGCTGCCGCTCTGGCCGAGGTACACCTCGTTCAGATACAGCTCCAGAATGCGGTCCTTGCTGTAACGGTAATCCACCAGCAGCGCCATATAGGCTTCGTTAGCCTTACGCCACAGCGAACGTTCGTTGCTCAGGAACAGGTTCTTCACCAACTGCTGCGTCAGCGTACTGCCGCCCTGCACCGCACGCCCGGCAGTCAGGTTGGCCAGCACCGCACGGCCGATGGAGTAGGGGCTGATGCCGTCATGCTCATAGAAGTGGCGGTCTTCCGTGGCGATCAGCGTATCCACCAACAGATCCGGGAAACCGGAACGCGGCACGAACAGACGCTGCTCACCGTTCGGCGACTGCAGCATGGTGATAAGACGCGGATCGAGGCGGAAGAAGCCGAAGCTGCGGCCGCTGTCCAGGTTTTCAATCTTCGCCAGGCGGTTGTTCTGGAAGTCGAGACGGGCGCGGATCTGCCCTTCTTTACCATCCGGGAAGTCGAACGGGCGGCGCAGCATCTCGATGCTGTTGGCCTGCACGGTAAACTCGCCCGGGCGCGTCATGCGGCTGACCTGGCGATACTGCATGCCTTCCAGCAGGTTGACCATCTCCTTCTTACTGTACGGCATGCCCGGTTCCAGGTTGACCATGCGGCCGTATACCGCCGCCGGCAGCTGCCAGACTTTGCCGTCGATGCGGCTGCGGATCTGCGAGTCCAGGTAGACGCCATAGATCGCCAACAGGACGGCGATCACCAGGATCAGTTTGATAAACAGGCCGAGCCAGCGGCGTTTTTTACGCGGCGGAGTCGCTTTTACCTTACGCGGCATGCGTTCCTCCTCCTCTTCATACTCATCATCGTCATACTCGTCTTCTTCGTAATCGTCATAATCGTCGTCTCGGCGACGGCGCGGCGGCTTGCGCGACGCGGTGCTTTTTGGTTGTTTTCCTTTGCGCCCGATGGGCTCGCGGTCATCCCCAGCCATGGCTGTTGTTCTCCGAGCTTGCCGACACTGCCGGCCATGATTAGTCGCTTAATCTGTGCCTACGCCGCAGCGCTGACCAGAAGAAACATCTGAATTCCAAACCTTAAATGATCGCGACCTACTGATATTTCTTCGTTCGGCGCGTCGGTACCGCCGTGGCCGGATCGTCCGGCCAAACGTGTTTCGGGTAGCGGCCCTTCATCTCTTTTTGCACCTCGCGATAGGCACCTTGCCAGAAGGCAGCCAGATCGCCGGTGATTTGCAACGGCCGGTGCGCCGGTGAGAGTAACTCAAGCACCACCGGGATGCGACCCTCCGCCAACATCGGGCTGCGCTGCTCGCCGAATACCTCCTGCAAACGCACCGCCAGCGCCGGCGGTTTGCCGGCCTCATAACGGATCGGCAGGCGACTGCCGGTCGGCACAGTGTAATGAGTGGGTAGCGCATTATCCAGCCGCTGCTTTTGCTGCCAGTCCAGCAGCCGGGACAGCGCCTCGGCGATATTGACCTGCTTCAAGCCGCGCAAATCGCGCACGCCGTTCAGCGACGGCAACAGCCACTGCTCCAACGCCGCCAGCAAGGGTTCTTCGTCCATCGCCGGCCATTCCGCCTCCGGCAGCCAGGCTTGCGCGCACTGCAGGCGCACCCGTAATTGTTCGGCGGCACCCTCCCAGTTGAGCACCGCCAGCCCCTGTGCGCGCACCCAATCGATCAGCGCCTGCTGCAGCTCCTCATCCGCCGGTTTGGCCAGCGGCTGGGCGCGCAGCGTCAGACGGCCGATCTGCTGGCGCTTCCAGGCGCGCAGCGTGCCCTTCTCGTCATCCCACTCCACCGCCGTGCGCTGCGTGACGATCGCCGGCAGCTGCGCCGCCAGCGCTTCGATGTCCACCGGCAACGCCAACAGGATACGCGCATCGGGGCTGTTGTGGCCCTGCAACAGGCTGGGGACGATGAGCCAAGGCGCGCGCGACAGCGCCTCGTCCTGGTTCATCGCCGCCCCCAGACCGTTGGCCAGTAGGTAGCGGCCGTCCTGGCCTCGGCGCTGGGCGATACGATCGGTAAATGCCTGCGCCAACAGGCGCGGCGCCAGATCGACGTCGATTTGCCCCGCACGTTGCGGCAGGCGTTTGGCCAACTGCGCGGCACGCGGCCGCCAGTTCGGTTGCGGGCGGCTCAACCAGTAGCCGATATCCATCTGCCCGCCGCGCGGCGGTTCTTCCAGCAATGCCGCCAGCAACGCCGCCGTCGCCAGGCCGTCGGCACTCAACGCCGCGCCGGCGACCAGCATCGCCGCCAGCCGCGGCTCGCACCCCAGCGCGGCCATCTGGCGCCCCGGGGCGGTAAGTTTGCCACCATCATCCGTGGCCCCCAGCCGGTGCAGCAACGCCCTGGCCGCCGCCAATGCCGCCGCCGGAGGCACATCCAGCCAGGTCAGCTGCGCCGGATCATGGCATCCCCACTGCAGCAATTCGAGCCAGAAGCCGGTGAGATCGCTCTGTAAAATGTCCGGTTCGGCGTGTTCCGCCGCGCGCTCCGCCTGTTCTTTGGCGAACAGATGCCAGCAAATGCCCGGCTCCAGGCGCCCGGCGCGTCCGGCGCGCTGCACCATCGACGCCTGACTGATGCGCTGCGTCGCCAGCCGCGTCAAACCGTTGCGCACGTCGTAGCGCGCCACGCGCTCCAGGCCGCTGTCCACCACCAGCCGAATGCCCTCGATCGTCAGGCTGGTTTCGGCGATGTTGGTCGCCAGCACCACCTTGCGGCGGCCAGACGCCGCCGGTTGGATCGCCTTTTGCTGCTGCGCCAAAGGCAGCGCGCCATACAGCGGGCAAAGATCGGTATCGCTCGCCACCTCGCCGGTCAATCGCTCCAGCACCCGATTGATCTCCGCCACGCCCGGCAGGAACAGCAGCAAAGATCCCGGCTGTTCGGCCAGCAACCGCTTCACCGCCGCCGCTATGCCATCTTCCAGCCGCTGATGGCTGGCCAACGGCTGATACAGTCGCTCAACCGGGAAGCTGCGCCCCTCGGACACCACCACCGGCGCTTCCGGCAGCAGCTGCGACAGGCGAGCGTTGTCCAGGGTGGCCGACATGATCAGCAGTTTCAGATCGTCGCGCAGCCCTTGCTGCACGTCGAGCAGCAGCGCCAGCGCCAGATCGGCCTGCAGGCTGCGTTCGTGGAACTCATCGAGGATCACCAGCGACACGCCCTGCAGTTCGGCGTCCTGCTGCAGCATGCGGGTGAGAATGCCTTCCGTCACCACTTCCAACCGGGTTTGCGGCCCGCTTTTGCTTTCGGCGCGCATGCGGTAGCCCACGGTCTGGCCGGGCTCCTCCCCCAGTTGCTGCGCCAGGCGATAGGCGACATTTTTCGCCGCCAGCCGCCGCGGCTCCAGCATGATAATGCGCCCCGGCAACCCGGCCTTAGCCAGGATCTGCAGCGGCAGCCAGGTGGATTTACCGGCGCCGGTCGGGGCGTGCAACAGCACCTGAGGAGCGGACTGCAACGCAGCCAGCAACTCATCAAGCACCGCGCTGACGGGCAATGAAGACACTGAACTCTCCGTGGTGGTTAACGTTAAACGGCGTACAGTGTAGCATTAGCTTTGTCCCCGTAGCCTTTCAAACTGCGGCGGCGTTAGCTATAGTACGGACCTCGTCCATGCGTCCCGCTTCGCGCGAGACCGTTGCAAGCCGCATCCATGTCTGTCCCGACGGATTTGTCATTATTTACCGAGCCCCCATGTCCAATTCGCGCCGCCTGTTTTTCGCCCTGTCCTTGCCTGATGCCCTGCAACAGCAGGTGATCCGCTGGCGCGCCGAGGCGTTTGCGCCGGAGGCCGGCCGACCGGTGGCGGCGGCTAATTTGCACCTGACGCTGGCGTTTCTCGGCGAGGTCACCGCGCAGAAAGAGCTGGCGCTGCGCAAACTGGCCGGCCGCATCGTGCAACCCGGCTTCAGCATGCGGCTCGACGACCTCGGCCATTGGCCGCGCCCCGGCGTGGTCTGGCTCGGCACCCGCCGCGCGCCGCGCGGGCTGCTGCAGCTGGCCGAGCTGCTGCGTTCGCAGGCCGCCCGCAACGGCTGCCATCAAAGCGCGCTGCCGTTCCATCCGCACATCACGCTGTTGCGCGCCGCCACCCAGCCGGTGGCGATCCCGCCGGCGACGCCGGGCTGGGCGTTCAGCGCCGACGCCTTTTCCTTATATGAGTCGGTGTTCGAAAACGGCCGCACCCGCTATCAACACCTCGAACAGTGGCCGCTGGCCAAGCAGGCATCCGCATGATTTTCTCTCCACCGCTGCGTTCCGCCACGCTGATCAAACGTTACAAACGCTTTCTGGCGGACGTGATCACCCCGGAAGGGGAAACCTTTACGCTGCACTGCGCCAATACCGGCGCCATGACCGGCTGCGCCACGCCCGGCGATACCGTTTGGTACTCCACCTCGGATAACCCCAAGCGCAAATACGCCCGCAGCTGGGAGTTGACCCATACCCAACAGGGGCACTGGATCTGCGTCAATACCCTGCGCGCCAACGCGCTGGTGCGCGAGGCAATTGAACACAATTTAATCAATGAATTATCCGGTTACAGTAAAATCAGCGGCGAAGTGAAATACGGCGGTGAAAACAGCCGTATCGATTTGTTATTACAGGCAGAAAATCGGGTTAACTGCTATATTGAAGTTAAGTCAGTCACATTACTGCAACAACAACGTGGTTACTTTCCTGATGCGGTAACGCTCAGAGGGCAAAAGCACCTGCGTGAGTTGCTCAGCGTGGTTGAAAGCGGGCAACGGGCGGTGTTGTTCTTTGCCGTGTTACACAGCGGTATTGAGCAGGTCGCACCGGCACATCATATAGATGAGCGCTATGCGGCGCTGTTGGCACAGGTCCGGCAGTTGGGAGTGGAAGTGGTTTGTTACGGGGCAAAGTTATCACCTGACGGTATTTATCTCTGCGATAAGCTGCCGTTTTTTATCGATTAGCGCAGTCGGGTCCCTATAAATAGACAACCGGCCAGCACGATCGCCAAATACGCCCTCCTTCACACGATTGTCAAGCGGGCGACAGGAATAATTGCCAACCTACCTTCCTTCTGTTATTTATAGCGGCCTGTTTTTCCCCCGCATTGGGGATTCGATAGTGCGTGTGTATGTAGGAGAAGCAACATGCAAGAAGGGCAAAACCGTAAAACCTCGTCCTTGAGCATTCTCGCCATCGCTGGGGTGGAGCCGTACCAAGAGAAGCCGGGCGAAGAGTACATGAACGACGCCCAGTTGTCGCATTTCAAGCGCATTCTTGAAGCGTGGCGCAACCAGCTCAGGGACGAAGTGGACCGTACTGTATCGCATATGCAAGAAGAGGCAGCCAACTTCCCTGATCCGGCCGACCGTGCTACCCAGGAAGAAGAGTTCAGCCTTGAACTGCGTAACCGTGACCGTGAACGCAAACTGATCAAAAAGATCGAGAAAACGCTGAAGAAAGTGGAAGACGATGATTTCGGCTACTGCGAATCTTGCGGCGTGGAGATCGGCATTCGTCGCCTCGAAGCGCGTCCGACCGCCGATCTGTGCATCGACTGCAAGACGCTGGCTGAGATCCGCGAAAAGCAGATGGCCGGCTAATACCGTTGTTACCGCTGCGGCGTGCGCACCTGCGTGCGCCGCACAGAGAAAAGGGAACCTCCCCCCTCTGATATGCAAGAAAGTCATTATGTGGGGCGCTTTGCCCCATCGCCTTCCGGGGATCTGCATTTCGGTTCGCTGATTGCCGCTCTGGGAAGCTACCTTCAGGCTCGCGCCCAACGCGGGCAGTGGCTGGTTCGCATCGAAGATATCGACCCGCCGCGCGAAGTCCCCGGCGCCGCCGCTCGCATCCTGTCCGCGCTGGAACATTATGGTCTCCACTGGGACGGCCAGGTCATCTATCAATCCCAACGTCACGACGCCTATCGCGCCGCGCTGGATCTGTTGCAGCGCCAGGAGCTCAGCTATTACTGCACCTGCACCCGCAGCCGCATCCAGCAGATCGGCGGGTTGTACGACGGCCACTGCCGCGATTTGCAGCTCGGCCCACAGGGTGCCGCCATCCGCTTACGCCAGACCGCGCCCGTTTACGGGTTCCACGATCGCCTGCAGGGAGAATTGCACGCCGATCCGGCGCTGGCGGGGGAAGACTTTATCATTCGCCGCCGCGACGGGCTGTTCGCCTACAACCTGGCGGTAGTGATCGACGACCATTTTCAGGGCGTGACCGAGATTGTGCGCGGTGCCGATCTGATCGAACCGACGGTGCGCCAAATCGCCCTCTACCGCCAGCTGCAGGCGCCGGTGCCCGCCTATGTGCATCTGCCGCTGGCGCTGGGCGCCAACGGCATCAAGCTGTCGAAGCAAAACCATGCGCCGGCGTTGCCCGCCGGCGATCCGCGCCCGATGCTGATCGCCGCGCTGAAATTTCTGCGCCAACCGCTGCCGGAAAGCTGGCAAGATCTTGACCTGCCATTATTATTGAGCTGGGCGGTCGCACATTGGCGGTTGGAAAACGTGCCGCGTCAGGAGGCTATCCCTCTGGATGAAAACACGCCGGCATTCTCAAAGGAGCCATGGTGAGCTATGATTAGCCGCTATTTTTTGTTAGCTCCATTTTTATCAGTCACTATCGAGGTGTACCATTTTTACCCGAGTAGCCAACTTCTGTCGTAAGGTACTGACCCGCGATGACAAGCTGCCCCGCGACGACGCGGCGGCCGGCGATAAAAACGTAGTCCGCGAAGAGCGTGCCGCGGCGCCAAGCCGCCCTGCGCCGCAGCCGCGCGCCGCCGATAACGGCAGCAACGCCCCTGCCCGCCGCTCAACGCCGCGCAAGCGTCCGCCTTTTCCTATCGCCGAGAGCAACGACTCGATGACCGTGATCCCGCGCGAACAGCACTCGATCTCCCGCAAAGACATCAGCGAAAATGCGCTGAAAGTGCTTTACCGCCTGAACAAGTCCGGCTACGAAGCCTATCTGGTCGGCGGCGGCGTGCGCGATCTGTTGCTCGGCAAAAAGCCGAAAGACTTCGACATCACCACTAACGCTACGCCGGAGCAAGTGCGCAAGCTGTTCCGCAACTGCCGCCTGGTCGGCCGCCGCTTCCGCTTGGCGCACGTGATGTTCGGGCCGGAGATCATCGAAGTGGCCACTTTCCGCGGCCACCACGAACAAAATCAGGAATCCGACAAGAACTCGTCCCAGCAGGCGCAAAACGGCATGCTGCTGCGCGACAACATCTTCGGCTCGATCGAGGAAGATGCCCAGCGCCGTGATTTCACCATCAACAGCCTGTACTACGGCGTGGCGGATTTCACCCTGCGCGATTACGTCGGCGGCCTGAACGACCTGAAACAGGGCGTGATTCGCCTGATTGGCGATCCGGAAACCCGCTACCGCGAAGATCCGGTGCGCATGCTGCGCGCGGTGCGCTTCGCCGCCAAGCTGGATATGCGCATCAGCGAAGAAACCGCCGAGCCGATCCCGCGCCTGGCCTCGCTGCTGCATGAGATCCCGCCGGCGCGCCTGTTCGAAGAATCCCTCAAGCTGCTGCAGGCGGGTTACGGTTTCCAGACCTACCTGAAGCTGTGCGAATATCAGCTGTTCCAACCGCTGTTCCCGCTGATCGCCCGCAACTTCACGCCGAACCACGATACGCCGATGGAGCGCATTCTGGTGCAGGTGCTGAAGAACACCGATCACCGTCTGCAGAACGACATGCGCGTCAACCCGGCCTTCCTGTTTGCCGCCATGCTGTGGTACCCGCTGCTGGAGCATGCGCAGAAGCTGGCGCAGGAAAGCGGCCTGGCCTACTACGACGCCTTCGCGCTGGCGATGAACGACGTACTCGATGAGCAGTGCCGTTCGCTGGCCATTCCGAAACGCATCACCACGCTGGTGCGCGATATCTGGCAGCTGCAGCTGCGCCTGTCCCGCCGCCAGGGCAAACGCGCGCACAAGCTGATGGAGCACCCGAAATTCCGCGCCGCCTATGATCTGCTGGCGCTGCGTGCGGAAGTGGAAGACAATCAGGAGATGCTGCGTCTGGCCGAGTGGTGGGGCGAATTCCAGGACGCCACGCCGGCGCGGCAGAAAGCCATGCTGAGCACCCTGGGGGACGATCCGGCGCCGCGCCGCGCGCGTCAACGCCGCCCTCGCCGCCGGGCACCGCGTAAAGAAGGGGCATAATGATCCGCGTTTATATCGCGCTGGGCAGCAACCTGGCGCAGCCGCTGCAACAGGTTAAAGCCGCACTGGAGGCGCTGGAGCATCTCCCGCGCACCCGGCTGGTCACCTGTTCTTCGTTTTACCGCACCAAGCCGCTGGGGCCGCAAAACCAGCCGGACTTTCTCAACGCGGTGGTGGCTCTGGATACCCTGTTGCCGCCCGAACAGCTGCTCGACCATACCCAGGCGATAGAACGCAATCAGGGGCGTGTGCGCAAGGATGAACGCTGGGGGCCGCGCACGCTCGATCTGGACATCATGCTGTACGGCGACAAGGTGATCCATACCGAGCGCCTGACGGTGCCGCATTACGGCCTGAAAGAGCGCGAATTCATGCTCTACCCGCTGGCGGAAATCGCCCCCGACCTGATTTTCCCCGATGGCGAGCCGCTCGCCAGCTGCCTCAAGCGCGTGCCGGAAAACGGCATGGCGCTGTGGCATCAGCCAAAACCCAAGTCCTGACCCACCTACAGCGCCAACCGCGCAACAAATCCCCCCGCCGGACGATTGGCGAAACTGACCTGTAGACCATGCAAGCCGGCGATACGCTGCACGATCGAGAGCCCCAGCCCGCTGCCGGTTTGCTCCTGCCCCGGCGGGCGATAGAAGCGTTCTCCGAGCCGCGCCAGATGTTCCGTGGTGACCCCCGGACCGTCGTCCTCCACCGTCAGCGAACGTTCGCTCAGCGTTACGGTGACGACGCCGCCCTGCGGGGTGTAGCGCACCGCGTTATCCAGCAGGTTGCGCAATAGCAGCGACAGCAGCAAGGTTTCCCCCTGACGCGGCGGCGGCGTTCCCCGATGTTCATAGCGCAGCGTCACGCCCGCCGCATGGGCCTGCCGATCCTGCTCCGCCAGGGTCATCGTCACCAGATCGTTCCAGTCGATCGGCGCCAGTTCGGCCAGATCCGACAGCGAATCCAGCCGCGACAGCGTCAGCAGCTGATCCACCAGTCGGGTCGCGCGATCGATGCCGAGCGTCAGATTGTCCAGCGCGTGCTCGCGCATCGGCGCATCGTCCCCCGCCAGCTGCACCACTTCGGTCTGCACCCGCAGCGCCGCCAGCGGGCTGCGCAACTCGTGCGCGGCATCGGAGGTGAAGCGCCGCTCCCGCACCAGCAGAGCGTTGATGCGGGCGAACAGCGCATTGAGCGCATCCACCAGCGGGCGCACCTCGCTCGGCACCTGGCGCGCGTCCAGCGGCGTCGCGTCATCGGGTGCACGCCGGCGCAAACCGGCCGCCACAGTGCGCAGCGGCCGCAGCTCGCGCCCGACCATCAGCGCGATCAGCAGCATCAGCACCGGCAGCGTCGCCAGCCAGGGCACCAGTTGGCCGGTCACCATGCCCAGCGCCATATCGCGCCGGTAATCCCACTCCTGGCCGACCACGATGCGGTAGCGCCCGTCCGGGCTGGTCAACCACACCAGGCGCCAACTGTCGTCATCGCCTTTGCGCTCGCCGTCGGTAAAACCTTCACGCTCCCCGTCAAACAGGAAGTCGGCGCCGTTCTCGCCGTCGTTGAGCAGCATCTTGCCTTGGCGATCGAAGATGGCGAACGCCAGCGCGTCGTCGTCCTGCTCGCCGCGTTTGCCGTGGTGCACCAGCTTTTTGGTTTTCGGCAGGCTGCGCGCACTTTCATCGGCCAGCAGATCGCCGAGGTTGGCGGTCGCCAGCCGTTTGGCGAACAGCATCTGTTGGGTGTCGAACACTTCGTTGATGGTGTTGCGCGACATCACCCAGGCCACCACGCTGGCGGTGCTCCAAGTCAGCAGCGCCAGCAGGCTGAAGATCAGGATCAGGCGCAGCCGCAGGCTGAGACGCTTCACGGCGCATCCCCCAGCGTGTAACCCACGCCGTGGATGGTACGGATGAAGCCGTTGCCCAGCTTGCGCCGCAGGTGGTGAATATGTACCTCCACCGCGTTGCTGCTCACCTCGTCATCCCAGTTGTACAGCTTCTCCTGAATCAACGGCCGCGCCAGCACCCGCCCCTTGTTGTGCAGAAACAGTTCCAGCACCGCCAATTCGCGCGGCGTCAGCGTCACCGGCTCGCCGTTGCAGCTCACGCTGCGGGTGGCGCTGTCGAACACCACGTTGCCGTGCGTCAGCTGCGGCATCAGTTGGCCGTGGCGGCGGCGGATCAGCGCCTGCAGGCGCGCCGCCACTTCGGCCAGCGCGAAAGGCTTGCACAGATAATCGTCGGCACCGCTTTGCAGCCCGCTGACCCGCTGCTCCAGCGCGTCTCGGGCGGTGAGGATCAGGACCGGCACGTCCTGCCCGGCCTGGCGCCACTGGCGCAGCAGATCCAGGCCGTCGAGGCCCGGCAGGCTGAGGTCGAGGATCACCGCGTCGTACGGCGCACTGTCCAGCGCATTTTTGCCGACGGCGCCGTCGGTGAACCAGTCCAGATTGAAGCCGAGTTTGGTCAGCCCGGCCTTGATGCCGTCCCCGATCAGTTTGTCATCTTCGATCAGCAAAATTCGCATGAGTATCCCTTTTGAGTCTTGGCGCCATTGCACCACAAGGTTCTTAAGAACCGCTTAAGCATGGCGATCCGCGCTACCCACCCCGATCGGGTTACAGTAGAATGACTGCACTTTTTTGCAGCCTGGGCCTGCGTACGCCGCACGGCCCGTTTCAGGAGACGTTGTGATGAAACCCACCACCGTGACCCACTTGCGCCAGTGGAAACAGGAGCAGCGCAAGTTTGCTACCCTTACCGCCTACGATGCCAGCTTTGCCAAACTGTTTGAAGAGCAAGGCATCAAAGTCCTGTTGGTGGGCGATTCGCTGGGCATGACGCTGCAGGGCCACGACTCCACGCTGCCGGTCACCGTCGCCGACGTGGCCTACCACACTCGCGCTGTGCGCCGCGGCGCGCCGGCCTGCCTGCTGTTGGCCGATCTGCCGTTCATGAGTTACGCCACCCCGGAACAGACCTTCGCCAACGCCGCCGAGCTGATGCGCGCCGGCGCCAACATGGTGAAACTGGAAGGCGGCAGCTGGCTGTGCGACACGGTGAAAATGCTCGCCGAGCGCGCGGTACCGGTGTGCGGCCACCTGGGCCTGACGCCGCAGTCGGTCAACGTGTTCGGCGGCTATAAGGTACAAGGACGCGACGAACTGGCCGCCAAACAGCTGTTGCAGGACGCACAGAATCTGGAACTGGCCGGCATTCAGCTGCTGGTGCTGGAATGCGTGCCGACCGAGCTGGCGCGCCAGATCACCGAAGCATTGTCCATTCCGGTCATCGGCATCGGCGCCGGCAACGGCACCGACGGCCAGATCCTGGTGATGCACGACGCCTTCGGCATCACCGGCGGCCATACGCCGAAGTTCGCCAAGAACTTCCTGGCGCAGAGCGGCGATATCCGCACGGCGGTGCAGCACTACATTCAGGAAGTGGAGCAAGGCCTCTACCCGGCGGCTGAACACTCTTTTAACTAAGCGATGGTTCCAGGAGTCACCCAATGATTATTATCGAAACCCTGCCGATGCTGCGTCAGCAGATCCGCCGCTGGCGCCAGGAAGGCAAACGCATCGCGCTGGTGCCGACCATGGGCAACCTGCACGACGGCCATATGACGCTGGTCGATGAAGCGCGCGCCCGCGCCGACGTGGTGGTGGTGAGCATCTTCGTCAACCCGATGCAGTTCGATCGGCCGGACGATCTGGCGCGCTACCCGCGCACGCTGCAAGAAGACAGCGAGAAGCTGACCCGCCGCGGCGTCGATCTGGTGTTCGCGCCGGCCCCGGCTGCGGTCTATCCGCAGGGGCTGGACCAGCAGACTTACGTCGACGTGCCGGGCATCTCCAGCATCCTGGAAGGCGCAAGCCGGCCGGGCCACTTCCGCGGCGTTTCCACCATCGTCAGCAAGCTGTTCAACCTGGTGCAGCCTGATTTAGCCTGCTTCGGCGAGAAGGATTACCAACAGCTGGCGCTGATCCGCAAAATGGTGGCGGACATGGGTTACGACATCGACATCGTCGGCGTGCCGACCGTGCGCGCCAAAGACGGCCTGGCCCTCAGCTCGCGCAACGGCTACCTGACCGCCGAAGAGCGCAAGATCGCTCCGCAGCTGAGCAAGATCATGAACGCGCTGGCGCAGCAGTTGGCCAATGGCGAACGCCATGTCGAAGAGCTGCTGGAGCAGACCGCCGAGCAGCTGCGCGCCGCCGGCTTTACGCCGGATGAGCTGTTTATTCGCGACGCCGACAGCCTGCAGCCGCTGACGGTGGACAGCCAGCGGGCGGTGGTGCTGATGGCCGCCTGGCTGGGCAAGGCGCGTCTTATCGACAATCAGCAGGTCGACCTGACGCTGTAAGCCATTTTTTATACTATCGTCACCCTGAAACCCAGGCCATTGGTAGACAATGGCGGGGCAATCGGTGACGATAGAGATTGCAGGGATGCAGGAGAGATGTTCAACCCCAGCGCCTGTGAAGGCCGATATTCAGTTAGGTAAAGCTATGATACGTACTATGCTGCAAGGCAAGCTGCATCGCGTCAAAGTCACTCAGGCTGACTTGCACTATGAAGGGTCCTGCGCCATCGACCAGGATTTCCTGGAGGCCGCCGGCATTCTGGAATATGAAGCGATCGATATTTACAACGTGGATAACGGCCAGCGCTTCTCCACCTACGCCATCGCCGCCGAGCGCGGTTCGCGCATCATTTCGGTCAACGGCGCCGCCGCGCGCTGCGCCTGCGTGGGCGACAAGCTGATCATCTGCTCCTATGTGCAAATGACCGACGCCGACGCCCGCCAACACCACCCGAAAGTCGCCTATTTCGAAGGTGACAACAACCTGCAGCGCAAGGCGAAAGCCGTGCCGGTTCAGGTCGCCTGACGCTAAAACGGGCGCCTTACGCGCCCGTTCTTCCTTACTGCACCACCACCGTGCCCGGCTTGTTGGCTATCCGATCCGCCATGGTCTGGATCGAGTCGGTGCGCAGAATATATAGCCGCTTCAGCGTATAGGGGTTATCCCCCGGTTTCACCTTGCCCTGCACCGTGGTCACCGCCAGATGGAAACCGGCATCCTGCGCCGCCTGGATCGCCCGCTGGTTATAGCCGCCGAACGGGTACGACAGATACAGCACGTGCGGGTTGAACTGCGACAGCGCGCGGCGCGAACGCTCAAAATCGAACTCGATATTGTGCAGCGAACGGCTCAGCAAAATCGGCTGACGATTGCCGTCGGTGCGGTGCAGGAAGTGGGTGTGCGACTGCACGTCGAACACGTCCTGAATCTGCTTCAGCTCCGAGACGCTCATAAACTGCAGCGAGTCCGGGTTCCATTTCTGCGGGTGGCGTTTGATGCGCGAAGAGATGATGAACGCCGTCGCGCGGAAACCGTAATCCTTCAGCACCGGGTAAGCGTAGCGATAAACCGACTTCAGCCCGTCGTCGAAGGTCAGCACGATCGCCTTGCCCGGCAGGTTGATCTGGTTCTTCAGGTAGGCTTCCAGCTGATACAGCGAAATGGTGTCGTAACCCGCCTGCTTCAGGTAGGTCATCTGGTTGCTGAACGCCACGTCAGAGGTGGTGGTCGAGGTGTGGCGGAAGCGTTTGTTCTCTTCGTTTTTCAGCAGGTGGTGGTAAGTCAGCACCGGGATGCCGTTATCGATTTCGCAGTCCAACTCACTGACGAACCCCAGCCGATCGCCGATGTTGACCTCGTACCAGGTGTTGTTCAGCCGGTCCTTCAGCTTGCCGATGATCGGATAGCGCAGGTTGCCTTCCAGCGTGCCGAAGACCTCGCTGTCCTTGTCCGCCGCGGTGTAAACGTCGATCGTTTTTTGGGTGATCAGGTTCTGGTTGGTCAGCGGTTTGTTCAGCTCGCCCAGATCGTCTTGCACCTTGCGCGACTTCTTCAGCTCACGCACGTCGTCTTTATCGATAAAGCCGGTGCCGTGCCCGAATTTGAATTCGTAGTATTCCGCATCCGCCGGGAACACCTGGATCAGCTGCCCGCGCTTCACTTCCCCGACCGGGATCACATGCTCGCCCACCAACGCATAGACTTCGCTGTCGCGCTGCGCTTCCATGTATTCAGATTTAACCGCGCTGTCTTCCGACAGCAGATTCGCCAGGCTCACAGGGGAAACCAACGACATCAGAATGCCGAGTAACCCAGCCGCTAACTTGTATTGAGGCCGCATGATGATGTTCTGCTTACGAGTGCGTAATGACAAAAGTGAAGGAAATGTGGAGCGCCAGCATAGCACGATTTGAACAGCGGGGAACTAGCGGTTATCTGAGCAATTCTATTGATTTACGCGCCGCCTGCGCCAAATCAAGAAAAGCGCCCCCGCCGGGAAAGCGGGGGCACGATACGATCAGCTGCGCAGGCCGCGGCCGCGCTCGATCAGGTACCAGGACAGCAGGTAAAACACCGCGATAAACGCCACCAGCACCGCCATGGTGAACGCCAGCGGCACATCGTTGATGCCGAGGAAACCGTAGCGGAACCCGCTGATCATATAGACGATGGGGTTCAGCTTGGACACCGCCTGCCAGAATGGCGGCAGCAGCGACAGCGAGTAAAACACCCCGCCCAGGTAGGTCAGCGGCGTCAGGACGAAGGTCGGGATCAGGCTGATGTCGTCGAAGGTGGTGGCGAACACCGCGTTGATCAGCCCCGCCAGCGAGAACAGGATTGCCGTCAACAACAGCGTCAGCGCAATCACCCACCAGGCGTGTACCTGCAGCGGTACGAAGAACAGCGAGATGATGGTCACCAGCACGCCGACGCAGATGCCGCGCGCCACGCCGCCGCCGACATAGCCGGCGATCACCACGTGGGTCGGCACCGGCGCCACCAGCAGTTCTTCAATGTTGCGCTGGAACTTGGCGCTGAAGAACGACGAGGCGACGTTGGCGTAAGAGTTGGTGATCACCGCCATCATGATAAGGCCGGGCACGATGAACTGCATGTAGCTGAAGCCGTGCATATCGCCGATGCGCGAGCCGATCAGATTGCCGAAGATGATGAAATACAGCGTCATGGTGATCACCGGCGGCACCAGGGTCTGGATCCAGATGCGCGCGAAGCGGTTCACCTCTTTGGCCCAGATGCTCTGCAAGGCCACCCAATACAAACGCGTCATGCTTTTTCTCCATTGCCGTTAACCAGGGTGACAAACAACTCTTCCAGGCGGTTCGCCTTATTACGCATGCTCAGCACCTGCACGCCCTGTGCGCTCAGCTGGGCGAATAAGCCGTTCAGCCCCTGCTCACGCATCACCTCCACTTCCAGCGTGGAGGTATCCGTCAGGCGGCTGTGGTAACCGTCCAGCTTCGGCAGCGGGCTCTTCACCGCCAGATCGAGGATAAAGGTTTCCGACTTCAGCTTGGCCAGCAGCCCCTTCATCGAGGTGTTTTCCACCAGCTCCCCGTTCTGGATGATACCGATGTTGCGGCACAGCATCTCCGCCTCTTCCAGATAGTGGGTGGTAAGGATAATGGTGGTGCCCTGGGCATTCAGCTCTTTCAGGAAGCCCCACATCGAACGGCGCAGCTCGATATCCACCCCGGCGGTCGGCTCATCGAGGATCAGCAGCTTCGGCTGATGCATCAACGCACGGGCGATCATCAGGCGGCGCTTCATGCCGCCGGACAGCATGCGGGCGCGCTCGTTGCGCTTGCCCCACAGATCCAGCTGGTTGAGGTATTTTTCGGCGCGCGCCATCGCTTCACGCCGCGTGACGCCGTAGTAACCCGCCTGGTTCACCACGATCTGCAACACGGTCTCGAACGGGTTGAAGTTGAACTCCTGCGGCACCAGGCCGAGCTGGCGCTTGGCGTTGACGATGTCTTTATCGATGTCGTAACCGAACACCCGCACGCTGCCGGCGGTTTTGTTCACCAGCGAGCTGATGATGCCGATGGTGGTGGATTTACCGGCGCCGTTTGGCCCCAAAAGGGCATAAAAGTCCCCCGCCTCGACGCTCAGGTCGATGCCGCGCAGCGCCTTGACGCCACCGGCGTAAGTCTTGGTCAGCTGCGCTAATTCCAGTGCATAATTCATATGTAAAATAGTACCTTATGACGATGAGTATGCCGCCGCGCCCCTGTCTGCGAGGCTTGAAACAATAACGATAATCCTAGCATCGGCGACGTTTCCACTGAGTCGAATCCGTGCGGAAAATGAGGTTGCACCACTGTTCCGATTTCCAAATTGTGACGCTTACCCTATATTACCCCAACGCAATCTGTTCGTTACGAGTCAATAACCTCCATGAAAGAAATCGAAGAGCTTATCGCCAACAACCATGCCTGGTCGGCCAATATCAGTCAGGAAGACCCGGAATTTTTTGAACGTTTAGCCCAGGCGCAAAAGCCCCGTTTCTTATGGATTGGTTGCTCTGACAGCCGCGTTCCCGCCGAACGCTTGACCGGCCTCGAGCCGGGTGAACTGTTCGTCCATCGCAACGTGGCGAACCTCGTTATCCATACCGATCTTAACTGCCTGTCGGTGGTGCAGTATGCGGTAGATGTGCTGGAAGTCGAACACATCATCATCTGCGGCCACCTGGGCTGCGGCGGCGTGCAGGCGGCGGTGGAAAACCCGGAGCTGGGGTTGATCGACAACTGGCTGCTGCACATTCGCGATCTGTGGTACAAGCACAGCTCGCTGCTGGGCGAACTGCCGCCGGAGCAGCGTTTCGACATGCTGTGCAAGATCAACGTCATTGAGCAGGTGTACAACCTGGGCCACTCCACCATCATGCAGTCCGCCTGGAAGCGCGGCCAGAAGGTGATGATCCACGGTTGGGTATACGGCATTCAGGACGGCCGTCTGCGCGATATGGAAGTGCTGGCGACCAGCCGCGAGAGCCTGGAGATGGGCTACCGCAAAGCGATAGCCAAACTGAAGCAGGATAAAGGCATCTAACCCCGCCGCGGGCGCGGCAGGCCGCGCCCCACATCAATTACTCGTCCAGCAGCACCACTTTGCCGACGTACGGCAGGTGACGGTAGCGCTGAGCGTAGTCGATGCCATACCCCACCACGAACTCATCCGGGATCGAGAAGCCGACATATTCGACCGGCACCTGCACTTCACGGCGCTCAGGCTTGTCCAGCAAGGTGCAAATCGCCAGCGATTTCGGCCCGCGCAGCGCCAAAATCTCGCGCACTTTGTTCAGCGTGTTGCCGGAATCGATGATGTCTTCCACGATCAGTACATCTTTGCCGCGAATGTCTTCGTCCAGATCTTTGAGGATCTTCACGTCGCGGGTGGTGGACATGCCGCTGCCGTAGCTGGAGGCAGTCATAAAGTCGACTTCGTGCGGCACGTCGATCGCGCGGCAGAGATCGGCCATGAACATGAAGGAGCCGCGCAGCAGCCCAACCAGCACCATGTCGCTGCCGCTGTCGCGGTAATGTTCGGTGATCTGGCGGCCAAGTTCGGCGATACGGGTCTTAACTTCCTGCTCGGAAATCATTACGTCTACAGTGTGTTTCATAGTATTCAGGTCAGTTGCCGGAAGAAAGGCGCAGAGTTTAGCATAGGCCGTTACGACTTGCCTCTCTCCCGGACAGGGGAGTTTTCTTTATTAAGGGTATTCCTGACGAGCGTGCAGGACACTCACTATTTCAATATGTGCAGCCAGCACGCGGTAAACCACAATGTAATTAGGATGAACAACCATTTCACGAGTCCCGTTCACCCTGCCTGGCCTAAATAGATAAGGATGTTCCGCTAACGGGATAACCGACTCTTCAATGCGTTGCAACAAAGCCTCTGCGGCAAGTGGATTTCGCTCAGCGATAAAAGCCAGCAGCGTATATAAACCCGTTTTTGCTTCGTCAGTCCATTTGACGGTTAACATAAGGGTCAGGCCGATTTTCTTTTGGCTTTCGCCTGCTCGATAATGTGACGAGCGCCGGCCATGACTTCGTCATGGGGAATACGGGGGGAGTCGCTATTGATGGAAGATTCCACGGTGCTTCTGAACCAACGATCGTAGCTATCAGCCTGCTCTTGAGTCTCAAACTCAGAAACGATGGGATCCAATTTTGTCGGCATGACGCACTCCTCAACAGCTGATATTTTAATCAGTATAACGGCTTCCTTTCATTGAACCAAGCGGTGGCGACGCGAGCGCGCCACCACCGGAGCACCGGGCCGCCATCAATCGGCGACGGTGAAGCCCATCATCATGCCGGTATCTTCATGTTCCAACAGGTGGCAGTGGGCCATGTACGCATGTTCGCTGCTGGCCGGATGGTCAAAACGCACCAGCACTTCACTGCGCCATCCTTCGACGCGCACCGTGTCCTTCCAGCCGCTGCGATGCGCCGCCGGCGGTTTGCCGTTTTCCGACAAGATGCGGAACTGGGTGCCGTGAATGTGGAACGGGTGCAACATCATGTCGCCCTCGCCGGAAATGGTCCACTTTTCATACTGGCCCCGTTTGGCGGCGAACATCGGCTTGGTCATATCGAAGGCCTTGCCGTTGATCATGTTGCCGTGGCTGAAATCGAACGGTTTGGCTTTGCCCTGCGCGCCACCGTGATCCATCCCGGCCATATTGCCATGATCCATGCCCTTCATGTTGCCCATGTTGCCATGGTCCATGCCCTGCATGCCGCCCTTCTCCATGCCTTTCATGTTGCCATGGTCCATGCTCTGCATGCCGCCCTGCTCCATGCCTTTCATATCTGCGCCGCCCGTCGCGCCATGATTCATGCTCATGCCGGCCATCGCCTGGTGACCATAGCGGTCCATCAGCGCCTGCATACCGAGCATATCCAGCTGCGGATCCATCATCAGCTGCAGCCAACGCTCCTGGATGCCGGTGGTGGCAGGCAACGTCGGCAGCTTCACCAGGCTGTCCGGCATGGTTTTGATGCCCTGCGCCAGCGACGGCTGAATGCGCAACACCGGCAGCGCTTGATCGAACGGCGCCAGCGTCATGCCCATCTGCTTCACCGGCAGCGTCACGATATCGAACGCTTTCCCATCCGAGGCATCGACCAGCACTTCAAAGCGTTCGCCCATCAGCATCGGCAGCTCGGTCAGTTTCACCGGCTCCGCCAGGAAACCGCCGTCGCTGGCGATGACATACAGCGGGCGGTTGTCACTGGCCGCCAGATTCAGCGAGCGGGCGTTGCAGCCGTTGAGGAAACGCAGGCGCAGCCAACCGCGCGGCGCCAAATGTTGTGGATACTGCGCGCCGTTGGTGAACATGCGGTCGCCAAACCAGCCCACCGCCGCACTCATCACGTCCAGGCGGTATTCGATCTGCGCGTCTTTGCCCAGCCGCTTATCCTGCAGGATCACCGGAATATCATCCTGTCCCCAGGTTTTCGGCAGCGGCAGTTTGGCGCTCTCTTCGTCTTCCAGCAGCACCAGCCCCGCCAGCCCCATCATGACCTGGCTGCCGGTTTTACCGTGCGTATGCGGGTGGAACCAGCAGGTGGCCGCCGGTTGATCGACGGTGAAATTCACCGTGCGCGTCGCGCCGGGATGAATCAATGCCTGCGGGCCGCCATCGACGTCGCCGGGAATCTCCAGGCCGTGCCAGTGGACGGTGCTGGCCTCCGCCAGGCTGTTTTTGATATCAACCGTTACCGGCTGGCCACGCTGCAGCTTCACCGCCGGCCCGAGCAGCGCGCCGTTGAATCCCCAGGTTTTGGTGGCGGCGCCGGGCAACCAGCGGGTTTCCCCCGCCTGCAGCGCCAGCGCAATCTTTCCCTGCGCGTCCGGCGTCAACAGCGGCGGTACCAGCAGGGCCGGCCGATCGGCCGCCCAGGCGGCCCGGCTCCATAACGGCAATGCGCTCGCGGCGCCCAGCGCGGCGGTTAATTTAATAAAATCACGGCGTAACATCGCTGACTCCCTTTTCTCAGTGACATAACTCAATGCCGCCAGCCTAAACCTTCCCCCTGGCGGAAGGTCAAGCCTTTCCTGGCGGTATTTTAAGCTATGCCTCACAATCAAGAGAGCGCCATTGACGAACGCGAGGCCGCGCCCAGCGGCAATAAAATTTGGTGCCTTTACAGGCAAGTGTGGTAACGTCTGCAAACGACAAACAGGCCTATTTCATGATGAAAAAAACAACGTTATCGATGCTGTTGCTGGCGATGCTGGGCTTCTCCAACGCCAGTCTGGCGCTGAATGAATCCGAGGCGGAAGATCTGGCCGATCTGACGGCGGTATTTATTTATTTGAAAAATGATTGCGGCTACAACGATTTGCCAAATGCGCAAATCAAACGCGCCATCGTCTATTTCGCGCAACAAAACCGCTGGGATTTGAGCAATTACAACAGCTTCAATATGAAAGCGCTGGGCGAAGACAGCTACCGCGATCTCAGCGGCATCGCCATTCCAACGCCTAAAAAATGCAAATCGCTGGCGCGCGACTCTTTGAGCCTGCTGGCCTACGCCAACTAATTTCCCCTCTTCTCCCGCCCGCCTAACGCGCTCTCTGTCTGAAATTCAACCGTGCATCGCCAGGCAGAGTTAGCTATGATGTTGCGCCGATTTTTCATGGCTGTTATTACGGAGTTTCCCGCACATGACCCAGAAAGAAATTTGGTACGAAACGCTGCATACGGGCTTCGGCCAGTACTTCTCGGTAGAGAAGGTGCTGTACCGCGAGAAGACCGATCATCAGGATCTGGTGATCTTCGAGAACCCAGTGCTGGGGCGCGTAATGGCGCTCGACGGCGTGGTGCAAACCACCGAGCGTGACGAGTTCATCTATCACGAAATGCTGACCCACGTGCCGCTGCTGGCGCACGGCGCGGCGAAGAAAGTGCTGATCATCGGCGGCGGCGACGGCGGCATGCTGCGCGAAGTCAGCCGGCACCCTGGCGTGGAGCAGATCACCATGGTCGAAATCGACGCCGGCGTCGTCGAGTTCTGTCGCCAATACCTGCCCAACCACAGCGCCGGCGCCTATGACGATCCGCGCTTCAAGCTGGTGATCGACGACGGCGTCAACTTCGTGAACCAAACCGACGAAACCTTCGATGTGATCATCTCCGACTGCACCGATCCGATCGGCCCCGGCGAAAGCCTGTTCACCTCGGCGTTTTATGAAGGCTGCGCCCGCTGCCTGAATGAGGGCGGCATTTTCGTCGCGCAAAACGGCGTCTGTTTCCTGCAGCAGGACGAAGCGGTCAACAGCCACGCCAAACTGAGCGGCTACTTTAGCGACGTCAGCTTCTACCAGGCAGCGATCCCGACCTATTACGGCGGCATCATGACCTTTGCCTGGTCAAGCCAGAACCCGGCGCTGCGCAAGATCGATCTGCCTACTCTGCAACAGCGCTTTAACCAAAGCGGCCTACACTGCCGTTATTACAACCCGGCAATTCACGTCGGCAGCTTTGCCCTGCCGCAATATTTGCTCAATGCCCTGAACGTAACACGTTAAGCGAGAAGATAAAGGAGGTGGCCCAAATTGCATAAGCTAAAACTGCACGGCTTCAACAACCTGACCAAGAGCCTGAGTTTTTGTATTTACGATATTTGTTACGCCAAGACCGCGGACGATCGCGACGGCTATATCGCCTACATTGACGAACAATATAATGCCAACCGGCTGACCGAGATCCTGAGCGAGACCTGCTCAATCATCGGCGCCAATATTCTGAACATCGCACGTCAGGACTACGAGCCGCAGGGCGCCAGCGTCACCATCCTGGTCAGCGAAGAGCCGATCGATCCGAAAGACGTCGATACGTCGGAACACCCCGGCCCGCTGCCGAACACGGTCGTCGCGCACCTGGACAAGAGCCACATCTGCGTACACACCTACCCGGAAAGCCATCCGGAAGGCGGGCTATGCACCTTTCGCGCCGATATTGAAGTCTCGACCTGCGGCGTCATTTCGCCCCTCAAGGCGCTGAACTACTTAATTCACCAGCTGGAATCCGACATCGTCACCATGGACTACCGCGTGCGCGGTTTCACCCGCGACGTGAACGGCGTGAAACATTACATCGATCATGAGATCAATTCGATCCAGAACTTTATGTCGGAAGACATCAAGGCGCTGTACCACATGATGGACGTGAACGTTTACCAGGAAAATATCTTCCATACCAAGATGTTGCTGAAGGATTTCGATCTGAAGCATTACCTGTTCAATGCGGCACCGGAAGCGCTGAGCGCCGTCGAACGCAAACAGATCACCGATCTGTTATGGAAAGAGATGCAGGAAATCTATTACGGCCGCAATATCCCGCCTCTGTGATGGAAAGGGCGCGGCACGCCGCGCCCTGATGCTTAGTATTTCAGCATGAAAGAACGATAGGCCTTCAACACCAGCAGAAAATCCTCAACGCCGCAGAATGAGAGGCTTTCTTCGTCGTAGTAGTTCATCCCCTCTTCCATTTCATCGCCTTCGAACTCCAGCTGATTGGCGCGGATCATCACTTCTTCACCATCCATCAACAGCGTATATTCATGGCCTTCCAGCTGCCATTGACGTTCGCTGCCTTTGACCTCGGCCGCACCGGCTTCTATGCGGTCCAGCAGGTTGAAATCGCCTTTGACTTCTTCGTTGATCCAGTGGCCAATCGCTTCATGCCCCATCGAAAATCTGACGATCACCTGACCGGTAACGTCACGCAGAAATTCGTAATCCATAGCATGCCCTCCTGAGCCCTTTTTCTTAGTGTAAACATAAATTGATTGCTAACTCAGTGAGCGCTCGCAAAGTTGGCAACTCGGCAAAATAAAACCTTGGCGGCGCGCAATATAGCGGCTTGCGGCGGCGATGGGAAGACGCCGGCCGCGATCCCTCAAGGAAAGCGAAGCGGTGCCTCATCGCCGCGCGGCGCATGCCCGCCATGCGAAAAGTCGGCCGACAATCCGCCGATCGCCGGTTATTTATTTGAATCATGTAGATACCGTGGAGATGTATGTCACGATTTTATCAGGATTATGATTTCCCTTTAAAATAAATAAGTTACTGATTCCTGGCGCGACGCGACTTTATTGACATCCCCTCAATATCGATTAGCTTTTAAATAAGGAGCTCTAATTATGTTCACCAGCGGCCAGAGGTGTTCTCACCTCATTCATACCTATCACCACGATCAGGATGTGTGCCATGAAATACATAACCTCCATTATCGCACTGAGCATGATGTTCTCTGCATCGGCGTTCGCCGCCAAACAAATCACCCTTGAAGAATCCGCCAACTACACCAAACTCGGCGATCTCTCCATTCAGCAGACCGGCGTGCCTACCGTCGGCCATAAATATATTTCCTCAGAGGTTGATAAGAAATGTAATGAACTCAGCGGGCTGGATGGGAAGGACTGCTTCTATCGCATCATCTCCGCCACCGGGCAAGAGAGCGATCACAAAGATATCCACGTGGAAATATTCAAAAAATAGCGGGCAGGCTTTGAACGTAAAATAAAAAAACGGGGCCCTGGAAAGGGCCCCGCTGCTTGGGATTGACGCTGAATTAAACCGCGGTCTGGAAGATCACGCCGTCGGCTTTTTCGGTGTACTGCCCCAGTTGGTCAAAGTTCAGATAGCGGTAGGTATCCGCCGCCGTCTTGTCGACCTGCGCCATATAGGTCTGGTACTCGTCCGGCGTCGGCAGGCGGCCCAGCAGGGACGCAACCGCAGCCAGTTCGGCAGACGCCAGATAGACGTTGGCACCGGTGCCCAGACGGTTCGGGAAGTTACGGGTCGAGGTGGAGACCACCGTCGCACCGTCCGCCACGCGCGCCTGGTTGCCCATGCACAGCGAACAGCCCGGGATCTCGATGCGCGCCCCGCTCTTGCCGAAGACGCTGTAGTAGCCTTCTTCGGTCAGCTGAGCCGCGTCCATCTTGGTTGGCGGCGCCACCCACAGACGGGTCGGCAGCTGGCCCTTGTGCTGATCCAGCAGCTTGCCGGCCGCGCGGAAGTGGCCGATGTTGGTCATGCAAGAACCGATGAACACTTCATCGATTTTGCTGTTGGCCACGTCAGACAGCAGGCGCGCATCGTCAGGATCGTTCGGCGCGCACAGGATCGGCTCTTTGATCTCGTTCAGATCGATGTCGATCACCGCCGCGTATTCCGCATCCGCATCGCCTTCCAGCAGCTGCGGATCCGCCAGCCATTTTTCCATGCCCTGAATACGGCGCTCCAGCGTACGGCGATCGCCGTAGCCTTCGGAGATCATCCACTTCAGCAACACGATGTTGGAGTTCAGGTACTCTTCGATCGGCGCCTTGTCCAGCTTGATGGTACAACCGGCGGCGGAACGTTCGGCGGACGCATCGGTCAGCTCAAACGCCTGCTCAACCTTCAGATCCGGCAGGCCTTCGATCTCCAGAATACGGCCGGAGAAGATGTTTTTCTTGCCCTTCTTCTCGACGGTCAGCAAGCCTTGCTGGATCGCGTAGTAAGGGATGGCGTGCACCAGATCGCGCAGGGTGATGCCCGGCTGCATTTTACCTTTGAAGCGCACCAGCACCGACTCAGGCATATCCAGCGGCATCACGCCGGTCGCGGCGGCAAACGCCACCAGGCCGGAACCGGCCGGGAAGGAGATGCCGATCGGGAAGCGGGTGTGGGAATCGCCACCGGTGCCGACGGTGTCAGGCAGCAGCATGCGGTTCAACCAGGAGTGGATCACGCCGTCGCCCGGACGCAGCGAGACGCCGCCGCGGTTCATGATGAAGTCAGGCAGCGTGTGGTGCGTGGTCACGTCGACCGGTTTCGGGTACGCGGCGGTGTGGCAGAACGACTGCATGACCAGATCGGCGGAGAAGCCGAGGCAGGCCAGGTCTTTCAGCTCATCGCGGGTCATCGGGCCAGTGGTGTCCTGAGAACCGACGGAGGTCATCTTCGGTTCGCAGTACTCGCCAGGGCGAATGCCGGCGACGCCGCAGGCGCGGCCGACCATTTTCTGCGCCAGCGAGAAGCCTTTGCTGCTGGCGGCAACCGGCTTGGCGATACGGAACACGTCGCTGTGCGGCAGACCTAGCGCTTCGCGTGCCTTGGTGGTCAGGCCGCGGCCGATGATCAGCGGGATACGGCCGCCGGCGCGCACTTCATCCAGCAGCACGTCGGTTTTCAGCTCGAAGTTGGCGATCAGCGCGCCTGTTTCGTGGTTGCGCACTTCACCTTTGTACGGGTAAACGTCGATCACGTCGCCCATGTTCAGCTCGGACACGTCCACTTCGATCGGCAACGCGCCGGCATCTTCCATGGTGTTGAAGAAGATAGGCGCAATCTTGCCGCCCAGCACCACGCCGCCGCCGCGCTTGTTCGGCACGTGCGGGATGTCGTCGCCCATAAACCACAGCACGGAGTTGGTAGCGGATTTACGGGAAGAACCGGTGCCGACCACGTCGCCGACGTAGGCCAGCGGGAAGCCTTTCTTGTTCAGCAGCTCGATCTGTTTGATTGGGCCGACGCTGCCCGGCTGATCCGGCACGATGCCTTCACGTTCGTTTTTCAGCATCGCCAGCGCGTGCAGCGGGATGTCCGGGCGCGACCAGGCGTCCGGCGCCGGGGAAAGGTCGTCGGTGTTGGTTTCGCCGGTGACTTTGAACACGGTGACGGTGATCTTTTCTGCCAGCTCAGGGCGCGACAGGTACCATTCGGCGTCGGCCCAGGACTGCATGATCTGCTTGGCGTGCGGGTTACCGGCCTTAGCCTTCTCTTCCACGTCGTAGAAGTTGTCGAACATCAGCAGCGTGTGGGACAGCGCTTTCGCGGCGATGGGCGCCAGCGTTTCGTTGTCCAGCGCTTCGATCAGCGGATGAATGTTATAGCCGCCCTGCATGGTGCCTAACAGTTCAATGGCTTTCTCGGGGGTAACCAGGGGGGATGTCGCTTCGCCTTTGGCGATGGCCGCCAGGAAACCTGCTTTGACGTAGGCGGCTTCGTCGACGCCCGGTGGAACACGGTTAATCAGCAGGTCTAACAGGAATTCTTCTTCGCCTTTTGGCGGATTCTTCAGTAGTTCGACCAGCGCGGCCATTTGGGTGGCGTCTAGCGGCTTAGGGGCGATGCCCTCAGCAGCACGCTCGGCTACGTGCTTACGGTATTCTTCTAGCACGACGTTCTCCTCGCTCTCATTGTCATTTATTGTGCCTGGCGTATATGCAAACCGGGTTTATACCCTTGGGGTTTCACTCTGTGGCTAGGCGATCGGCCCGTAAAGGCCCCGAAACGGTGATTGGGGCAAACAAGCACGGTCAAACAGCGTTACAGCATGAAAGACTGATGGGTAGAGCGCACGGCGATATAGATGCCATCTATCCTGACGGGGCACTGCTGTCGATGTCCTGGACTGTAAGGTACAGTGCCCGGTTCCGCTCAGCCAGCATATCAGGATTTGAAACGGTTGTTAATTCGTTCACATAAAAGCAACATTAAATCTTTGCTGAATCGTTGAGCGCAGCGTAATCGGCTGCCGGACTAGCAGGGTATTATATCCATATAATTAGAGTGGATATAAGCAGGGGGATCGGAATTTGGCGCAGCGACCACAAAAATACCGCTTTCTGAGTTTGAGCAAAAAAAAACGGCCCCTTTTCAGGAGCCGCTGGTTAACCGGTCAAGCCAGCAGAATTACTTCTTCTTGGCTTTCGGGTTAGGCAGGTCGGTGATGCTGCCTTCGTAGATTTCCGCCGCCAGGCCCACGGATTCGTGCAGGGTCGGGTGAGCGTGGATGGTCAGCGCGATGTCTTCCGCGTCGCAGCCCATCTCGATAGCCAGACCGATTTCACCCAGCAGTTCGCCGCCGTTGGTGCCGACAATCGCGCCACCGATGATGCGGTGAGTTTCTTTGTCGAAGATCAGTTTGGTCATGCCGTCTGCACAGTCGGAAGCGATCGCACGGCCGGAAGCCGCCCACGGGAAGGTGGAGGTTTCGTAGCTGATGCCTTTCTCTTTCGCTTCTTTCTCGGTCAGACCCACCCATGCCACTTCCGGCTCGGTGTAAGCGATGGATGGGATCACTTTCGGATCGAAGTAGTGCTTCATGCCGGCGATAACTTCCGCGGCAACGTGGCCTTCGTGCACGCCTTTGTGCGCCAGCATCGGCTGACCGACGATGTCGCCGATAGCGAAGATGTGCGGCACGTTGGTGCGCAGCTGTTTGTCGACGTTGATGAAGCCACGCTCGTCAACTTCAACACCGGCTTTGCCGGCATCCAGCAGTTTGCCGTTCGGCACGCGGCCGATCGCCACCAGCACCGCGTCGTAACGCTGTGGTTCTGCCGGCGCTTTTTTACCTTCCATCGTGACGTAGATGCCGTCTTCTTTGGCTTCTACCGCGGTCACTTTGGTTTCCAGCATCAGGTTGAACTGCTTGCTGATACGTTTGGTGAAGACTTTCACCACGTCTTTATCTGCCGCCGGGATAACCTGATCGAACATCTCAACGACGTCGATCTGTGAACCCAACGCATGGTATACGGTGCCCATTTCCAGGCCGATGATGCCGCCGCCCATAACCAGCAGACGCTCTGGGACGGTTTTCAGTTCCAGCGCATCGGTAGAATCCCACACGCGTGGATCTTCATGAGGAATGAATGGCAGTTGGATCGGACGAGAACCTGCAGCGATGATGGCGTTGTCGAAGTTGATGGTGGTTGGGCCGTTTTCGCCTTCCACAACCAGGGTGTTAGCGCCGGTGAACTTGCCCAGGCCGTTGACCACTTTCACTTTACGGCCTTTCGCCATGCCAGCCAGACCGCCGGTCAGCTGAGTGATGACTTTTTCTTTCCAGACGCGCACTTTGTCGATGTCGGTTTTCGGCTCGCCGAAAACGATGCCGTGTTCGGCCAGCGCTTTGGCTTCTTCGATCACTTTGGCAACGTGCAGCAGTGCTTTGGAAGGGATACATCCCACGTTCAGGCAAACCCCGCCCAGAGTGGAATAACGTTCAACCAGAACGGTTTCAAGACCTAAGTCAGCGCAACGAAAGGCTGCAGAGTAACCTGCCGGGCCCGCCCCAAGTACCACGACCTGAGTTTTAATTTCAGTACTCATCATGACCTCTTAATTGATTGTCCGGCGGGTCAGACGTCATTTTTATTGCTAATCGATCTCATAACGCCCTTCATCCACCGGGACGCTTACACCGCGAGCAGTTTACAGAATTGTTAATAATCTGCAAAGCGTGTTCGAGTGACCCGTGTCTCAACAATTTTGTCGAGTTGTGCAAAATCCGACAAAACTGCTACAGAATCGTCAGGGGCGCAGCATGCTGCGCCCCTTTTGCATTACATCACCAGACGGCGAATGTCGGACAACATGTTGTTGATGATGGTGATGAAGCGCGCACCATCGGCACCGTCGATAACGCGGTGGTCGAAGGACAGCGACATCGGCATCATCAGGCGCGGCATGAACTCTTTACCGTTCCAGACCGGCTCCATCGCAGACTTGGAGACGCCCAGGATAGCCACTTCCGGCGCGTTGACGATCGGCGCGAAGTGGGTCGTCCCGATGCCGCCCAGGCTGGAGATGGTGAAGCAGCCGCCCTGCATCTCGCCCGCGGTCAGCTTGCCGTCGCGCGCTTTCTTGGAGATGGCCATCAGTTCGCGAGACAGCTCGGTGATGCTCTTCTTGTTCACGTCCTTGAACACCGGAACCACCAGGCCGTTCGGGGTATCTACCGCCACGCCGATGTTGATGTATTTCTTCAGCGTCAGCTTCTGACCGTCTTCGGACAGCGAGCTGTTGAAGCGCGGCATCTGCTCCAGAGCGGCAGCAACGGCTTTCATGATGAACACGACAGGCGTGAACTTCACGTCCAGCTTGCGCTTGGCCGCTTCTTCGTTCTGCTGCTTGCGGAACGCTTCCAGATCGGTGATGTCGGTTTTGTCGAAGTGAGTCACATGCGGGATCATCACCCAGTTGCGGCTCAGGTTCGCGCCAGAGATCTTCTGGATGCGGCCCATTTCGACTTCTTCGATCTCGCCGAACTTGCTGAAGTCCACTTTCGGCCATGGCAGCATGCCTGGCAGACCGCCGCCGGCAGCAGCCGGAGCCGCTTCAGCGCGTTTCACTGCGTCTTTCACGTAAGTCTGAACGTCTTCGCGCAGGATGCGGCCTTTACGACCGGTGCCCTTCACTTTCGCCAGGTTAACGCCGAATTCACGCGCCAGACGACGAATGACCGGAGTCGCGTGCACGTATGCCGCGTTCTCGGCGAACTCGCCTTTGTCATCCGCTTTCGCAGCCGGAGCGGCGGCTTTAGCGGCGGCCGGAGCCGGCGCAGCTTCCGCTTTAGCGGCTGGAGCGGCGGCAGCGGCAGGCGCAGCGCCTTCCACTTCGAACACCATGATCAGGGAGCCGGTTTTCACTTTGTCGCCGGTCGCGATCTTGATCTCTTTCACGGTACCCGCGAACGGTGCAGGCACTTCCATAGAGGCCTTGTCGCCTTCCACGGTGATCAGAGACTGCTCGGCGGCAACCTTGTCGCCCACCTTAACCATCACTTCGGTCACTTCGACTTCGTCACCGCCGATATCCGGCACGGCGACGTCTTTGGCCGCAGAGGCCGCAGGTGCTGCAGCGGCGGCAGGGGCTTGCGCCGCAGCCGGGGCCGCAGCGGAAGCGGCGCCGGCCACTTCGAACACCATGATCAGGGAACCGGTTTTCACTTTGTCGCCGGTCGCGATCTTGATCTCTTTCACGGTGCCCGCGAACGGCGCAGGGACTTCCATGGAAGCCTTGTCGCCTTCAACGGTGATCAGGGACTGCTCGGCTTCCACCTTGTCGCCCACTTTCACCAGGATCTCGGTCACTTCGACTTCGTCAGCGCCGATGTCCGGCACGGCAACGTCTTTGGCCGCAGCGGCGGCCGGGGCAGCTGCTGCTGCCGCCGGTTTTTCTTCCGCTTTCGCCGCCGGTGCAGCTTCCGCTGCGCCTGCCGCTTCGAAGATCATGATCAGTTTGCCGGTTTCGGTTTTATCGCCGACCGCCACTTTGATCTCTTTTACCACGCCCGCTTGCGGGGAGGGCACTTCCATGGAAGCCTTGTCGCCTTCCACGGTGATCAGCGATTGTTCCGCTTCAACTTTATCGCCGACCTTCACCAGAATCTCGGTGATTTCGACTTCATCTGCACCGATGTCCGGTACGTTGATTTCGATAGACATTATTCAGTACCTCTTAGGCCAGACGCGGGTTAACTTTTTCCGGGTTGATGTCGAATTTCTTGATTGCATCGGCAACCACAGAAGCTTCGATCTCACCGCGTTTAGCCAGTTCACCCAGAGCAGCAACCACCACGTAGGATGCATCGACTTCGAAGTGGTGACGCAGGTTTTCGCGGCTGTCCGAACGACCGAAGCCGTCGGTGCCCAGTACGCGATAATCGCTGGCCGGCACATAAGTACGAACCTGTTCGGCGAACAGTTTCATGTAGTCGGTAGAAGCTACCGCCGGCGCGTCGCTCATCACCTGAGCGATGTAAGGCACGCGTGGCGTTTCGGTTGGGTGCAGCATGTTCCAGCGCTCGCAGTCCTGGCCGTCGCGCGCCAGTTCGGTGAACGAGGTCACGCTGTAGGTGTCGGAACCCACGCCGTAGTCCTTCGCCAGGATCTGCGCAGCTTCGCGCACGTGGCGCAGGATGGCACCGGAGCCCAGCAGCTGTACCTTGCCTTTGCTGCCTTCCAGCGTTTCCAGCTTGTAGATACCCTTGCGGATACCTTCTTCCGCACCCTGCGGCATCGCAGGCATGTGGTAGTTTTCGTTCAGCGTGGTCAGGTAGTAGTACACGTTTTCCGGGTTGTCGCCATACATGCGCACCAGACCGTCGTGCATGATCACCGCCACTTCGTACGCGTAAGCCGGATCGTAAGAGATGCAGTTAGGGATGGTCAGAGACTGAATGTGGCTGTGGCCATCTTCGTGCTGCAGACCTTCGCCGTTCAGGGTAGTACGGCCCGAGGTGCCGCCGATCAGGAAGCCGCGCGCCTGTTGGTCGCCCGCTGCCCAGCACAGGTCGCCGATACGTTGGAAACCGAACATCGAGTAGTAGATGTAGAACGGAATCATCGGCAGATCGTTGGTGCTGTAGGAAGTCGCTGCGGCCAGCCAGGAAGAGGCTGCACCCAGTTCGTTGATGCCTTCCTGCAGGATTTGGCCTTTCTCGTCTTCTTTGTAGTAAGCCACCTGCTCACGGTCCTGCGGAGTGTACTGCTGGCCGTTCGGGCTGTAGATACCGATCTGACGGAACAGACCTTCCATACCGAAGGTACGCGCTTCGTCGGCGATGATTGGCACCAGGCGATCTTTGATCGACTTGTTCTTCAGCATCACGTTCAGGGCACGCACGAAGGCGATAGTGGTGGAGATCTCTTTGTTCTGCTCTTCCAGCAGCGAGCTGAAATCTTCCAGCGCCGGCATTTCCAGCTTCTGAGTGAACTCCGGCAGACGCGTCGGCACGTAGCCTTTCAGCGCCTGGCGACGTTCGTGCAGGTATTTGTACTCTTCGGAATCTTTCTCGAAGGTGATGTACGGCAGTTTTTCGATGTCAGCATCGGCAACCGGCACGTTGAAACGATCGCGGAAGTGGTGAACCCCTTCCATGTTCATTTTCTTCACCTGGTGAGCGATGTTTTTACCTTCCGCGGTTTCACCCATGCCGTAACCTTTGATGGTGTGGGCCAGGATAACGGTCGGTTTGCCTTTGGTGTCCTGCGCTTTTTTCAGTGCAGCGAAGATTTTCTTCGGATCGTGACCACCACGGTTCAGCGCCCAGATTTCGTCGTCGGTCATGTCTTTGACCAGCGCCGCGGTTTCTGGGTAACGGCCGAAGAAGTGCTCGCGCACGTAAGCGCCGTCTTTGGATTTGAAGGTCTGGTAGTCGCCGTCCAGGGTCTCGTTCATCAGCTGAACCAGTTTACCGCTGGTGTCTTTACGCAGCAGTTCGTCCCAACGGCCGCCCCAGATCACTTTCAGCACCTGCCAGCCTGCGCCGGAGAAGATGCCTTCCAGTTCGTTGATGATCTTGCCGTTGCCGGTAACCGGGCCGTCCAGGCGCTGCAGGTTGCAGTTGATGACGAACACCAGGTTGTCCAGCTTCTCGCGGGTCGCGATGGTGATGGCGCCTTTGGATTCCGGCTCATCCATCTCGCCGTCGCCCAGGAAGGCGTAAACGGTCTGCTCAGAGGTGTCTTTCAGGCCACGGTGTTCCAGGTATTTCAGGAACTTCGCCTGATAGATGGCGCTGATTGGCCCCAGGCCCATGGAAACGGTCGGGAACTGCCAGAATTCCGGCATCAGCTTAGGATGCGGGTAAGAGGACAGGCCATTGCCGTGCACTTCCTGACGGAAGTTGTTCATTTGTTCTTCGGTCAGGCGGCCTTCAAGGAAGGCACGCGCGTAAACGCCCGGAGAGATGTGGCCCTGGAAGTACACCAGGTCGCCGCCGTCTTTCTCGTTGCGTGCGCGGAAGAAGTGGTTAAAGCAGACTTCATAGAAGGTCGCGGAAGACTGGAAGGAAGCCATGTGGCCGCCCAGCTCCAGGTCTTTTTTGGATGCGCGCAGAACGGTCATGATCGCGTTCCAACGGATCGCTGAGCGAATGCGGCGTTCCAGATCCAGGTTGCCTGGGTAGGCCGGTTCGTCTTCTACCGCGATGGTGTTGACGTAGTTGTGCGCTGCAGCACCGGCCGCAACGTTAACGCCGCCTTTGCGGGCTTCTCCCAATACCTGATCAATCAGAAACTGAGCTCGCTCAACACCCTCTTCACGGATGACCGATTCGATCGCCTGCAGCCAGTCGCGGGTTTCGATCGGATCCACGTCATTGTTTAAACGTTCTGACATGGTGGTATTCCTTATCTGTCTAATGGTTTGTTTGGAGCCTGTCTTCCTGTGCTCTGTGCAAAAACACACGAAGACAGGCCCATCAGTTTAGTTGCCGCTTAAGTACTTAACTAAGTACCTCGAACTTAACCCCCGCAGGCTGGTGTACCCTGAAGAGGACAGCTCTTAATCCTTGCGTTGCTGGAGACGCCGTAGCGATCTCTCGCGCCGAGTATGCTCCCGGCTGAGATCCAGCAAGATTTCCTCGATAAACGCCAAGTGGCGATGCGAGGCTTCACGGGCCTTTTCCGGCTCGCGCGCCACAATCGCCTCAAAAATTCCGGCGCGGTGGCTGCTCACTTTTGCCAACATCTCACGGCGCGAGTAGAGCAATTCAAAGTTCTGACGCACGTTCTGTTCCAGCATCGGCCCCATGCAGCGTAGCAGGTGAAGTAACACAACGTTGTGGGCAGCTTCGGTCACGGCGATTTGATACTGCATGACCGCATCGGCTTCGGCGTCGAGATCGCCGCTGTCTTGAGCCTGTTGAATCACGATATGGCAGTCGCGGATGCGCGCCAGATCTTCATCGGTGCCGCGCAGCGCCGCGTAATAGGCGGCAATGCCTTCCAGCGCGTGACGGGTTTCCAGCAGATCGAACTGTGATTCGGGATGGTCGGCCAGCAGCTCGGCCAGCGGATCGCTGAAGCTCTGCCACAGATTAGTTTGCACGAAGGTGCCGCCGCCCTGACGGCGCAGGAGCAGCCCTTTCGCTTCCAGGCGCTGAATGGCCTCTCTCAGAGAAGGACGGGAGACATCAAATTGTTTCGCCAGCTCGCGCTCCGGAGGCAGTTTTTCGCCTGGGCGCAGTGTCCCCTCGAGGATCAGGTATTCGAGCTGTTGCTCGATAACATCTGACAACTTGGGTTGGCGGATTTTGCTGTAGGCCATGAGTGAATTCTTCTCTGCGAATGGCGCGGAGTCAATTGGTAATACCAATTTCAAAAACGTGACGGTAAAGTAACAAAGTATTCACCTCCTGTCCATACGGGCCTTGATCGAAATCAGGTTACCCGCACATTTTAACACCCCGCTGAAAACCCCGCTGCAAACCGGTAACGCCGTGATGGTATTACCATTTACGCGCCGGGTTGGGGATTTAACTTTTACCAAACCTTACGCAAGGCAGAGTGCAAACTTTTTGCCCGAGTTTTATTGCATGGTTATGACGCTTTAATGAATGGCTATTTGGCGAGCAGCGCAACGGGGATTCGTTCATTATTTGAACGCACGCCGCCGCTCGGATCTACGTTATTTTTGCGCATTATGTGATTTGTTGCTTATTTCATGCACTGAATCCCCCCCGCCGTCACACAACCCGCATTTTGTTTCCTAAACTGCTGCAATCTTAATCACTCACACGACAAAGCAGGTGCAAACAGACGCGCATAACATTATTCTCTGCCAAACGGTAGCGGCGCCGTGGAATTAATAGCTATAACGCCGTAAATAAAACAAAACACACATCGTAACCACTGCTTTACAGGCATGTGGTCATTCGCAACGACAGAGGGTTAGATTGATGGATGGTCAACAGCATGGTGACCAGCTGAAACGCGGCCTGAAAAACCGCCATATTCAGCTCATCGCCTTAGGTGGCGCAATCGGCACCGGGTTATTTCTCGGTATCGCTCAAACAATAAAAATGGCCGGCCCGTCAGTGCTTCTCGGCTACGCCATCGGCGGCTTCATCGCGTTTCTGATCATGCGCCAGCTGGGGGAAATGGTGGTGGAAGAGCCGGTTGCCGGTTCCTTCAGCCACTTCGCCTACAAATACTGGGGCAACTTCGCCGGCTTCGCTTCCGGCTGGAACTACTGGGTGCTGTATGTCCTGGTGGCGATGGCGGAGCTGACCGCGGTCGGCATCTACGTGCAGTACTGGTGGCCGGAGATCCCCACCTGGGTCTCCGCTGCGGTGTTCTTCCTGGCGATCAACGCCATCAACCTGGCCAACGTTAAAGTTTACGGCGAGATGGAGTTCTGGTTCGCCATCATCAAGGTGGTGGCGATTATCGGCATGATCGTGTTCGGCGCCTACCTGCTGTTCAGCGGCATGGGCGGCCCGGAGGCCACCGTCACCAACCTGTGGGCGCAGGGCGGGTTCTTCCCGAACGGCGTCATGGGCCTGGTGATGGCGATGGCGGTGATCATGTTCTCCTTCGGCGGCCTCGAGCTGGTCGGCATCACCGCCGCCGAAGCCGACAACCCGCAAAAAAGCATTCCGAAAGCCACCAATCAGGTGATCTACCGCATCCTGATCTTCTATATCGGTTCGCTGGCCATTCTGCTGTCGCTGTACCCGTGGGGCAAAGTGGTCGAAGGCGGCAGCCCGTTCGTGCTGATCTTCCACGCGCTGAACAGCAACCTGGTGGCGACCGTGCTGAACATCGTGGTGCTCACCGCCGCGCTGTCGGTGTACAACAGCTGCGTCTACTGCAACAGCCGCATGCTGTACGGCCTGGCGCAGCAGGGCAACGGCCCGAAAAGCCTGCTGAAGGTCGACGGCCGCGGCGTGCCGGTGGTGGCCATCGGTATCTCCGCTCTCGCCACCGCGCTGTGCGTACTGATTAACTATCTGATCCCAGGCCGCGCCTTCGAACTGCTGATGGCGTTGGTGGTATCGGCGCTGGTGATCAACTGGGCGATGATCAGCCTGGCGCACCTGAAGTTCCGCGCCGCCAAAAACCGCGAAGGCGTGGTGCCGAAGTTCAAAGCCTTCTGGTACCCGTTCAGCAACTACCTGTGCCTGCTGTTCATGGCCGGCATCCTGGTGATCATGTACCTGACGCCGGGCATTCAAATCTCGGTGCTGCTGATCCCGGTATGGGTGGCGATCCTGGCCGTCGGTTACGCCATCAAACAGCGCAGCCAACGCGTAGACGGCGTCACCAGCCGTTGAATCCCGTGACCGCACAATAAATAAAATGGCCCGCAGATGCGGGCCATTTTTTTCGCCTGAACGCCGCTTACTTGCGCAGCGCTTTCACCTGCTCGGCGGTGATATCCGCCGGCAAGCCGCCCCAGGTCACGCGCAGGTAATTCACCAGCTCCGCCACTTCGGCATCGCTCAGCCGCTCGCCGAAGCCCGGCATGCTCTGCATGCTTTCATCGTTCGGGAACTGCTGGGCCGGCAGGCCGTCCAGCACCGACACGATCAGGTTCTTGCCGTCCGCCTGGCGCAGCGTGGCATTATCGCGCATCGCCGGTGCGACGTGCGGTTTGCCCTCGCCTTCACGCGCGTGACAGCCGGCGCACTGATCCAGATAGGCCATGCGCCCGGCATCGCTGCCCTGGCCCATTTTCACCGGCACCGCCGCCGGCGGCTGCTCGCCCATCAGATACAGCGCCAGCGCCTGATGGTCTTCCGGCGTCAAATGACGGGTGCTGAGATCCACCACCATGTGCATTTCGCTGAAGGCGGAACCCTGCGGCGCGAGGCCGGTGCTGAGGAAGCGGCTGACGTCCTGCGGCGTCCAGCCGCGCTGCGCCAGGCCGTGCGGCGTAATGTCCGGCGCCATGAAGCGGCCGAGATCGCCGCCCTGCATCGGCTTGGCGAGATCCATCTGCCCCAGCGCGCCGCGCGGCGTGTGGCATTCGCCACAGTGCCCCAGCACGTCGGCCAGATAGCGGCCGCGCTGCCATTGCGGCGAACTGCCCTGCGAACTGGCCGGCAGCGGATCCTGGCTGCGGAACAGCAGGTTCCAGCCGATCAGCGCCATGCGCTGGTTGAACGGGAACGGCATCTCGTTGGCCGGAATGGCGACGTCCACCGCCGGGCGCGTCATCAGGTAAGCATAGATGTCGTCGGCATCCTGACGCGACATGCCCTTGTACGAGGTGTAAGGCATCGCCGGGTACAGGTGTCGCCCGCCCGGCGCCACGCCCTGCGTCAGCGCCAGGAAGAAGTCGTCCTTGGTCCAGCGCCCGATGCCGTGGTCGGCCGACGGCGTCAGATTGCTGCCGTAAATCGTGCCGAACGGCGTTTCCAGCGAATAGCCGCCGGCCAACGGCGCCCCGCCGCTGGCGGTATGGCAGGCGGCGCAGTCGGCGGCCTGCGCCAGATAGCGGCCGCGGGCGATCTGTTCGGCGCCGGCGCTCACCTGCTGCACCGGGCCGTCGTAACGGCGGTTTTCCCGCCACCACAGCAGCGCAATCACCACGATCGCCACCAGCACAATCAATACTGCGAGACGTTTTTTCATTGCGCCGTCTCCTTCAGCAGGCCCGGCGTTTTCAGCACCACGTCGCGCACCGCTTCGTAGTAACGCACATAGCCGGTACAGCGGCAGATGTGGCTGTCCAGCGCCTGCTCGATGGCGCTTTCCAGCTGCTCGCGAGCGATAGGTTCACGCTTGAGCTTTTCCACGAAAATGGTGGCGGCGTTGACGAAGCCCGGCGTGCAATAGCCGCACTGGAAGCTGTAGTGCTCCAGAAACGCCTGCTGGATCGGCGACAGTTCAACCACCTCGCCCTGCTCGTCCATCTTGGCGTGGCCTTCGACGGTACGCACTTTCTTGCCGTTGAAGAAATGCGCGCCGGTGATGCAGGTGCGCACCTCTTCGCTGGTGCCGCTCGGGTGATCGACGATCGCCACGCAGGCGTGGCAAATGCCCTGCCCGCAGCCGAGGCGCGAACCGGTCAGGTCAAGGTACTCGTGCAGGAAATCGATCATCATCAAGCCTTCCGGCACATCGATCGGGCCGTACTGCTTCTCGTTGATGGTCAGGGAGATCGGCTGGGTTTTAATGCTCATTGTAATACCTCACGAATATTTTCTGCACGAACGGGCAAATCACGGAAACGGTGGCCGGTGGCGTCGGCGATGGCGTTGACCAGCGCGGCCACGATCGGGATCATCACCACCTCCGCCATGCCTTTCGGCGGATCGGTTTCCGACAGCGCCGGCAGGATGTCGCCGCTCTGTTTCCACACCGCTACGTCGCTGGCGCGCGGCAGGTGGTAACGGTTGAAGTTCCAGGTGCCGTTGCCCGGGCCGTCTTCGTACAGCGGTAAATATTCGTGCAGCGCATGGCCGATCCCCATCGCCAGCCCGCCCTGCAGCTGGCCGGAAACCAGTTCCGGCACGATCAGGTTGCCGCACTCCATGATCGAATGGTGATTCAGCAATTCCACCTGGCCGGTGGCGATATCCACCGCCACTTCCGCCAGCGTGCCAACGGCGCTGTAGTAGGTCACCGCCGCATTGTTGCGCTGGGTTGGCGGGTAGTAGACTTGCCCGCGCGCCAGCGGTTTGAATTCACCGCCGGCGTTGCGCAGCGCCATGCCGTCGATCGGCAGGCGTTCGCTTTTGCCGTTCAGCGTGAAATCGGCCTCCGCCCACTGCCAGCGGTTGAAAACGTGCACCGCCGCGCCGGTGACGCCGCCCATCTGATAGGCCGTCTTGGCCAGCAGCTCAAGGCTCAGCACCGACATGCCCGCCGCCGTCAGGCCGCCCTCGACCCAACGCGCATCTTCACGCCGCACCACCAGCGGTGCCGCCTGGCCGCCGCCGATGCCGGCCTGCCACAGCGCCATCGCCGCCGGCCACAGGCCGCGATCGAAGATCAGGCGCGCCGCTTCGCGGGTGCTGTGCGAGAAGTAATAGGCCGAGTTGCTGGCGCTGGACGGCGAACAGTAGCTCGGCGTCCAGTTAGGGTTGGTTTGCAGCTTATCCTGCTCCTCTTGCGACATCAGGTAAGGATCGCCGCTGGTGACCATCGGCAGCACCGACCAGTCGGTGACCGAGAAATGCGCTTCGTCGGCCGGTTTGCCCAGCCACTGTGCGCACAGCACCGACTGCGAGGTCGACATGCCGGTGCCCATCTCCGCGCCGCTGTGATGCAGCGTGATGCGGCCGTCTTCGCTCAGCTCCACCCGGGCGAACGAGGTTTCCGCCCCGGTGCCGAAGTCTTTCTGCACGCAGCCGAAGCCAACGCCATAGCGCTTGCCGGGATGGCGGCTCTCAAACTCGGCCTTGCGTTCGGCGCGCTTGAGCCACATCTCATGCTTCGCCGCCTTCTCCAGCACTTCATCGGCACGGATCGCACCGGCCGGGATCGCCCCCTGGGTGTTTTTCATGCCGGATTTCAGCACGTTGCGCAGGCGGAACTCGATCGGGTCGATCTTCAGTTCGGCGGCCAGCTCATCCACCATCATCTCGGTGGCGGCCATGCTCTGCAGCGTGCCGTAACCGCGCGCCGAGCCGGCGTCGATGGCGCGCGAGGCCAGCCCGACCGACGACAGATCGCTTTTCGGGAAATAGTAAATCGACTGGGCGGCGGTCGCGCCGACCATCACCACCGAAGGGGTAAAGTTGCTGCGGCCGCCACCGTCCGCGGTCATGTCACCGAGGAACGACTGCATAACGCCGGTCTGGCGATTCACCGCGATGCGGTAATTCATATCGAACGCGTGGCGCTTCAGCGCCGTCTGGAACTGCTCGAAGCGGTCATTGGCCAGGCGCACAGGGTGGCCGTCGCCGTACATCGCCGCCACTGCGCCGTAATAGGGAAAGTTGTAGTGATCTTTCGAGCCGTAGCCCACGGTGTAGCATGGGTGCAGGATCAGCTGTTTCACCGGCGGGTTGCGCTTGGCCAGCATGCGCGGCATCTCGTCGGCCACTTCCTGCGGCGACTGGGTCGGCACCACCAGATGCAGCGTTTGCGTCTCGGCGTCGAACCAGCCGTTGGCGTTGTCCGGCTCCAGCGCCGAGGTATCGATCGACTGCGTAGTGTAGCGGCGTGACATCACCAGCCAATCGGCCGGCGGGTTTGCCATCTCGTCGGCGATCAGGCCCGCATAGCGCATGCCTTCCTGATCCAGCTTGCCGCCCTCGCGCCCTTCCGGCCACACCGGCAGATGTTTTTTCATCGATACCGGGAAGATTGGCGTGTCCTTCAGGCTGGAGAAGCGATCGTCGTCGAACGGTTGATCGCCCCCCACCCGCACATAGCGGAAGCTGCCCCAGGGATCGCGCTCCAGCGGGCCGGTGACCGCGCCGTATTTGATGGTCTCTTCGCGGAATTTCAGCTTGTCCTTGGCGAAGCGGAAACGGGCGAAGTCGTGATAGATCAGGATCGCCACCGCCTGGCCGAGGTAGGCCGGGGTTTTGCCGCTCGGCAGCAGCATGTCGTCACCGTAGAACGCCGGGAAGGCCAGGCCGTCGCGCGCCAGATCTTCCGCCGTCACCAGGCGATCCGGCTGCAGGTCGTCCCCCAACAGCGACAGATCGACCCCTTCGAACAGCCGGTCGGCTTTGGTGACGCGCAGAATGAAGGCGTGCGCCTGTTTCTGCGGCCAGTGCGGCATGTCCACCGCGCGGATATCGCGCGCGAACACCTTCTGCCCCATGACCTTGGCGCGGCCATCGATACGGAAACGGACGCGTTTGTTCTGCGGATCCCAGTTGGGTGACTGGAGGATTTTTTGCTCGAACAGCGCGGCGTAGGCGCGGCTGTACAGGGGCGCGAGATACACAGACACCCCCGCAATCACGGCGCTTTTGATAAAGCGGCGCCGCGACGGGTTGAAATTGCTCATAAATAAGTCCTTCACGTCTTTCTTGTAATTGGTTTTTGTTCGCGATGTTGTTGCGCAAACGCTGACGACCTTGCCGTAGACGTCATAAGCATATGCTTATAACTAAAATTATGTGATGATTAACAGGCTGTTTTCAACAAAAAAACATTTGCAAAACACAGGTAGTTTGTATGCTAATAAATAATTTGCGCAAACGCGGACTTCAACCATGACCACGGGCATTGTCATTACCGCCGCCGGACGCGGGGAGCGCTTTATTCAGGCCGGCGGCCAGGGCAACAAATTGAACGCCGGATTTACCGACGCGGCGGGCGAGCGGCGATCGCTGTTCGAACACACCCTGCGCCAGGCATTGGCTTCCGGCCTGCCGGTACAGGTGGTGACCCGGCCGGATAATCTGCCGGTGCTGGCAGCCTGCGCCGCCAATCAGGTGCCGGTCACCCTGCTCGCCAGTTCGGGCCTCGGCGACTCGATCGCCGCGGGCGTTGCCGCCACGCCGCACTGGCAGGGCTGGCTGATCCACCTGGCCGATATGCCGTTCGTCGGCGCCGAGGTTTTCCGGCAGGTGGCGGATGCCTTACGGCAGCACACGATCGTGCGCCCCTGCTATGCGCAACAGCCCGGCCACCCGGTCGGCTTTTCCGCCCTATTGCGCAAACCCCTTTGCCAACTGCGCGGCGATAATGGCGCGCGTGAACTGCTGCAAGGCGCGGCAGTGCACCTGCTGCCGCTTGAGCACCCCGGCGTCGTGCAGGATATTGATCTTCCATCGCAACTCCCGGCCAGCGAGTAAATTCACCTATGCAACATCTTGATGTCACCGTGGTCAGCCAGGCGATAAGCTGGCTGCAGCAACAGCCGGTCTGGTTATGCACCGTGCTCAGTACCTACGGCTCTTCGCCGCGGTCGCCGGGCGCGCTGATGGCGGCGACCCGCGACGGCCGCTACAGCGGTTCGCTGTCGGGCGGCTGTGTGGAGGAGGATTTTTTGCGCCGCGTGGCCGCCGGGGAGTATCAGGCGGCCAGCCAGGTTATCCGTTACGGCGAAGGCGGCATGACGCCCAACGTGGCGCTGCCCTGCGGCGGCGTGCTGGACGTGCTGATCGAATACCTGCCGGCGGGTGAAGACAGCATCGCTTACCTGCAACGCATCGCCGGCGCGCTGGAAGGGCATCACGCGTTGATCAAACGCCTGACGCTGCCCAACGCCTGCCACAGCCTCGAGAAAAGCCACTTCACCAGCGCCACGCAGGTCGAACGCCGGCTCGAGCAGATCACCCTGCACATCGCGGCCGCGCCGCGCCTGCTGATCGCCGGGCTGTCCAGCGTGGCGCTGTACTGCGCCGATTTCGCCGTGGCGCTGGGGTTTGAGGTGCTGGTGTGCGAGAACCGCCCGGAGGTGCTGGATAACTTTGCCGCCGAGCTGAAACCGGGCGTGACGTTGCTGCGCCAGTTTCCGGCCAAATTTATTGAAGAAGGGGGATGCCACGCCAATACCGCCGTCGTGGCGCTGACCCACGATCCGCGCATGGACGACCTGACGCTGATGGAAGCGATCCACACCCCGGCGTTTTACATCGGGGCCATGGGATCGCTCAGAAACAGCGCGCGGCGGCGCCAGCGTTTGCAGCAGATTGCCGAATTTACGCCGCAGGAGCTGGAACGCATCCATGCGCCGATCGGCCTGCCGCTGGGCAGCAAAACCCCGGCGGAGATCGCCCTGGCGGTGATGGCGGCGATCGTGCAGCAAAAAAACCGGCTGCCGGCCGCCGACGGGATCAATGCAGCGGCACCACCGGCACCAGATGCTGCAGCTCCAGATGCAGTTCCTCTTTCCCGCTCAGCGAATAGCTGAACACCGTAATGTCCGGCCCGTCACCGCGGGCCAGCCCCATTTCGGGCAACACCTGCGTGTAGATCTGAATGATGTGGTCGTTGAGCGCCACCGGCTTGCCGGAATAGCGAAAACGGCAAAACTCGCCGTGGATCTCCGGCAGCGGCTCCAGCACCACGCCTTCGCGCAGCGGGTATTCCGTCGTCACGCCCAGGGTATAATCGACCCTGACCCGTTCGCCGTCCGGTACCAGCTGGGTAAACGAATAGGTTTGCGTCGGGCGCTCGCCCAACAAGGTGTAGAATTGCCCCCGCAGCGCGCTGCGCTGCGGCAGGTGCGACTTGTCCAGCTTCTCGATATCCAGGTGATAAGCGTACCGCTTGCCGTGAAAGGCGTATTGCCCCCGGGCGATGCTGACGCGTTCAACCTGAATATCGCCGGGCTGGCTGGCCGCCAGCGAACGCACCAGATTGCTGAAGTCCTGCTTGCGGGCATGGCGATACACGCTGGGCGATTCGGCGAAGTGTTTCTTGAAACAGCGCGAGAACGTCTGCTGGTTATCGAATTGGTATTCGACCGAGATATCGAGAATGCTCTTCTGCGTGAAACGCAAGGCGAAAGCGGCGAGGTAGAGGCGGCGAGCGCGGATGTACGAGGCTAACGACAATCCGGTCTGCTTCTTGAACATGCGCTGCAGGTACCATTTCGTATAGCCTGACTTGGCGGAAACGATATCCAACGACAGCGGATTGGTCAGGTTATCTTCAATCCAGACCAGCAATTCCTTGATATGACTTTCCTGCGTACCCATGTGCTTGCCGAACCTTCTGTTGCCGATATTCCATTAGTCGAATTTTAGTGCTATCCGCGTAGGGTATACAGGTTAAAACTCGACGTCCAGCAAGCTACAGGACTTTACACACTCCCCTTCACCGCCCGCAGGCGGCGAAGGGGGCCGCGCTTATTTCAGGCAGCTGGAGCATTGACCGGCCTGGATCTTCTGGAAGAAGTCATTGCCTTTGTCATCCACCAGGATAAACGCCGGGAAATCCTCCACTTCGATTTTCCAGATCGCTTCCATACCCAGCTCAGGATACTCCACGCACTCCAGGCTCTTGATGCTCTGCTGCGCCAGCACCGCCGCCGGGCCGCCGATGCTGCCGAGATAGAAGCCGCCGTGCTTGTGGCAGGCATCCGTCACCTGCTGGCTGCGGTTGCCTTTCGCCAGCATGATCATGCTGCCGCCGTGGGATTGCAGCAGATCGACGTAAGAGTCCATACGCCCGGCGGTGGTTGGCCCCAACGAACCGGACGCGTAGCCCTCCGGCGTTTTGGCCGGGCCGGCGTAGTAGATCGGGTGATCCTTGACGTACTGCGGCAGGCCTTCACCGCGATCCAGACGCTCTTTCAGCTTGGCGTGCGCGATATCGCGGCCGACGATGATGGTGCCGCTCAGCGACAGGCGGGTGGAAACCGGGTACTGCGACAGCTGTTTAAGGATCTCGGCCATCGGGCGGTTGAGATCGACTTTGATCGCCTCGCCTTCCCCGGCCTGACGCAGTTCCTGAGGAATGAATTTACCCGGATTGTGCTCCAGTTTTTCCAGCCAGATGCCGTCGCGGTTGATCTTGCCTTTGATGTTGCGGTCCGCCGAGCAGGAGACGCCCATGCCGACCGGGCAGGACGCGCCGTGGCGCGGCAGGCGCACCACGCGGATATCGTGCGCGAAGTATTTGCCGCCGAACTGCGCGCCCAGACCCAGGTTCTGCGCTTCTTGCAGCAGTTCCGCTTCGAGTTCCAGATCGCGGAACGCCTGGCCATGCTCGTTGCCTTCGGTCGGCAGGCCATCGTAATACTTGGTCGAGGCCAGCTTGACGGTTTTCAGCGTCGCTTCCGCCGAGGTGCCGCCGATGACGAACGCCACGTGGTACGGCGGGCAAGCCGCGGTGCCCAACGTGCGCATCTTGTCGACCAGGTAGTTTTTCAGTTTGCCCGGCGACAGCAGCGCCTTGGTTTCCTGATACAGATAGGTTTTGTTGGCGGAACCGCCGCCCTTGGCGATGCACAGGAACTTGTACTCTTCGCCGTCCACGCTGTAGAGATCGATCTGCGCCGGCAGGTTGCTGCCGGTATTGACCTCTTTATACATATCCAGCGCGGCGTTCTGCGAATAGCGCAGGTTCTCTTCGATGTAGGTGTTGTACACCCCGCGCGACAACGCCGCTTCATCGCCGCCGCCGGTCCAGACGCGCTGGCCCTTTTTGCCGACGATGATCGCCGTGCCGGTGTCCTGGCAGGTCGGTAAAATACCCTTGGCGGCGATTTCTGAGTTACGCAGAAATTGCAGCGCAACGTACTTGTCGTTTTCGCTGGCGTCCGGATCGTCGAGGATATCGGCCACCTGCTGCTGGTGCGCCGGGCGCAGCATGAACGAGGCGTCGTGGAACGCATGCTGGGCAAGCAGGGTTAACGCTTCAGGGGCAACTTTCAGAATTTCCTGGCCTTCAAATTCGCTCACGGAAACGTGGTCGCGGCTCAGCAGGTAGTATTCGGTATCGTCTTTCTTCAGCGGGAACGGATCTTGATAGTGGAACGGTTTATTCGACATTGATCTCTCACTTGCAACATCAGCTGCGTTAAATTCACACTTGCGGCGCACGGCTCGGCGCCTTGTCAAAAAACTGCCTCCACCTTACGTATTTTTAATCAGTCAGTTATTGCGCCAAATCGCAAAATAACCGCTCTTTGCGTAAGGGATTACCACAGGCGGCGTTTCAACCTTGCTCGGTGAGAACTGCGGGTACAGGCTCATCATGCACGCTTTATTATCCCGCAGTTAACACATTGATTACAATCCATCGGCGGCGATCGTCTTATCAATGTGGCGAAAAACCGGCGCACAGCGCCAAGAAAGCGTCGGATGCGGATTTAGGCCGGGGCATATTGTCAGCCGCCGCGCCATTGCTTAAGCTAGGCCGCAATGAACAAACCAAGAATCCCCATCGCGCTGCAACAAGCGGTGATGCGCTGCCTGCGAGAAAAGCTGCAGTTGGCACGCCAGCATTTTGCCGTCGAGTTCCCCGAACCCAGCATCGTCTATCAGCAACGCGGCACCAGCGCGGGCACCGCCTGGCTGCAAAGCTGGGAAATCCGTCTGAACCCGGTGCTGCTGCTGGAAAACCAACAGCCGTTTATCGATGAAGTGGTGCCGCACGAGCTGGCGCACCTGCTGGTGTTTCGCCAATTCGGCCGGGTGGCGCCGCACGGCCGCGAATGGCGCTGGATGATGGAAAGCGTACTGCTGACCCCCGCCAGCCGCACTCACCGTTTCGAAACCGCCTCGGTGCAAAGCAAAACCTTCCCCTACCGCTGCGGCTGCGGACAGCACCAGCTCACCATTCGCCGCCATAACCGCGTGCTGCGCGGCGAAAGCGAATACCGCTGCCGCCGGTGCGGCGAAAAACTGAAATTTCTTGCTAGCGAGAACATTTAGTTAAACGATTTATACGTTAAAACAAGCAAATATCGCCATTTGCCACTGCCGGCAAGTTCCGTTACCCTGCCTGCTTTTCCAATTTTGAGCTGTTTTGGAATATGCTTCGCAGAATTTTGTTTATGGCGGTTTTCGCCGCAGGCGCCGTACAGGCGCACGGCATCAATAATTTTTCTCAGGCCAAGGCGGCGGCGGCCAAGATTAACCAGGATGCGCCGGGCAGTTTTTACTGCGGCTGCCGCATCGACTGGCAAGGCAAGAAGGGCATCCCGGATCTCGCCGGCTGTGGCTATCAGGTGCGTAAAAACGCCCAACGCGCGCAGCGTATCGAGTGGGAACACGTGGTGCCGGCCTGGCAGTTCGGCCACCAGCTGCAGTGCTGGCAGGACGGCGGGCGCAAGAACTGCAACAAAGACGCCACCTATCGCCAGATAGAAACCGATCTGCACAACCTGCAGCCGGCGATCGGCGAAGTGAACGGCGACCGCAATAACTTCATGTACAGCCAATGGAACGGCGGTGAAGGCCAATACGGGCAATGCCCGATGAAGGTGGACTTCAAGAATAAACAGGCGGAGCCGCCCGCCCGCGCCCGCGGCGCCATTGCCCGCACCTACTTCTACATGCGCGATCGCTACCAGCTGCGGCTGTCACGCCAGCAAACCCAGCTGTTCGAGGTGTGGAACCGGCAATATCCGGTGAGCCAATGGGAATGTCAGCGTGAAGCACGTATCGCCAAGGTGCAGGGCAACCACAACCCCTATATTCAACAGGCTTGTCAGCAGCGGAAAAGCTAACCTACTATAGCCTTTATCTTTCATGGCGCCGCCAACCCGCGGCGCCGTTTCGTCAGGATCAGACTACCCATGCGCATACCCCGCATTTACCATCCGCAGCCGTTGACCGATCGGGCGGAGATCGCCCTGAGCGAGGACGCCGCCAACCACGTCGGCCGCGTGCTGCGCATGAGCGCCGGCCAGGCGCTGCAGCTGTTCGACGGCAGCAACCAGGTGTTCGACGCCGAGATAGTTCGGGTGGACAAAAAGAGCGTGCTGGTGCGCCTCGGCGACGGCCGCGTGGATGACATCGAATCGCCGCTCAACCTGCATCTGGGCCAGGTGATCTCGCGCGGCGAGAAGATGGAGTTCACCATTCAGAAGTCCATCGAGCTGGGCGTCAACGTCATTACCCCGCTGTTTTCCGAGCGCTGCGGCGTCAAACTGGACGGCGAGCGTCTGGCGAAGAAAATCCAGCAATGGCAAAAGATCGCCATCGCCGCCTGCGAACAGTGCGGCCGTAACCGCATTCCCGAAATCCGCGAGGCGATGTCGCTGGAAGCCTGGTGCGCCGAGCAGGACGGCAGCCTGAAGCTCAACCTGCATCCGCGCGCCAGCCACAGCATCAACACGCTGCCGCAGCCGGTAGACCGCGTCCGCCTGCTGATCGGCCCGGAAGGCGGTTTGTCCGCCGACGAAATCGCCATGACCACCAACCACGGATTTACTGATATTCTGCTGGGGCCACGCGTGCTGCGTACCGAAACCACAGCGCTCACCGCCATTACCGCTCTGCAGGTCCGCTTCGGCGACCTGGGTTAAAGGAGAAAAGATGATTAAGCTCGGCATCGTGATGGACCCTATCGATTCCATCAACATCAAGAAAGACACCAGCTTCGCCATGCTGCTCGAAGCGCAGCGCCGCGGTTACGAATTGCACTACATGGAGATGAACGATCTCTATCTACACGCCGGTGACGGGCGCGCCCGCACCCGCCTGCTGAGCGTGAAGGAAGACAAGGAGAACTGGTTCAGCTTCGGCAGCGAGCAGGATCTGGCGCTGCACGATCTGGACGTGATCCTGATGCGCAAGGATCCGCCGTTCGATACCGAATACATCTACGCGACCTACATTCTGGAGCGCGCCGAAGTCAAAGGCACGCTGGTGGTCAACAAGCCGCAAAGCCTGCGCGACTGCAACGAGAAGCTGTTCACCGCCTGGTTCCCGGAACTGACGCCGGACACGCTGGTTAGCCGCAGCGCCGCGCACATCCGCAAATTCCACCAGCAGCACGGCGACGTCATCCTGAAGCCGCTGGACGGCATGGGCGGCGCGTCTATCTTCCGCGTGAAGCAGGACGATCCTAACCTGTCGGTGATCATCGAAACCCTGACCGAACACGGCAGCCGTTTCTGCATGGCGCAGAACTTCCTGCCGGCGATCAAGGACGGCGACAAACGCATTCTGGTCGTCGACGGCGAGCCGGTGCCTTACTGCCTGGCGCGCATTCCGGCGCAGGGCGAAACCCGTGGCAACCTGGCGGCCGGCGGCCGCGGCGAAGCGCGTCCGCTGAGCGAGAGCGACTGGAAAATCGCCCGCGCCGTCGCGCCGACGCTGAAAGAGAAAGGGCTGATCTTCGTCGGCTTGGACGTGATCGGCGATCGCCTGACCGAAATCAACGTGACCAGCCCAACCTGCGCGCGCGAAATTGAGGCGGCATTCCCGATCTCGATTACCGGCATGCTGATGGACGCGATTGAAAAGCGCCTGGCGGCGAAGTAATGCGCCATGCGGGCGGCCTGCCGCCCGCTATCCTGCATCGCGCCCGCCAAAGCACGCCTTTGCACGCGGCTTGAAAGGCGGCGGGTATAGCCGCATACTGGCGGCTGTTTATTTTCTCACCCATTGATTACCTTATACTAACGCCATGAATTTACAGCACCATTTTCTGATCGCCATGCCCACCCTGCAGGATCCTCGCTTCAAGCGCTCGGTGATTTACGTCTGCGAGCACAACGAAGAAGGCGCCATGGGTTTGGTGATCAATAAACCGGTGGAGCAGTTCACGGTAGCCACGGTACTGAGCAAGCTGAAGATCATGCCGCCTGCGCGCGATCCGGCCATCAGCCTGGACAAGCCGGTGTTCGCCGGCGGCCCGCTGGCGGACGATCGCGGATTTATCCTGCATACGCCGCGCCACGGCTTCGGTGCCAGCATTCAAATTTCCCCCAACACCATGATCACCACCTCGAAAGACGTGCTGGAAACGCTCGGCACCCCGGAACAGCCGGACGACGTGCTGGTGGCGCTGGGTTATGCGGGTTGGGAAAAGGGCCAGCTGGAGCAGGAGGTGTTGGAGAACGCCTGGCTGACCATCGAGGCCAACACCGACATTCTGTTCCGCACGCCGATCGCCAGCCGTTGGCGCGAGGCGGGGAACCTTCTGGGTATCGACATTCGCAGCATCGCCAACCACGCAGGACACGCCTGATGAGCAACCGCACCATTATCGCCTTCGACTTCGGCACCAAAAGCATCGGCGCGGCCGTCGGCCAGGAGTTGACCGGCAGCGCCCGCGCCCTGCCGGCCTTCAAAGCGCAGGACGGCTCGCCGGACTGGCTGAAAATCGAAAAGCTGCTGAAGGAGTGGCAGCCGGATCTGGTGGTGGTCGGCCTGCCGCTGAACATGGATGGCACCGAACAACCGGTGACCGCCCAGGCGCGCAAGTTCGCCAACCGCCTGCACGGCCGCTTCGGCATCCAGATCGATCTGCATGACGAGCGCCTGAGCACCGTGGAAGCGCGCGCCAACCTGTTCGATCGCGGCGGCTTCCGCGCGCTCGACAAAGGCAGCGTGGATTCCGCCTCTGCGGTGGTGATCCTCGAAAGCTGGTTCGAACGGCAGCTGGGTTAACTCCCCGCCCCTTCGCCAACACAATCCCCCAACACGCCGGCGTCGATCCGCTGCTGCAAACCTTGCTCAAAGGTTTGCATGCCGGACTGCGCGCCGGTTTGCAACACGCTCGCCAACTGATGGGTTTTCCCTTCGCGGATCAGGTTGCTGACCGCCGCCGTCGCCGTCAGCACCTCAAAGATCGCCACTCGCCCGCCGCCGGGCCGCCGCATCAGCTTTTGCGCGATCACCGCCTGCAGGCTGCCGGCCAGCTGGGCGCGCACATAGTGTTTCTCTTCCGCCGGAAACACGTCCACCAGCCGTTCCACCGCCTGCGGCGCGCTGCGGGTGTGCAGCGTCGCCAGCACCAGATGGCCGGTCTCCGCCGCGGTGAGCGCCAGCCGAATGGTGGCGACATCGCGCAGCTCGCCCAGCAGGATCACATCCGGATCTTCGCGCAACGCAGCGCGCAACGCCGTATCGAAGCTGTGACTGTCGCGGCCGATCTCCCGCTGCTGAATCAGCGATCGCCGACTGCGGTGCAGGAATTCGATCGGATCTTCCAGCGTTAAAATGTGCCGCGGCTGGTGCCGGTTGATCTCGTCAATCATCGCCGCCAGCGTGGTGGACTTGCCGCTGCCGGTGGCGCCGGTGACCAGGAGAAGCCCGTCGTCGCGCCGCAGCAGTGCCGGGACGATGGCCGGCGCCGCCAGCTCGGCAAGCGAAGGCGCCTGCCCGGCGATGCGCCGCAATGCGAGAGACATCCCCGCGCGTTGCTGAAAAACGTTGGCTCGCAGCCGCTCCCCACCCGGCCTGTGCAGCGCCAGATCGATCTGCCCCAGCCGCCGCAGGCTCTCGCGCTGCTGCGCACTCAGCAATCCGTCGCAGAGGGCCTGCACGCCTTGCGCCGTCAGCGTTGGCGCCGCCGCCAGCGGCTGCAGTTCACCGTCGATGCGCAACATCGGCGGATGACCGGCACAAAGGTGCAGATCGGAAGCATTATGCTTTACACTAAGGGCCACGAATTCATCGATATCCATATCACTCTCCCGGGTCAATAATGAGCACTATCCAACAGAACCTGCAGGATGTCAGAAACCGCATCGCGGCCGCCGCGCAAAACTGCGCGCGGGCGCCAGAAGAAGTTGCCCTGCTTGCAGTCAGCAAAACCAAACCTGTGGCGGCGATCGAAGAAGCCATCGCCGCCGGCCAGCGCGCCTTCGGCGAGAACTACGTGCAGGAAGGGGTAGACAAGATCCGGCATTTCGCCGAGTCGCCGCAGAGCGGCGAGTTGGTGTGGCACTTTATCGGCCCGCTGCAATCCAATAAGAGTCGGCTGGTGGCGGAACACTTCGCCTGGTGCCATACCGTAGATCGGCTGCGCATCGCCCAGCGCCTGAGCGATCAGCGCCCGGCCGGTATGCCGCCGCTCAACGTGCTGATTCAAATCAACATCAGCGATGAGCAGAGTAAATCCGGCATCGCGCTGGCCGAGCTGCCGGCGTTGGCCGAAGCGATCGCCGCGCTGCCGAACCTGACGCTGCGCGGCCTGATGGCCATCCCGGCGCCGGAAGCGGATTACCAGCGGCAGCTGGCGGTATTCAGCCGGATGAACGATGCCTTTCTCGCCCTGCGCCAGCGTTATCCGCAGGCCGATACGCTGTCGATGGGCATGACGGACGACATGGCGGCGGCGATCGCCGCTGGCAGCACCCTGGTGCGCATCGGCACCGCAATTTTTGGCGCCCGCGACTACTCGCAGGCCTGACAAACAGACGAGGGATTTGATGCAACATCGCAAGATTACCTTTATCGGCGCCGGCAACATGGCGCGTGCAATCATCGCCGGCCTGGTGGCGGGCGGCTATCCAGCCAAATCCATCAGCGTCTGCGCCCCTTCGGCGAAAAACCGTGACGCGCTGGCGGCGGACTACGGCATCGTCAGCAGCGGCGACAACGTCGCCTGCGCGCGCGCGGCCGACGTGGTGGTGCTGGCGGTCAAACCGCAGCTGATGGCCGACGTTTGCCAGCCGCTGCGCGAGCAGGTCGATTTCAGAGGCAAGCTGGTGCTGTCGATCGCCGCCGGTATTCAGGTCAGCCGTTTCTATCAGCTGCTCGGCGACAAGCTGAACATCGTGCGCATCATGCCCAACACCCCGTCGCTGGTCGGCAAGGGCATGAGCGGGCTGTACGCACCGGAGCAGGTCAGCCGGCAGGATCGCGACTACACCGGCGATTTAATGGCGTCGGTCGGTAAAGTTTGCTGGGTCGATGACGAAAATGGCATCAACGGCGTGATCGCCGCCGCGGGCAGCGCCCCGGCCTATTTCTTCCTGTTTATGGAGGCGATGCAAAAAGAGGCCGAACGCATGGGCTTCGACAGCCAGACCGCGCGCGATCTGGTGCAGCAGGCCGCTTCCGGCGCCGCCGCGCTGGTGGAAGCCAACCCGGATACGCCGCTGGGCACGCTGCGCGAGCAGGTGACCTCCAAAGGCGGCACCACCGCCGAAGCGCTGCGGGTGTTCAACGAACGCCAACTGCCGGAAACCGTGGCGCAAGCGATGCAGGCCGCCGTTTCCCGTGCGCAAGAGATGGAAAAATTATTTTAAATAACCGCGAGTTAAGGAGAAGGACCACTTCATGCTAACGCTGACTTTCCTGGTCAAGACCGTTGTTGATCTGTACGTGATGGTGCTGTTGCTGCGCATTTGGATGCAGTGGGCGCGCACCGATTTTTACAACCCGTTCTCGCAGTTTGTGGTGAAGATCACCCAGCCGATCGTCGGCCCATTGCGCCGCATCATCCCGTCGCTGGGGCCTATCGACAGCGCTTCGCTGCTGCTGGCGTTCCTGCTGATGACCATCAAGTACCCGCTGCTACTGCTGATCCAGGGCGGCGCGATGTCGCTCAGCCCCTATAACCTGCTGTTCGGCCTAATCTCGCTGGTGAAGTCTGCTGGCTACCTGATCTTCTGGGTGATGATCATTCGTGCGCTGATGAGCTGGATCAGTCAGGGCCGCAGCCCGATCGACTACGTGATGTACCAGCTGACCGAACCCTTGATGGCGCCGATCCGTCGCATCATCCCGGCGATGGGCGGCATCGACTTTTCCGCCATGGTGGTGATCCTGATCCTCTATTTGATCAACTACCTGGGCATGGATCTGTTCGGCGAGATCTGGTTCCTGCTGTGAGTGCAGTCACTCCGGTGCTGGACGGGCTGGCGATCAGGCTATATATTCAGCCGAAAGCCAGCCGTGACCAAATTATCGGCTTGCATGGCGACGAACTGAAAGTCGCCATCACCGCCCCGCCGGTCGACGGCCAAGCCAACGCCCATTTGATCAAGTTTATCGCCAAGCAGTTCAAAGTGGCGAAAAGCAGCGTCACCATCGAGAAAGGCGAACTGGGGCGGCATAAACAGTTACGCATCGTGAATCCGCAACAGATCCCCGCCGTGGTCGCGGCGCTCATCGAATAATTTTCAAGGTAGTCATTATGCAAAAAGTCGTTCTTGCCACCGGTAACCCGGGCAAAGTGCGCGAACTTGCCGACCTGTTGGCCGATTTCGGCCTGGACGTGGTCGCGCAAACCGATCTCGGCGTGGAATCCGCCGAAGAAACCGGGCTGACGTTTATCGAAAACGCCATTCTGAAAGCGCGCCATGCGGCACGGGTCACCGGCCTGCCGGCGATCGCCGACGACTCCGGCCTGGCGGTCGACGCGCTGGGCGGCGCGCCGGGCATCTACTCCGCACGCTATGCCGGTGAAGACGCCGACGATCGGCAGAACCTCGACAAGCTGCTGGCGGCGCTGAAAGGCGTAGCGCCGGGCCGGCGCGGCGCGCAATTCCACTGCGTGCTGGTCTATCTGCGCCATGCAGAAGATCCGACGCCGCTGGTGTTCCACGGCAGCTGGGCCGGTGAGATCACCGAGCAGGCCGCCGGCGAAGGCGGCTTCGGTTACGATCCTGTCTTCTACGTGCCGGAGCTGGGCCGCACCGCCGCCGAGCTGAGCCGCGACGAGAAGCGGGCGATTTCGCACCGCGGCAAGGCGCTGACGCTGATGTTGGAAGCCATGCGCAATGCTTAAGCTGCCCCCGCTGAGTCTCTACATTCACATCCCGTGGTGCGTGCAGAAATGCCCGTACTGCGACTTCAACTCCCATGCGCTGAAGGGTGACGTGCCGCATCAGGAGTACGTCGATCATCTGTTGGCGGATCTGGATGCCGATCTGCCGCTGGCCGGCGGCCGGGAGATAAGCACCATCTTCATCGGCGGCGGCACCCCCAGCCTGCTGAGCGCAGAGGCGATGCAAGCCTTGCTGGACGGCGTGCGGGCGCGCATTCGCGTCGCCGACGACGCCGAAATCACCATGGAGGCCAACCCCGGCACCGTGGAGGCCGATCGCTTCAGCGGCTACCAGCGCGCCGGCGTCAACCGCATCTCCATCGGGGTGCAAAGCTTCAGCGCCGAGAAGCTGACCCGCTTAGGGCGCATCCACGGCCCGGAAGAGGCCAAGCGCGCGGCAACGCTGGCGACCGGCCTCGGCCTACGCAGCTTCAACCTCGATCTGATGCACGGCCTGCCGAATCAGTCGCTGGAAGAGGCGCTGGACGATCTGCGCCAGGCTATTGCCCTGAACCCGCCGCACCTGTCGTGGTATCAGCTGACCATCGAGCCGAACACCCTGTTCAGCTCGCGCCCGCCGGTTTTGCCGGACGACGACGCGCTGTGGGACATCTTCGAGCGCGGCCACCAGCTGCTGAGCGCCGCCGGCTATCAGCAGTATGAAACTTCGGCCTATGCCAAACCGGGCTACCAATGCCAGCACAACCTCAACTACTGGCGCTTCGGCGACTATCTGGGGATCGGCTGCGGCGCGCACGGCAAGGTGACCTTCAGCGACGGGCGCATCCTGCGCACCGCCAAGACCAAGCACCCGCGCGGCTTTATGCGCGGCGACTACATGGACAAGCAGCATGAGGTGGCGGCGGCGGATCGGCCGTTCGAATTCTTCATGAACCGCTTCCGCCTGCTGGAAGCTGCGCCGCGCGCCGACTTCGTCAACTACACCGGGTTGGCGGAAAGCGTCATTCGCCCGCAGCTGGACGAAGCGCTGGCCAAAGGCTATCTGGAAGAAACCGCAGAGCACTGGCAAATCACCGAGAAGGGCAAACTGTTCCTCAACTCGCTGCTGGAACTGTTCCTGGCGGACGACGAGTAAAAAAAAGCGCTGAATAATCAGCGCTTTTTTATTGGTGTTAATCCGGGTAAAACGTCTGAGACAGAATCTGCTGAGTTTCCCAGATGCCGTTTTCCGGATATACATCCAGCCCAGTTTCGGCCGTAGCGAGCGCAACGGCCTTCGACCAGACGACATCCAGCCAATCAGCATCGCTCAGTTTACCTTTTAGGCTGGGCGACTCTTTCAAGCTGTAAAGCACCTCTTTGCGCTGCGCTTTAATCGTTTTCTCCCAGCTGGTTCCGCGCCTGGCCGGCTGATATTTCCATTTAAGCAAATGTGCAATCAGCACCGTCATCCGGCTAGCAAGTTCCCTTTGCTCGCTCTTCCCCACGTCCTCAATCTCCTCGGCGATCTTTTCAATATCGATCTCAGACAATTTTCCGGAGCGCAAAAGAGCGGCCTGTTCATTTGCCCAGGCAACAACATCGGTTTCGTAACGTGTATGGCTCATAGCGTCCTCCGTAAACATCCATAAATCTGTACGTAGTTTGACCAGTCTGTCAGATAAGCTTAAGAAGGTCAAAAAACATACTGCCGAGAAGGTTCTTAAATCACTTCAACGCCTTCAGCAGATCCTTGCGCTGGGTTTCCAGTGCGGTGACGCGGTTGCAAACGTCGTGACCGAAGTTCTGGAAGTCCTGCTCCTGGTTGTTCCACTCGTTCTGGATCGCCTTCTGCAAGCCGCCCAGGTTGCCCATGATCGCCTGCAGCGGGTTGCCGCCGCTGTTGGCAGCCTGTTTGACGCCCATCTCGTTCAGGCTGTCCTGCAGCACGCCGCCCATGCTCTGCTGCACGATGTTGCGGCCATCCTGTTCCACCTGGTCAATCGCCTTGTGGTGGAAGGTCAGGCCGTCGCTGCGGTGCTCGATGATGCGGTTCATCTGCTGTTTCAGCTGGCCGTTGAGGGTGGTCAGCCGGTTGCGCACGTTGCTGTTGCTGCCCAGCTCTTTGACGATCACCTTATCCAGCGCCGAGCGGGCTTTCTCCAGGTGTTTCTGCGCGCCGTCGTCGATCCACGGCAGCTGCTTGCGCAGCGCGCTCTGGTAACTGAAGGCTTTCTGCCGCTGGCTGTCGCTCAGGCTCAGCGCCTGACCGTTGCGGATCACGTCACCATCCGGCGAAATTTGCAGGTCGCCGCTGGCGCCTTTCACCTGCACGCTCTGCGGGCTGATGATCACATCGTCCTGGGGTTTAACGCTGCATTGGTACTCGGCGTGGGCCTGCGCGGCAGTCGCCGCCAGCAGCAGTAAGGCTAACCCGGTTTTCTTCAACATAGCTTCTCCTGACTCCCATCCAGATTGGGATTAAAAAATCGAACGACCGATACGTTGAGACAACAGTTCCAGCGCCGCAGTTCCCGCCAGCGAGTTGCCGGAAGCATCCAGCTCCGGCGACCAGACGACGATCGACAGCTCGCCCGGCACAATGGCCACGATGCCGCCGCCCACGCCGGACTTGCCCGGCATCCCCACCCGATAGGCGAATTCGCCGGCGCCGTCGTACATGCCGCTGGTCATCATCAGGGCGTTGATCTGCCGGGCCTGCAGCGGGCTGATCACCGTCTCGCCGTTGAGATCGCGGCCGTGATTGGCCAGATAGACGAAGCTGCGCGCCAGCTCCACGCAGCTCATGCGCAGCGCACAGTAGTGGAAATAGGTTTGCAGCACGGTGATCACGTCGTTCTCGAAGTTGCCGAACGACTTCATCAGATAGGCGATGGCCGCATTGCGATCGGAGTGTTCGAACTCGGAGCGCGCCACCCGCAGGTCATAGGCCAGGTCGTCTTCGCCGGCCAGCTGGCGCACCACCTCCAGCATGCGCTGTTTGGGGGCGCTGAGCCGGGTTTGCAGCATGTCGCACACCACCAGCGCGCCGGGGTTGATAAACGGATTGCGCGGTTTGCCCTGCTCCATCTCCAGCTGCAGCAGCGAGTTGAACGGCAGGCCGGAAGGCTCTTTGCCGACGCGCCGCCAGATCTCAGGCTCCTGATAGCGCGTCAGCGCCAGCGTCAGGCTCAGCACTTTGGAGATCGACTGAATGGAGAAGCGCTCCGCGGCGTCGCCGGCCTGGAACAGTTCGCCGTCCACCGTGCAGACGGCGATCGCCAGCCGATCGGCGGGCACTTCCGCCAACGCCGGGATGTAGTCGGCCACTTTCCCCTGGCCAATCAGCGGGCGCACCTGTTGCAGGATTTCCTCCAGCAACGCGTTATCCAATGTTGTTACCACCTCGGTCACACTCCGGGCAAAACAAAGGCGCCGTTAAGGCACCTTAGATCAATAAAACGGCGCGGCGCGAAGCCGCGCTCATCGGGCAAGCGCGATCAATCCCACCAGATATCGAACAGATCGCTGACCTTAACGTCGGTCAGTTTGCGCGCTTCCAGCCAGTTTTTCACCAGCTGGCGCTGCTCGTCGGTGCAGTGGCCGATCTTCTGCAGGCAGATCAGACCTTCCCACTGCAGGTAGCCGCTACCGTCAAACGCCAGGCCGTTCGGCTCGATCACTTCATCGATGAAGGTATCCAGCGTGCTGTCGATGTCTTCCACCGACGTGCCTTCGGCGAAGCGCCAGGCTACGGAGAAACCCAGCTCCTGAAATTCTTCAATGTGCAACTTTTTACGTAAACGACGACTGCGGTTCTTAGCCATTATTCTTTCCTCTCAAACATCAAGTCCCAAACGCCATGTCCCAGGCGCTGGCCGCGTAATTCAAATTTCGTCAGTGGGCGCGAATCCGGACGCGGCACGTAATCATTATCGCTGGAAAGATTACGGTAGCCTGCGACCCCGTTCATAACCTCTAACATATGTTCCGCATAAGGTTGCCAATCGGTGGCCATGTGGAAGACGCCGCCGGTCTTCAGCTTGCGCAGCACCAGTTCGACAAACGGCGTTTGCACGATGCGGCGCTTGTTGTGGCGCGCCTTGTGCCACGGATCGGGGAAGAACAGCTGCACCATATCCAGCGAGCCGTCCGGGATCATGTTTTCCAGCACCTCAACCGCGTCGTGGCACATCACGCGCAGGTTGCTCAGCTTCGCCTCGTGGGCGTCGGACAGGCAGGCGCCCACGCCCGGCGAGTGCACTTCGATCCCTAAAAAGTTCTGCTGCGGGTTGTTGCCCGCCATGGTCACCAGCGAGGCACCCATGCCAAAACCGATCTCCAGCACCGTCGGCGCGTCGCGGCCGAACAACGCGGTGAGATCGACAGCGTCAGCCTGATACTCCACGCCCATCACCGGCCAATAGTTCTCCAGCGCGTGCTGCTGGCCTTTGGTCAGCCGCCCCTGGCGGCGGACAAAACTGCGGATACGGCGCATCGCGCGGCCGTTCTCATCAAATTCCGGGGAGATGACGTCATTAATCATAGTGCTTTCTGTCTGTTTGGCTGCCAATTAGGGAAACGCGCATTATGCAAAGATACATTGGTTTAGCAAGTGTTCATCTTCTGTACCCGCCGTGCGGCGTCGGAAAGTTCCGGTTTACAGCACCATGACTCTATGCTGCAATCTCGCTTCATTTTCTGCCGGATAACGACGCTGCTCATGATGCAAGCACAACAATTCGCACAGGTGGTGCTTGACTGGTATCAGCGCTACGGTCGCAAGACCCTGCCGTGGCAGCTGGAAAAAACCGCCTATCAAGTATGGCTCTCCGAGGTGATGTTGCAACAGACCCAGGTTGCCACCGTCATTCCTTATTTTCAGCGCTTTATGGCCCGTTTTCCCAACGTGCGCGCGCTGGCGGAAGCCCCGCTCGACGAAGTGCTGCATCTGTGGACCGGCCTTGGCTATTACGCCCGCGCCCGCAACCTGCACAAGGCGGCGCAGACCATTGTCGCACAGCACGGCGGCGAGTTCCCGACAACCTTTGCAGAAATCGCCGATTTACCGGGCGTCGGCCGCTCTACCGCCGGCGCGGTGCTGTCGTTGGCGCTGGGCCAACACTATCCGATCCTCGACGGCAACGTGAAGCGCGTGCTGGCCCGCTGCTACGCGGTGGAGGGCTGGCCGGGCAAGAAAGAAGTCGAAAACCGGCTGTGGAAAATCAGCGAAGAGGTCACCCCGGCGCAGGGCGTCGGCCAGTTCAACCAGGCAATGATGGATCTGGGCGCCATGGTCTGCACTCGCTCCAAGCCCAAGTGCGAACTCTGCCCGCTCAACGTCGGCTGCCTGTCTTACGCCAACCACAGCTGGGCCAACTACCCCGGCAAGAAACCCAAGCAGACCCTGCCGGAAAAAACCGCCTACTTCTTATTGCTGCAGCACGGCGACCGGGTGTGGCTGGAGCAGCGCCCGGCGGTGGGCCTGTGGGGCGGCCTGTTCTGCTTCCCGCAGTTCAGCGCGCGCGTGGATTTGGAACTCTGGCTGCAGCAGCGCGGTCTGAAAGGCAAGCGCCTGGAGCAGCTGACCGCGTTTCGCCACACGTTCAGCCATTTCCACCTCGATATCGTGCCGATGTGGCTGTCGCTCGACGCGGCGGGCAGCGGCATGGATGAGGGCGCAGGTCTCTGGTATAACTTAGCGCAGCCGCCGTCGGTCGGGCTGGCAGCGCCGGTGGATCGCCTGTTGCAACAGCTGGCGAAGCAGCCCCCGATCCAACAAAACTTATATGGCGATAGCGCCATCGATGAGGAATTAGCATGAGCCGCACCATTTTTTGTACTTTCCTGCAGCGCGACGCCGAAGGCCAGGACTTCCAACTTTATCCCGGTGACGTCGGCAAGCGCATCTACAACGAGATCTCCAAGGAAGCCTGGGGCGAGTGGATGAAGAAGCAGACCATGCTGATCAACGAGAAGAAGCTGAATATGATGAACGTGGACGACCGCAAGCTGCTGGAAGAGGAAATGATCAAGTTCCTGTTCGAAGGGCACGACGTGCACATCGAAGGCTATACGCCGCCGAGCGAATAACGCTGTTGGGGCCAGGCGCTGGCCCGCTTCAATCCTCTTATACTTCTTCCAAACGGCTTTAAGATGAAGAAAATTTTAGCTTTGCTCGTAATAGCGCCTTTGCTGATCTCCTGTTCCGGCAAAAAAAGTGAAGAAATCAACGAAGCCTGGATTAAAGATACCAACGGCTTCGACATTCTGATGGGCCAATTCGCCCACAACATCGAGAACATCTGGGGTCTGAACGAAGTTCTGATCGCCGGGCCGAAAGACTACGTCAAATATACCGACCAGTACCAAACCCGCAGCCACATCAACTTCGACACCGGCGCCATTACCATCGAGACCATCGCCACCACCGATCCGGCCGCGCACCTGCGCCAGGCGATCATCAGCACGCTGCTGATGGGTGACGATCCGGGGTCCATCGATCTCTATTCCGACGCCAACGATATCCAGATCAGCAAAGAGCCGTTCCTGTACGGCCAGGTGCTGGATAACAAGGGCGCGCCGATCCGCTGGGAATGGCGCGCGGCGCACTTCGCCGATTACCTGCTGCAGACCAAGCTGCAAAAACGCACCTCCGGCCTGCACGTGATCTACTCGGTCACCATCCAGCTGGTGCCGAACCACCTGGACAAACGTGCGCACAAATACCTGCCGATGGTGCGCAAGGCGTCGGAAAAATACGGCGTGGACGAGTCGCTGATCCTGGCGATCATGCAGACCGAATCGAGCTTCAACCCGTATGCGGTGAGCGGTTCGGACGCGCTGGGCCTGATGCAGGTGGTGCAGCACACCGCCGGTAAGGATGTGTTCCAGATGCGCGGCAAATGGGGCACCCCGAGCCGCAGCTACCTGTTCGATCCGGAGAACAACATCGACACCGGCACCGCCTATCTGGCTATCCTGCAGAACAACTACCTGGGCGGCATTCAGAACCCGACCTCGCGCCGCTATGCGGTGATCACCGCCTACAACGGCGGCGCAGGCAGCGTGCTGCGGGTGTTCTCCAGCGACAGAACGCGCGCGGTAGGCATCATCAACGGCATGCAGCCGGGCGACGTGTACCAGACGCTGACCACCAAGCACCCGGCCGCCGAGTCGCGCCGCTATCTGGTGAAAGTGAATACCGCGCAGAAGAGCTACCGCAGAAAGTAACGCGTTCCGCGTGGATAAATGAGAAGGGCCGGTGCAAACCGGCCCTTTTTCTATGGCTTGATCATATAGCCGAAGATACGCTTCCAGCCGTGATCTTTTTTCTCGATGTAGACCCCCTGCAGCTCCGGCGAGAAGCCCGGCAGGCGATTGATCCCCTCTTCCAGCGCCAGGAAGTAGCGCTGCACCGCGCCGCCCCACACTTCGCCCGGCACCACGCACAGCACGCCCGGCGGGTACGGCAAGGCCCCTTCCGCCGCGATGCGCCCTTCCGCCTGGCCGATGGGCACCAGCTCGACGTTATCGCGGATAAACTCCACGTTGGCGTCCTGCGGGTTCATCACCACCGGCGGGAAATGATCCTGGCGGAACATCTCCTTTTGCAGCTGTTTGACGTCGAAGCTGACGTACAGATCGTGCATCTCCTGGCACAGCCGGCGAATGCTGTAGCCGCGGTAGCGCTGCTCGTTCTTGCGGTACACCGTCGGCAGCACCACGCTCAGCGGCGCGTCCTCTGCAACATAGCGCTCGAACTGCGCCAGCATCTCCACCAGGTGCTCCATCTTGGCCGGGTTTTCCGCCGGGGTCAGCAGGAACAGGATCGAGTTGAGATCGCACTTCTCCGGCACGATGCCGTTCTCGCGCAGGAAGTTGGCCAGAATGGTGGCCGGCACGCCGAACTCGGTGTATTGGCCGGTCGCGGCGTCGATGCCCGGCGTGGTCAGCAGCAGCTTGCACGGATCCACCAAATACTGATCCTGGGCATAGCCTTCGAAGCCGTGCCACGTTTCCCCCGGCACGAAGGTGAAGAAGCGCGCGTCGTTGGCGATAAGGTCAGTATCGTGATCCTGCCAGTCTTTGCCCGCCACCTGCTGCGGAATAAACGGCTTCAGCTGCGAGCAGCGCTTGAGCAGCTGTTTACGGGTCTCGATGCCCAGCTTGACGCAGTCCATCCACATGCGGCGCCCGGCGGGGCCGGCGTGCATCTTGGCGTTGACGTCCAGCGCGGCGAACAGCGGATAGAACGGGCTGGTCGACGCATGCAGCATGAACGCGTTGTTCAGGTGTTTGTGGTTGCAGTGGCGCTTTTGCCCTTTGATGTGGTCGTCTTTCTTATGGATCTGCGACGTCTGCGAGAACCCCGCCTGCTGTTTATGCACCGACTGGGTGACGAAAATGCCCGGATCGTGTTCGTCCAGCTCCAGCAGCAGCGGCGAACACTCTTTCAGCATCGGGATAAAGCCTTCGTAGCCCACCCAGGCGGAGTCGAACAGGATGTAGTCGCACAGATGACCGATGGTGTCGATCACCTGGCGAGCGTTGTAAATCGTGCCGTCGTAGGTACCGAGCTGGATGATCGCCAGCCGGAACGGCCGCGCCGCCGCGGCTTTCTCCGGCGCCACTTCGCGGATCTGCTCACGCAGGTAGCGTTCGTCGAAGCAGTGCGCATCGATGCCGCCGATAAAGCCGAACGGGTTACGGGCGGTTTCCAGATAGACCGGCGTGGCCCCGGCCTGGATCAGCGCCCCGTGGTGGTTGGATTTATGGTTGTTGCGATCGAACAGCACCAGATCGCCACGGGTCAGCAGCGCGTTGGTCACCACCTTGTTGGCCGCCGAGGTGCCGTTGAGCACGAAGTAGGTTTTATCGGCGTTGAACACCCGCGCCGCGTGCTTTTGCGCATCCTTGGCCGATCCTTCGTGGATCAGCAGATCGCCCAGCTTGACGTCGGCGTTGCACATATCGGAACGAAACAGGGTCTCACCGTAGAAATCGAAGAACTGCCGGCCGGCCGGGTGTTTGCGGAAGAACTCACCGCCCTGATGCCCCGGGCAGGCAAAGGTCGAGTTTTCCATCTCGACGTAGGTCTTCAGCGTTTTGAAGAATGGCGGCAGCAGCGCCTGCTCGTAGGCGTCGGCGGCGGCCTCCAGCTGCGCCATGTAGAACGGCTTGCTGGCGCCGGCCAGCAGCGCGAAAACCCCACTGACGAACGGCAGATAGTCCGGCGAGAGATGCTCGTCCCCTTCCACCGCCACGAAGGTCGGAATGTCGAACCCCGTCGCCTGCAAGCGCGCCAGAATGCCGGCGTTCACGTCGGCGACCGACACCACCACCGCCGCCACGTCGGTGTAGTCCGTCTGCTCTACGCGCACGATTTGGCGCAGCGTCTCAATGGTGGCGACCAGGCTGGCGCTGGTCGCGATTTTCAATTCTTTCATCATTCTGACTCTCAAACGGTGAAGGATGAGGGTGTGCCACCGGCACGGTAATGAGATAACGCGGTTATCCCGGTAAAGCGATACCCGGGCACGGCAGCATAAGCGGCGTGCGTGACCGGCTCATGATCGGGGATCATCAGGCGGCTATCGGGGGAACTGGTCTTGGCAGCGTCCGACAGGCATCAGTAAAATCAGGGCCATAGCGCTGGCTTTACGCATGCCTAACAGCGAGCATCAGGCGGCCTTACCGCATGGCCGGCAGGCGTATTCGGGCGGATGACGTGCGAAGGAGACAACGGCGGAACGGTGGCGGCGTCAGATGTCTGGTGCGCAGCAGCGCTTGAGCAACAAAACCAGTCATGCCAATAACCCTCTGGCTTATAAGAAGCGGGAACACCGTCAGGGAACGGAGAGTGCTAAAATTTGCGCAATGATTGCATGATTCGTTGCGGGGTTCAAGCAAGAATCGCCTTGGTTTAACGCGCATTAATTTTAAAATAATGCATTGTTATTTAACTAAAAAATCATAAAAATCCATATTAACGACGGTATAAATACACGTTTTATATGCATATTTATTGAATGACGATACCCTCCCATTCCCCACTCTGCCGGGTTCGCTGCCTGAAAATAGAGCAACCGATCGGCTTTGTGACAGAAAGCGATTGACGCCACCCGGCCAATACGGTTTAATGCGCCCCGTTGCCCGGATAGCTCAGTCGGTAGAGCAGGGGATTGAAAATCCCCGTGTCCTTGGTTCGATTCCGAGTCCGGGCACCATATTTAGAGAACCCAGCCTATGGCTGGGTTTTTCGCTTTCTGGAGTACGGACTCTCCATCGAACTACGTTCGATTATTCGGCCCAAAGTCCTCACCCTGCGGGCCAGCGCTAAAGCGCTGTTCAACGCGGCGCAGGCGCCGGTTGTCCGAGTCCGGTCGCCCTATTTAGAGAACCCAGCCTATGGCTGGGTTTTTGCTTTTCAGGGACAGGACTCTCCATCGAACTGCGTTCGATTATTCGGCCAAAGGCCTCACCCTGCGGACCAGCGCTGAAGCGCTGTTCAACGCGGCGCCAGCGCCGGTTGTCCGAGTCCGGTCGCCCTATTGAGAGAACCCAGCCTATGGCTGGGTTTTTGCTTTTCGGAGCCAGGGCTCCCCATCGAACTGCGTTCGATGATGCGGCCAAGGGCCTCGCTCGGAAGAAGGCAAAGTGCAGCGCGTGGTCGATCTGCGGCCGCGCTGAGGCGCAGTACATACATAGCGGGACATCAGCAACGTCCTAAGCTCGAGGATTGGCTCAATGGCTGAGTGTCTAAAAGCATCCGCTGCAATGCTCTCGTGCAGAACTACTCCTACAAAACGGACTCCGGCATTGATCGCGACCAGAGCCGAGAAGAACTATATAGTTAATGAACGTATACCGAATAACTGTTTGAGCTGAAAATCAACGGCTGGAAGAACCGGTGAAAATAAATGACGAGTGGTTTTATACGGAAAAATTTTTCCCTGGTTGACTATGTGGTCTCTGATTTTTAACGGGCAGAAGGGCTCACCATTATTCCAGTCGTGTACTCTCACGCGTATATCAGTATAATCAAGCAATATACAAGGAAGGTACATTAGCCCAAGATTATTGGCCACACGATATCGATGGTTGCCATCCATAATGATCCCCGTGTGCTTTTCAATGGGAACGGGTGTTATCCATTTTTGGCAACGCGCTATCTCCTCTGTTAATGCTATAACATGTTCCATGTTGACCTCTTCAGAGGGACGGATCAAGGCAACTGGGTGTAATATTACCTCATACTGCATGTTCACCTCACCTGAAATTTTCAAGGGCATTAAGTAAGATATCTATCTCATCTTCACTGTTATACGCATGAACGGATGCACGAACGACTGACTCCAGCCCACGATTTCGCATGTCAATGAATGTCGAACTAAATCGAGAACATGAGACATTAATTCGACGTGGTTGAGCCGATAGGTATTCCTTAACAGATTCAGCTGTTTTATTTTTAACTGTAAATGTAACTATTCCTGATAGATTATCTCCTTTATCCTGTAACTGAACGTGCGGTATACATTTCAGGCCTAAGCGAAGTTGCTTAGCCAACTTAAAAATTCTTTGCGTTACTTTATCTTGCCCTAACGAAAGCGCATATTTCGCGGCAGCCCCCAGGCCAAGCCTGTCAGCGATATTTGCCTCCCAGCATTCGAATCGTCGGGCTCCCTCGCTAATATGATAACTCTGCTCATCTATAAGTCTTGCAGCATGGTGATCAAGCCACACCGGTTCAATATTCGAACTCAGGGTGCTGTCCATCCATAAAAAACCCGTACCGCGTGGAGCTCGCAGGTATTTACGCCCTGAGGCTGTTAACACGTGGCACCCAATTTTTTGGACATCAAGTTGTAAATGTCCAATACACTGGCAAGCATCAAGGAAAAACCACACGCCAGCATCACGAGCAAGGGCGCCCATTTTTTCTACCGGCTGTATTGGTCCCCCATGAGTTCCCAGTATTGGGAGGCTGATTAATCTGACCCGAGGGTTGCCAAGGGCATGTTGTAATTGCTTCAGACAAACAGCCCCCTCCTCATCCGCTTCCAGAATCTTGATCTGAATGCCATCACGTTTTTGTCGTTGCAGGTAAGGTATATAATTACCTGCATATTCAGTGGTCGAAGTCAGGATGATATCTCCAGGGCGCAAGGGAAGAGAGTAGAATGCGATGTCCCAGGCCCGGGTAGCATTTTCCACAAGCGCGATATCTGCAGGCTTTGCCTGGATCATTTTCGCCAGATAACCATATATATCACCAAGCCATTGGCGCTCACTCTCTGCGGCTTCATACCCACCGAGGGTAATTTCTTTTAAATAGTGTTCATGCACAGCCTGTATAACCGGGACAGGCATTAAGCTTGCTCCTGCATTGTTAAAATGAATAACATGCTCAGTCCCTGGCGTGTCAGCGCGGAGTTGTGCCAGACTTAACGTCATGGTTATTCTCCTCTTTTTTCAGGCTTACCATATACCCGGATTGATACGGAACGGGAAGAAATTCCTGATGCATACGACGGAATGTGTCATCAGGGGCCAGGTCCGCGAATAATTGTGGATGTATCCATCTGGCGAGTTGCTGGATGGCAATAACGTCATACGGGCTGTTGTAGAACTGATGCCAGATGGCGAAAAATGCGCTATTACGGCGGGCAGTGCTATCTGCATAAGCTGGACGGGTGGTGAACCATGCCAGCTTACGCCTGGACTCCTCGATATTGACGCCCGGTCCGAGAGGGATCCACCTTCCGCCAGGAACGAAGGCCTGAAAATTCCCGCTGGTGAGTATGACGACATCAGGATTTGCAGCTATCACCTTTTCAGGATTTAGCGTAAAAAATGAACCGGGAGCAAGATTGGCTGCGATATTGTCTCCTCCGGCTAATTTAACAAAACGCCCAAAACTCCCCTTGCCAAAGGTCATACAGCATTCTTCTGAATAACCTCCAAGACGTTCTAAAAATACCTTTGGCAATGGCTTCTGTAATTTTAAAGTCCTGGATATGACGCGTTGTAACTCACTATCGCGAAACTTTAAATAGGCTTCAGAGCGTTCCGATTGACCAAATAACTCGCCAAATAGTTTCACTGTAGGAGGAATATGTGCAATAGGGTCATACCGAAAATCCACATAGACAATTGGGATACCCGCACTGGCAAGTGCGGCTTCATACCCTGAGTCAACAATGGCATTTCGCGCATCCATATTCATGATAATGACGTCAGGTTTCAAATTAATAGCCTGTTCGATATCGAAGGTCCCTTGCTCGCTGCCTCCAAATGTCGGGATTTTCTCCAGTTGTGGAAACTGTTGCCGGTACTGCTGCCATGTTGCCGGATCTGACTGTATTAAATCTTTCCGCCAGGCCACTATCCTCTTGGCAGGATCTTCTTTATCAAGCATTGCGACCAGATACAGTTGGCGCCCTTCCCCAAGGATGACACGCTGTACCGGTAATTTGATGTTAACGGTTCGGCCAAGGAGATCGGTTACAGGCGTCACCGTCTGTTCAGCATGAGCAACTGATGAGGTTAACAATACAATAAAGAGCACAAGTCGTAATATCATTTTTCATAACCTATTTTCTTGTTGAATTCCCTTGAAGAACGGCTGATTTTTAACGTAATCATTAAAGTCATGGAATACATGACCACAACGCAAAGAAACAACGCTGACAACCCCGGCCAGAGAAGGACTACGCCCCCCAAAGCAATACCTATGATGGAGGCGAACTGGCTGATGCTCTGGACCACCCCCAATATATACCCTTGCATACCTTCGGCTGTTGTGCGCGAAATTAATGCGGTAAGCACAGGCGTGGTTGCGCCAAGGAGAATTCCCCATAAAAAATAAAGCCCGATAAACCAGCTGGTTTCCCTTACTGTAGCCAGCAGCAGCGTTACCAGGATACATCCCATGATGATCCCCACCATTCGGTAGAGCGTGCTGGCTATATCGTGCGCTTCAAACCATCTTGCCCAGAGAGACGCTGATACAATCACTCCCGTAGCCTGTAATCCATAAGCTAATCCTGTTAGCCAATTAGGGGCATTGAACACCGTGCTGACATAAAGAGAAAAAGGCGTTTGCGTAATCATGCGGCTCATTAATAACAAGCCAAGAACCGTCAGTAAGCCAACAATGACGCCATTGTTGATTCCAGTTGGAGTCCTTTTCTTATCTTTTGAATGAACAGCTGAAGTAGACGAGACTCCATGAGGAGCATCAGCAGGTAATATGAAAAGAACAATCAGTGCACATAGCGTACAAATAATGAATGCGCTGACGTTTATCCAGAAGAAACTCAGTAGATCGAGAATGGCTCCCCCGATAATCGCCCCTGCCAAAGAGCCTGCGTTGGTCGACACCTGCAACCAGGCAAAAAGTCTCGTACGCTGTGCCGCTGGCACCATTGCAATACCATAGGCCTGCGCCGGCGCAATATAACCCGCACAGGTACCCTGTAAAAAACGTAAAATAAGCACCAGCCAGACGTCATTGGCGAAAGCAAGCCCAAGTTGCGTTAATGCCAGGCCCATCAGTGCGCGGATCATCATGACTTTATTGCCCGTTTTGTCGCCTACCCGCCCCCAGAATGTGCTGGTTAGCATAACGCCAAGCATCGGTGCTATATACACCCCTGTGCCAGCGATGCTCAGTAGTTCTGTGGACGTCATGCTTTCGATATGAAGCGGCCAAAAAGGGCCGCTCATTTCCATCGCTCCCATCGAAAGCAGTTGCACGATAAACAGAAACTGGACAATAAAAGTCACACTGCCCGTTACGCGCATCCTCATTCCCTCCTTATCGTTGGCCAATCGGCGGGGATCGGGGAGCGGGCAATCTTCCCTCCCATATACTCGCAACACCAGTAATAGATTTCTTCTATATATGGTGTTGGCACCTTGAGCCTCTGGCCGATTAAAACCAGCAGGCTTAAACCGCAGCCAATATCTTCCCGAAAGACCCGATGGTTTTTGTCAAAAATAAAAGTGTCGGATCGCCCTTCGCGGATCAGAGGCAGCGGGATCCCCTCATAGGCCTTATTCGTTCGTAAAATACTGAGGAGTGTTCTGGGGTCAGAAATTGAGTCACCGTATGCCTCGACTATTTCCTGCTGCAATGGCTGCACAGAGCTGAGATCGATACCCAGTGAAAGTTCGGCAGCTTTACATAAGGCCTGATTTTCCTCATCACAGCGAGCAAGGAAATAAGCACCGAGTTCAGGGCAATCACTCCACCAACACGGAATATGATTGAAAGCATGCCCGTGCCACTGCCCCCATGGGCCGATGAGGCCATAAATGACGGAACTGTGCATGATTGGATTTCCTGGTGTAAGGGTAATCTCCAGATAATTAGAAAGCAGAGTGACGGGAGCCTCATAAAGCTGCCTCAGATAATCAAGCAGAATATCGGTATTCTCAGGTGTTTCCCGGCGATGAACAGCCACGTACAACTGTGATTTCTCCCCCCCTATCCTGACACTTTTTCCGGGTACAAGATCAAACGCAATATGGGGGACATCTTTCATGCCCCATATAACAATATTCGATAAGCCTCCAAATGCTTTTTCTGCCAGCCAGTCAAATCCGCCAAAACCGGGAATGGCTCCGACGAAGACCTGCTTATGCCGGGGCAGCGCTGGCGCGATGCTTTGAAGCACGCTTTCGCGTACATGGCTTGGGGCAGTAATGATAATGAGATCTGCAGCGGCGCAGGCTTCATCGACTGACGCCGTCATCCTGACGGCAGAGGCTTTTATGACATTTGCGTCAGGCATGATCGCATGCAACTGAGCGCCACTGCCTTGATATGCGGTGACAGTTTCTGGCCGGCTAGTGTAAAGAGTTACTGCAACTGCGGGATTTTGACTGAATAAAATGGCAGCAAGGTGGCCCGTACGGCCGGCCCCACATATTGTTACCCTTAACTTCTCGCCTGAGAACATTATTCTCCCTCCTGAACAGAAGAGAGTGCAAACCAGCCATCAAGTTGCTCCCAGACTTGCTCGGAGAGAAGATCCCGTTCTTTGAGCCACTCCTCATTGAAGATCGTATTTAGATATTTTTCACCGCCATCTGCAATAACGAGAGCCACATTCCCCCGAATCGTTCCATTATTGATAAATTCCAACGCTTTATATATTGCACCACCGGTAGAACCGCCAACAAGCAGCCCGAAACGGCGCGCAAGATAGCGTGCAGTTTCAAAAGCGCAGACGTCGGAAACCTGTTCACCATAATCAATGCAGCTGTAATCCAGAACTAATCCGACGGTGTCTCCTTCCGGTGTGCCGGTCCCTGATTGATAATAGGGTTTTCCTGGCTTGCCAAATACGATAGAGCCTTCTGGCTCTACCGCGATCGTAACTGTATCCGGATTATGAACCTTGAGGCCATGCGCTATCCCTGTCATCGAACCGCCAGTGCCAACACATCCAATCCACGCGTCGACTTTGCCAATCTGGCAGATAATTTCACGCACCAGGTCTGCATATCCACCGGCATTGGCCGCATTATCTGATTGGTTCATGAAAACTGCGCCGGGTATTTCACCTGCAATTTCAGCCGCCATACGCTGTCGTTCCACAACCGCGACTTCATTTTCACCATAATTACCCTTAACGTAACGAATATCTGCTCCCAGAGCTCGCATGATGGTAATTTTATCCTGAGCGGCATGATGGTCCACCACTGCAATAAATTTAAGCCCAAATTCGATAGCCGCAATGGCCAGGCCGATCCCCGTATTTCCTGATGATGATTCAACAATCGTCCCACCTGGTTGGATCCGCCCTGATTTCAGCGCCGCAACAATCATATTTCTGGCCATGCGATCTTTCATGCTCCCGCCAGGATTGTTCTTCTCCACTTTGATATAAAGACGAGAGTCAGATTGCGCCAGCGGTAATTGAATGACGGGAGTATTGCCAATCAAATCAGTTACTTTTCTGAAGATCATTTTACAACTCCTTAATTGTCAACGGTAAAAATGAGGTTTTGGCGCGAGCTCATGACAGCGGTCAGTCTTGTGGGGAGCGGGTGCCGGTGGAACTGGTTTTCCAGTAAATCCATTTGGTAACCAGCGGTATTGGCAAATATCAGCAAGTCGCCCGGTTCAGGCAGGTTCTTGAATGCAATCAGACGGTTAGTTATAACGTCCTCGTCAAGGCAACTATGACCCGCAATCCATGCTTTCGCAGCAGGAGATGGCTCATGAGAATTCTGACGAATATGAAGCGGATCGCTTAAGAATTCAGAGTTAAACCACGTTTCGCATGCACTGAAGCTACTTCCCTCGACAAAAATAACGTATCCGGAATCACCGTGAGGCCGGACTCGACATACACGAAAAACACTTATGGCGCTCTGGTTGGCCAGACTTCTTCCGGGCTCGACACACAGCGTTAATCCTTCATCGATTAATGCATCGCAGACTCTTTTACCCACAGGGCCCGCACCGCCAAGAAACTGAGTGAGCCAGTGCTCAGCGTTTATATCACCACCATAGGGATAGAAAGCATCCGGGACCCGTCGAGTACGATAGTTTTCCTGCGTCTGTGAGGATAGCCATGCCTTATAGCAATTCCCCTCTACATACTGAACGGGCAACCCTCCCCCGATATCGATAATGCATGGGGAATGGCCAAGACTACGGGCGCAGGCAATCAACGGTAATGTGTCAAAAAAAGCGTTAACCCTGGATACGGGCGAGTAGCCACTAAGATGGAAATGGAAGCCATCGATTTTTAATGGATTACAGGTCTCGAGTTTCTGAAGCACGGCACTCACTTCACTGGATGACATACCAAAACGGCTGGTATGGCTGAACGCGGGGCGAAGGCGCAGTAGTATACTGATTCGGCCTGTCGGGCTTTTCCAGCATTTAGCTACTTCCATGAGATCGTCCATTTCCTCGACTGAATCCACGACAATCCGCGCCCCCTGCAGAATTAACTCCTGCAAAAAACGTATTGTTTTTGCAGGACCGGTGGCACACAAATCGGTGCCTCTGCATCCAGCGCGGATAGCATCGTTGAGCTCATGCAGGCTGGATACATCAGCCCCTGTTCCGGCAGCGACGGCAGCCTGTAATAACGACTGTGATTTATTGACTTTAACGCCATAATAAAATTTCGCTTCAATACCAAATCCCGCCGTAATAGCAGCCATCGCATTGAAATTACTCTCCACGGTATGCGGCCAAACAATATTGAGCGGAGAACCGTAAATTTCTGATAAGCGAACAAGAGTATCAGGGGACGTCTCTAACCATCGGGCAATAACAGGATCCACATAGGGGGGTAATTCTCTGGCAGGGCTTACCCGCCATGAAGTGGTTTCCCGGCAATAGGTATTTAACAGCGAAGCCATATTAAATCCTCTCAGAAATCAATGGTTACCGATGCAAGGAAGGTGCGTGGCGCTCCCTGCGCAATGGTGCTGTATGACGCCACGCCAGCCCAATAATGGCGATCTAACACGTTCTGAACATCAAAGCGGAAAGTTGCCGGTGTACCGTACACACGCGTTTTATAGGCAGCCCCCATATCTACCGTTGTCCAAGAACGGATAGACTGCGTATTCGCCTGATTGACGTACTGCTTCCCGCTGTAATTAACATGACTATTCAGGGACAATCCCCGTAGGACAGGGAGGTCATATTCCACACCCGCGTTTGCTTGTACCGGGGAGACGCCAACGGGTTTGTTACCACGAACGCCGGTGGAGGGAGATTTGGTGAGCTCAGCATCAATCAGGGAAAGGCTTCCTGACATTCGCAAATTATCAAGAGGTTTATGGGAGATATTCAGTTCAATTCCTCGGTTCCGCTGCTCGCTATTGGAATTGAATGTATTGCTACTGTCGATTGCACCACTCGGCTTCGTGATCTGGAAAAGAGCAAGACTGTTTTGGATTCCCGCCTCATCGTATTTAATGCCCACTTCGTATTGACGCGATCGGTATGGACGCATCACCTGACCTGCGTTTTGTGCCGTACCAGGGGCAACATCACCTTTGCTGAGCCCCTCAATGTAGTTGGCATACAGCGAAACGGGTTTCCAGGGACGGTAAACCAGGCCAAGCATCGGAGTGACGGCAGAGTCATCATAGGTGGATGAACGATCGCCATTAGCGGCGAAGTTATCGGCACGAACCCTTTGGAGACGCACGCCTGGCGTGATGTCAACACGTCCATCCAGTACGGTCATTGTGTCTGCAAGCGCGAGACCACTTAACTGGCTGGAGGAGGTTTTTGATACTCTGGCTGGCGCAGAAGGCAGGGTGACATCAACGTCTGACGGGGAATAAATATTGGAATCTACCGTTTGCCCCCAAGTGCTGGCGATTGCGAGGCGATCATGGTAATAACTGACCTGCAGCGTCGCCTGATGATCAATGGAACCGGTTGAAAAATAACTTCTTGCGCCAGCTTCTAAAGTATAACGATTCACCTTAAAGCGGAAATTAGTAATCGTCGAGACGACATCCCCTTTGTCGTTAATAATATTAGGGGTTTGCTCTGATATGCGTGAAACCATCGAGCGCCCACCGCCTGCATTCGCAAAAACGGTCACGTTGTCATTAATATCGTATTCTGTGTGTAGCAATGCCCCCTGATCCCGGATTTTCCACCACATCCCCTTTTGTGCGATGTTTGTCTTACCATCAGGAGCATCCGGAACATCAATGCCTGCAGCGACAGTGAAGGGGCGATTTGGGGATTTGACTCGCTGATATTGATCAAGCAGGTCAAGGGAAGCCCTCACCCCTCCGTTCCCATAATCGAGAGCAAGCGCGCCTAATGCCGTATTTTTATAGGCATTGTCGAGTGCCAAATCGCCACCACTACCGCCACCGTTAAAACGGATTCCCCACACCTCACCGTCCGGGGTAACCCACAATTTACCGACATCGACGTATGCACCGAGTTGGTTGTTGGACTCCCAGGTGGTGGTGAGTCGTTTAATATCCTGAGCTGTAGCCCTTTTAGTCACTGCGTTGATGACACCGCCAACCCCTCCATTCGGGGACATCCCATAGAGCCCCGCGCCCGGCCCCTTCAGTAACTCTATTCGTTCGAGATATTGCGGCAATAATTGATAATTTGGTGCCACACCATAGACACCATTGAGTGCCACTTCACCGGTATTGCCTTCACCAATAGGGAATCCACGGATCATGAAAGAATCCAGGATCCCGCCTGAAGGAGAGGTAACCCGCACGGATGAATCATTTTTTATAACATCGCCGAGAGATTTAGCCTGCCTGTCTTCAATGTATCGCGAGGTATATCCCTTGATACTGAATGGCGTATCATGAATGACTTTACTTCCTAATAAGCCAATGTTGGCTTGTTTGGATAGTTCATCTTCAGTTTGTGTAACAGCACTGTCGGCGGTAACGACAACGGTATCTTCCGCGTTCGCAATATAAGGAATTAAAATTTCTACAACAGCCAAAACCAGAAACTTCTTTCTACGATTCATAACCATTATCTCGAGTCCCAGAGTTACCGGCGTATCAATCAGCTAAAGGATTATTAAGGCCGTGCTGAAGTCGATAATCAGTATATTGTTGTAAATGCATGCTCATTAATGAGCGGGTATACCAGGGATGGTTCATAAAATGCTCGCGTTCCTGATGCCAGAAGCTGTCATCTAGCCTTGGGTGAAGTTCTTTAAATACACGGTCAAGTTCTTCGCCAATAACTTTCCACATACGGTTATCTTGGATGCAATAGAAGTGAGTCAGGCAAAGGGCGATTTCATGTAAATGACTGACAAGGCAAGCATCCACGACGAAGGTTCTGACGGGTTCAATATCATCTTCAAACACCGTGGGTAAAATGCCAGGCCAGATATAAGGCTTGAGTTCGTAACCTTGCTTACGGAGTGCCGGGGCCCAGCTGCGGCCATCGCCGAAGTCACGGATAAGCATGGCCACAGCGCGGCCGGAATCATCAAATAAAACCTGCGTATTTTGTTGGTGTGCTTCAAGCGCCACGCCATAAATCAAATACATAGCCAAGACCGGTTTCAGTATGATCCGGGTGTAATGACGAAACCATGTCTCAGGCGTGTATCCTGACAAGGCAATCAGCTCACTGATAAGGGGATCGGATTTATGCGGGAGGGCGGTAAATAGCGATGCAACCGTGATAGCCAATGAATTATCGTTTCTTTTCCACGCATCCGTACTACGAAACACGACGGAGAGAAACTTACCCTCAGCGTCATCCATACGATCTTTATGACGGAAGTGCCATGCGGCATCTTCCCGGAAAAAGTCGAGTTTGCCGTCAAAACCCTGCTCCACATCCAGGATATCCTCAATAATCGTACTAATACGCGGCCCCATGTGAATGGATTTAGCCTGGAGGCTACGCATCTCACTGGTCATCCATATGGCAACGGGCAATTTTATAAAAGGCAATGCCGGGGCCGTCGGAAGCATAGTTCTGAACGACATTGAGGGTGCGGTTTCAATTTCGGGACCAAATGGCAAAAGAATGCCTTCGTCTATTTCTTTGGCGAAATGACCCAAGACCCAATGTTCAAGATGCCAGGGGTGAAGGGGAATGGGCAGCCATTCTTGAGGGTTGTGATGTTGACTTTCGAGCCAGGCGCACCATTCACTCCAGACGCCAGGAAAGGCCGATGACAGCCATTGATGGGTATCCTGAACATGAGGCATCTTCTCGCAATAAACCATGTCGGCCTGTATGGCTCCCATGCGAAGAATGACTCGGGCTCCAAATTCGGCGGACAGGGCCTCGATGTCTTCATCGTTTAATCCAGGCCGGGACTTCCAGGTAGGATAATAAGGGTGGCCTTCCAGAGATCCCCACTGGTCCAGGAGAGTCGCCCCCTCTCTCAAACTGTGATGGCGTCTTATCCATTTAACAAAATAAGACTCCCCCTCTTTCTCCATGTCTTTAGTAATGCTATTCCGCCATTTTGACCGATGCGCTCTGGCCAGCCGGTCATTATGGATACTGTTAGCAACATCTTTATTGAATTTAGCTATACCCTCAGCCGAAGGGCTGAAACTAAATTCATTTTTCAGGACGTCGATCAGTTGTTCATGTGACAGAATCGGTGTTTTGCTCCCGTCGGCTGCCTCGAGGATAATATCACCACGATTAATAACACTATTCGCCGGAAAAACCGCCGTTAGATTTAGCCGAAGGGTATATTCTCCATCAGAGAGGCGGTAATTAACCCTACTTTTATCATCGAAAATCTCAAGTTTCTTTTCATCAAGTAGTTTTTCCGAAAAAAGACAACGAATTATTCGAGAGAGTGCGTTACGAGCCGAAAAATCAGGTTGTGTTGAAAGTGCCTGTCTCGCAAAGCCATTCTCCTCTGCCAGCTCCATCATATTTTCTCCCAAAGTAAGAGGGTTGAAACGATTAGGCGTAAATTGAGAACCTTAAGATCAACGTGATATTTCATTGCTCTCTCAGGTTCCTTGAAAACTTTCAGTCACTACGCTACCATCAAAATAAATTCATGTAAATGATAATCAATATCATTCTCATAACTGTAATCCATGATGAGAGAATCAATTTATATCAATCACTTAGGCGGACAAGGTATGAGTATAGAGATTAGCTATTTGTTTATCCCTGCTAATAAAGAGGTAATGTTTTCGAAGGCGTTGGCCAGTGGTACCGATGCGATCATTATTGATCTTGAAGATGCTGTTCATCCGAACGAAAAGCCCCTTGGGCGCGATAACGTTCTGAGTTGGCTACATAAAATTAATAAGAGCAGCGTTAAAACCGGAATATATATCCGGATAAATCATCCAAACGACAAGGAATTTGATGACGACATCAGTTTACTCAATTCATTAAATAAGCCATTGATTACGGGTGTGATGGTGCCAAAACTGGAATGCAGTGAAACGATAAACCATTTGAAGTCGAGGCTTAATGCCGGAATATCAAGGCTACCCTTTATCGGCATCATAGAAACGGCGCGAGGATTGTATCACTGTGAGAGTATAGCCTGTAGCGGTGTGGTCAGATTAGCGTTCGGCTCTTTAGATTATTCGCACGATATTAATTGTCTGCAAACACCTGAGGCACTTCTCTATGCGAGAAGTCGTATCGTGGTGGCTTCACGGCTTGCCAACCTACCGCCCCCTATTGATTGCGTCACCCCCGAATTTTGTACGCCCGAAACGTTGTTAACGGATTGCTGCCATGCCCGATCTCTTGGATTCAGTGCGAAATTATGTATTCATCCGGATCAAGTCGATGTGGTTGCCAAAGCATTTAGCCCTACTGAGGAACAAATTAAATGGGCTGAAGAAGTGTTAAAACAGTCCAGAGAGAGTTATGCATTCCAGATCGGAGGTTCGATGGTAGATTTACCTTTAATAAAACAGGCGGCCCGTTTAATGGACAATAAATAAATCAGAATGGACATATTAGCAACCCACTCAAATAATATTAATCATAATTATTATTTGAGTGGTTATAGATAAACTCTCTCTATATATATTTAACCGTTCGATATCATTTAACGTCAGGCCAAAGCATTTGCCCCGGAGAGAGTGTCCGACAAGCAAAGAGTAGCCTTCCAGTAAGGAGCCCGAGTCTGCGATAGAGGCGCTGCATTTCGCACAAACCAGGCATGTTGTCACAACGCTCATTTTGGTAAGATTTTCTTATGAATTCATGATAGCATCGGGTAACACTATTACGCTGGCAAGGATGTCAGAGGGACTGAAATCATAGGGACGAAGATGCAGACTGCTATGCAAAGCAATCCCCCCGAAATTACACTATCAGCACTGAGCCATCTGGCCTTTTGTGCTCTTGTTGGGCTGGGTATTGCTCGCCAGGAAGGCGTTGCCAGTACGCCGTTGACTGAACATCTGTTTTTGGTTCGTTGGTTGGCTACGGCTCAAAAACAAAAGCGGTTTCCAAAATGTGTTGCCATTGATATTGCACTCCTGCTTGAGCAGGGACGGAGAAAAGGCCCCGCCAGCAAGCTGCGTGAAAAACTGCAATACCTGTGGCGATCCTGCACTGACCCCCTCATCACCCAATCGGACTTATTTCGACTCACCTATGTTACCGAGAAACTGAGAGAGCAAGGTTGGAAAAACTTCATCATGGACAGCCACATCTGGAAAGATGAACGCTTTTCTGCATCTTCTGCACCCAATGAGTTTTACACGGAAGAAAATACGTTAAGAGCAGCGTTCTCCGATAATGGTGAGTTAACCAATACTTTAGAGTTACGCATCATTGGAGATGTTGAATCACTCTTGGCGCTAATGGCCCAACCAGCTATTTCTGCAAAGCTGATTGAGAGAGGCGAGCTCTTCCATCGGGTCGTGCTGTTTCCCCAATAAGCACTTATATCCAATCACGCAGCCCTGCACGCTCGGCTGAGTCGTGCCACAGTGGCCAGCGCCAGTGTAAAGAAAATTAGCCGCCTTGCCGCCAATGATGCAGCAGCCGCTCGAGATAATGTGGAAAAAAGTCTATTACTACGGGAGGATCACGCAGGATAACAAACAGATTACCGAAGGAATGCTTTTTTCTTGCCGGGAGAATACAGGCAACCCACCTTGCGAAGTGGTCTATACTCCATAGACAAGTAAGCTTTTATTACCAAAGAGACATAACAAGAAGAGGCCCATTAAGAGGCCCTTGCAATCTTCAATTATGTTCCATCAACCCCATCCCATAGTGGATACATTATGGGATGCGTACCCTATTTTTTAGGCGCGGAACAAAGCCTCTCTGGCATCCTGCCGTTATACATGACAAGGTTGCCATCATCTAACTTTGCAAGTTTCAGCACATAGAGTCGTTTGTTAACACCCAGAAAAAATTTTTTCGCCTCGCCTAAGGAGAAGTTATCTCATCTAAGATAATTAGGCTATCGATTAAGAACCTCATAATCGCTCTATTAGACCCACTCTTAGTTCGGTACATAGCCGAAACATCAGCATCTTCCCATCCTTCTTGCCATTGATGGCATAGTAGCAAGTCAGGCCTTTATATCAGCGCAATCGCCTTACGCGGGGTAGCCGCTCCTCTTTGAGAGCCCATTGGCATTGAGTCGATGTTCACTAAACGCGCAACACATTTTGTATATGGCATGAACACTTCTTGTCCTATCACTTAACGCTCACAGGGGGCGAATTCTATTGATTCAGGATGAGAACGACGAAGTAAGGGAACCTCTTCCTCAGGCCCCCCCCCCTGCTCATTCACTCAACAAGCAGCTATGAACAAGCATTCAACCCATTGAATTAAAATGTAAAAAAAGAAGTATAATAAACTGATTTCATAATTTCACTTTTAATTTCATTTTTTCAAAATACCCCCTGATTCTAATATCACGTTATTTCACCTTCTCAGCGCCTATTTTAGGGTTATTCTAAGCAACGAACACCCGATCCCGGAAATGCAAAACGAACGCCGGCTGGCACATACACCAGAAAATCAGATGAGAACCCATACGATGGGTAGCCGCTTCAGGCGATCGTTTTCATGGCGTCGAGACTCAGGGATATCGGATTTTTACTTAGGAATAATCATTAAAACCACATGCAAGCTTTCATAGGGATTTTCATGGAAAGAAATACGCCCGTAGCCTTTACCTGATGCGCTACCTAATTCTAAACGGGCATTTAAAAATTCGGTATTTCTGGCCCGTACAGATTTTAATTAAATTTAATTCGTGAAGCTTACTTATAAGAAAAAGGCAGCCTGGTTGCTATAAGCCACCCTATCTGCAGCCGTATTTCTGGGTATTATTCTCATTATACTGGAGCTTATTAATGAATCAGCGTTTGGATATCATCGGCATTGGCCTTGGCCCGTCGAATCTTAGCCTGGCGGCCTTAGGAAGTGAAATAGAGGGGTTTACGGGGCAATTCCTGGAGCGAAAACCTCATTTCTCCTGGCACCCAGGGATGATCCTGGCGGATTGCAGCATGCAGACCAACTTTTTAAAAGACCTGGTGAGCGCAGTTGCCCCCACCAATCGCTACAGCTTTCTCAACTATCTGGTAAAAAACAGAAAGTTCTATCGTTTTCTGACGACAGAACAGCGCACCGCATCGCGTGAAGAGTTCGCCGACTACCTCACCTGGGCCGCCGGCGGGATGGACTCGTTGGCGTTTAACCAAGACGTTCAGCGGATCGAGTTCGACGATCGGCAGCGCCAGTTCGTGGTGACCACCTCGAATAAGGTCTTTCACGCCAAACACGTCAGCATTGGTATAGGCAAGAAAATAAAGTTGCCGGATTGCGTGACGGCGCAAAGCGATCGCTGTTTCCACGCCAGCGAAATGATGCTGCGCAACCCCGATCTGACCGGCAAGCGCGTGGCGATCGTCGGCGGCGGCCAGAGCGGCGCCGATCTGTTCCTGAATATTTTTAAAGGGGAATGGGGGCAGCCGGAACAGCTCGACTGGATATCGCGCCGCAACAATTACAACGCGCTCGATGAAGCGGCCTTTGCCAACGAATACTTCACGCCCGATTACGTCGAGAGCTTTTACTCGCTGGATAGCGCGGCCAAGCGGCATATGCTGGCCGAACAGAAAATGACCTCAGACGGCATCACCAGTGAATCGCTGCTGGCGATTTATCGCGCCATGTACCACCGCTTCGATGTTCTGCGCGAGAAATTATGGGTGCGCCTGCTGCCCAGCCGTTCGCTGACGGCCGTGAAACACACGCTGGATAACGCCTACCAACTCGAAACGCGTCATCATCTCGATCACGGTGAGGAAGCCTTCAAGGCGGACGTGGTGATCTTTGCCACCGGTTATCAGACGGCCACGCCAGAGTTCCTTGAACCTTTGGCCCACCGCCTGCTGACCACTGCGGATGGCGAATACCGCATCGCCCCAGACTTTACCTTTGAGTGGGAAGGCCCGGCGGAGAACTGCTTATTCGCCATGAACGCCAGTATGCACAATCACGGCATCGCCGATCCGCAGTTGAGCCTGATGGCGTGGCGATCGGCCCGGATTCTTAATCGGGCGTTAGACCGCAAGCCATTTGATCTGGGAACCACGCCGACGGCCATTCAATGGCGCAGTGAAAGCGTGCCACACGCGTTTTAAATACAAGAACGTCTTAATCATTGTCACTACGCTTTGATGGAATTACGGATATGAAAAGACAAGTCATTAAATTTATTACGAAGCAGCTGGCCGTATTGGCTCCCGAATTCAAGGCCAGATTGCTCTACAAAAAAGCATTTGGCAAACCGTTGAACTTGCAGGCGCCGTCCACCTGGAATGAAAAGATCAATCACCTGAAGTTGAATGGTTATAGTCACAATGCGTTGGTGAAGCAGTGTGCAGATAAATATGCGGTAAGACAGTACATCAAAGATCAAGGGTGCGAAGAGATCCTTAATGAATTGTACTTTGCCTGCGATTCAGTGAACGATATTCCGTGGGACGCATTACCGGATAAGTTTGTGATCAAAGGGAATCACGGTTCCGGATATAACCTTATTTGCCAGAATAAAAAATTGCTGAATATCAAGAGCGCCAAAAAATTGATCGATGGCTGGATGAAAGACGATTATTGGAAAACCTATGTAGAGCTCAACTACAAAGGGATACAAAAAAAGATCATTGGGGAGAAATATATCGAATCGGCCAATGGTTACGGGCCTGAAGACTATAAAATCTATTGTTTCCGCGGTGTGCCCTACTGCACGTTGCTGTGTGTCGGCAGAGATACCGGGTCGCCGAAGTATTACTTCTTTGACAAAGATTTCAAGTTTCTGTGCTACAGCGATGACTGCCTGGCCTTGAGCCAGGAAGAAATAGACGCCTTCGTGAAGCCAGAAGGCTACGATGAGCTGTTTGACTACGCCTCACGCTTGTCCGCGCCCTTCGAGTTTGTTCGCGTTGATTTCTACATCTCCAAAGGCCAGATCATTTTCGGCGAATTGACCTTTACCCCCTCCGCCGGGCTGGATACGGATATCCTGCCGCCAACCGATGTTTTGCTTGGCGAGATGTTGACGTTGCAACAGCACTGATTTTCACCTGGCCCCACGGTGAAGCTCGGCCACGCCTGAGCAGAAATACCGGCCGGCACGTTTGCCGCCTGCCGGTCGGCATTGCCTTGAGGGTTATCGGGCCGAGGCTCTCGCCCGTTCTTCCGCCGTGACGGCAACATCTCCGCCTCCCGCCCTTGGCTATCCGCACCAGCCCCAAGGGCAATACCTCAGCCAGGCTGCATAACCATTTGAAAAACAATGGTATTGAGCGATTAATAAGAATCACTTACATATTTATAATAAAATGTTCTATATGTATAGGAAGCTATAATATAAGATACCGGAAAGTTTCCCTGGTGTTGTTGTGTGTCTTTGCCCTATTTTATAGGGCTTTTTTTGCTAAACAACGTTGATAACCGTGTGTTTTCACCCTTCTTCGCCGTTTGCTCACCCACAAAAATCATAACCATTTCTAATTAATTGTAATCCTTGTTATTCCTGACTTATCAATAATAACAAGGGGTTGCTATTAACCCGGCAAAGCAACTGGCGGCCCTCTGTGGGCTGCGGCCGCACTTCGCCGTCGGAATGCCCGCCCTAAAGGTAGGTTTTGCCGGCCCCGAACGGATGCTACTATCGGCTTTTTACAAGGATGTTGATCCGCATGTTCTTGTCCAACCGGCGTTTTATCTCCGCGCTTCTGGCGCTCGCCATCGGCCTTTGGCTGCCGGGCTCCGTGCTGGCCAGGCCCAACCTGGAACGCAAGATCGGCACTACCGTTGCCGATAGCGATTCTGCAGATTACCGTTTCAGCGATCTGCGCTTCACCTCCGCCGACGGCCAACGGCATTACCGCGTTCGCATCGCCCAGCCGCGCCAGGCCCCTGCGCCTGACGGCTATCCAACGGTTTATTTCCTCGACGGCAATGCAGTGCTGATGGGATTGAATCCCGCCTTGCTGGCCAAATTGGCGGCGGCGAAGCGGCCGCCGGTGCTGGTGATGATCGGCTATGACAACGATCTGCGCATCGATGCCGCCGGCCGCGCCTACGACTATACGCTCCCTCTGCCGGCGGGCCTGAAGCAACCGCCGCGGGGTGGCGGGGGCGCGGATGCGTTCCTGCAATTGATTGAAACTCGGATCAAACCGGCGATCGCCGCCAAACTGGCGGTCGATCCGCAGCGGCAAACGCTGTGGGGTCACTCCTATGGCGGGCTCTTCGTGCTGCACACATTGTTCACCCATCCCACCGCCTTCCAACGCTACATCGCCGTGGAACCCTCGCTGTGGTGGGGCAACGGCATGATCCTGCAAGAAGCGCAGCAGATGATGGCGCGACGCCCGGCGCCGGTGGCGAAGCTGCAACTGTGGGTTGGCCTGGCGGAACGCGATCGTGCGGCCCCGCCCGGCGTGAAGAGCCCCGCTCTGCCGGCGGACGCAACGCGTTTATTGGCCGAACACCTGGCGCAGCTCGACGGTCTCGCCGTCGGCTATCGGGAGTGGCCGGCCTTAGGACACGGCGCCATGCTGGATGCCGCCATCGAGCCGGCGCTGAGCAGCGTCATAACAGAGAACTAAATCAGCGGATCAGAAGGTATCGGCCACATTTTCATCTGCGGCGCATATCTTCTGATGAGAAGAGTGTTTAATATCTAAGACAGCGAGTGGCGGGCGCGGGTGGGCGCGTCAAAAAACAAAGTGGCTCCCCCCGTCGGCAAGTGAGCTTGCTCTATCCGGTGGAGCCATACAGTACTGCAGTTTTCCCGGTGGGGCCCTGGTGAGGCGCAAGTAGGAAAAGATGGTGTAAGCAGGGCATTTCAGCGTTTTAATACCGCCTGTTTCACTATTTTCTTCTCCCTGTGACGCCTACTATAAGCGCCCCCTCACCCGGCGGAAAAGGGTGAAAACCACCCTTGAAATACATTAACGGAAGTGATATTAGAAGCGGTTGAGGCGAAAGTGCCTAGTTCAGTTTTGAATAATTAAATCAGGGAATTATATTAAAAATGAATATTAATATCACCGACAAACCCAACCCGCAGGATGAAGAGTTCGTTATCGACAGCCTCTGGGCTCACAACCATAAAACCCAGCCCGTAGACATTCACCCACTGTTTCTGACCGTCACCGACGACAACCAGCAGATCGTCGGCGGCCTCGTCGCACGTACCTGGTGGGGCGGCCTGGAAGTGCAGTATCTGTGGGTCGGCGAGCGGTGTCGCAAGAGTGGTTACGGCCGCCAATTGATGCAACTGGCCGAAGAAGAAGCCCGCAAGCGCGGTTGCCATATGGCCTATGTCGATACCTTCGATTTCCAGGCCCGGGGCTTCTACGAAAAACTGGGCTACCGGGTCTACGGCGAGCTGGGCGACTACGCGCATCGCCACACCCGCCATTACCTGGCTAAAAGCCTGTAACGCGGCCTGAGCGGCGCAGAGGTAGGTATGGGTTCATCGCATAAAAATAATGAATCTTATTTTAAGGGCCTCATCACCATGATGGAGCACCTGAGCGAGCCCTGGGGCATCAAAGACCAGCTGTCCCGCCACCTTTATATGAATCGCGCCGCTTATCTCTATACCAATACGCCGCTGAATTTCGACGTCGCCGGCAAATATGACCACGAATTCCCCGCCGACTGGGCCGACTCCGCCGCCGACTTTATCGAGCATGACAAGATGACCGAAGCGGCGCGCGATCGGGTCACGGTCATAGAAACGCACTACTGGTACGGCAAAGACAGCCTGACGCCGTTTATCAGCGAAAAGCTGCCGGTGTACAACGATGACAAACAGGTGATTGGCGTGATCTGGAACGCCAAGCCGATGAACAGCCTGTCGCCGCTGAAATACATCAATCAGCAAAAGCCCAGCGTGTTGACCACCGAAGTCAATAACGAGATGTTCACCCGTGCCGAACTCGATGTCATTTTTCTTATGCTTCAGCGATTTACGGTGAAAGAGATCGCCAAAATCTATAACGTCAGCAATAAGACCATCGAAAACCGCATTTATAACATTTACCAGAAGGCCAACGTGCATACTCAGCAGCAATTTGAGGAGTACTGCAAATACGCCAACCTGGATAACTACATTCCCGATCGCCTGATAACCAAAGGCATTCAGTTTATTTGAACCGCAAGGAAGATCTCACCGTGATAAAGATCGAAGATTATCCGCTCACCCGGGTGCCGCAGGATAAAAGAGTTTCGTTTTTAAGCGTGGCCATCGTGCATATGGGCATGTTGACCGCGCTGGACCAGTTCATGCTCGGCGCCGTGCTCGGCAACTCCATGACGCTGCTTGACGCCTTCACCGCCATTTTCGTCGGCAGCCTGATCTTCGGCGTGGTGACCTACGGCCTGGGGCTGGCGGGCATGCGCGAAGGGATTTCCGGCAGCCTGCTGGCGCGCTGGTGCGGCTTCGGCCGTCTGGGGTCGGTGCTGATCGGCGTGGTGGTGGCCGTCAGCCTGTTGGGTTGGTTCGGCATTCAGAACGCCATTTTCGCCAAGTCGCTCGACTTCGCGCTCGGCAATAAGCTGGGCTTCGGCCTGGCCGCCGGGCTCTCGGGCACGCTGCTGACCATCCTGGTGGCATTCGGCTTCAAAGCGCTGCGCATCGCCGCCCGTATCGCGGTGCCGATGTTCATCATGCTGGTGGCCTATATATCGGTGACCGCACTGACCGGGCATAACCTGCAGGAGATCATCCAGCTGGCGCCGCCGGGTGAACCGCTGACCATCAGCGCCGGCATCACCATCGTCGTCGGCGGCGCCATCGTGGCCAGCCTGATGACGCCCGACCTGACCCGTTACTCCAAAAACGGCAAGCACGTGCTCGGCGTCACGATCTTCACCATCATCGCCGGCGAGTTCGTGGTGAACGGTCTGGCAATCCTGATCGCCAAAACCCTGGGCACCGCCGATGTGGTCACCATCATGTCGCAAGCAGCCGGCGGCGCCGGTTTGCTGGTCGTGGTGTTCTCCACCCTGCGCGTCAACGATCTCAACCTGTATTCCTCTTCGCTGGGCATCGTCAACGCGGTGGAAGGCATCACCGGCAAAAAGCTGAAGTACACCTACACCACTCTGGTGATCGGGATTCTGGGCACCACGCTGTCGGTGCTGGGCATTCTGGACCGCTTTGTCGACTTCCTGACGGTGCTTGGCGTAGTCTTCCCGCCGATTATCGGCATCATGCTGGTGGACTATTATCTGCTGCGCAGCCACCGCAAAATCCTGGACGAGAGCCGCCGCACGGGCCAGCTGCCAAACGAGACGCCAACCATCGGCTGGGCGGCGATCGTCGCCAGCATCGCCGGTGGCGCCGTGGGTCTGGCGACCGAATGGGGCGTACCGACCATCAACTCTCTGGTGGCCGCCAGCCTGCTGTATTGGGTGCTCAAACTGGCCTTCAGCCGGGCGCAAAAACCGCTGGCCTCACAGAAGTCGCTCTGATTTTCGCCCATGAGTTAATGCACTCCTCCGGTGACGGGGGAGTGTTTATGCTCAGGAAAGGTGGGCGTAACGGAAAAGAATGGGCCGATCGCGAGGACAAACGGCCATCGTGGTTAGGGTCCCTGGTGTCGGTAGCAAGCTATCTATTAGGCTCAGAGTGTGGCAGCGCCCCCTCTGAGTTTTTTATTATAAAATCGTTGGCTTCAGTGTTTTGATCATAAAGAAAAACTTCAGCTTGAATGAACAGTAGCTCATGAAATCGGCTTTGGTCAACATAAAAGTACACATAAAATTGGCTTTTGTGTTCACTTTTCCATAAGCAAAAGCTAATCAATTGATTTACACAGTTTTATCATCTTTGCAGGTCACCCCGATCGCCTGCGCTAACATCACTGCGCTAAACGGCTGACAAGAAACAATAATTACCACCAATAATCAGCCTGTTACCTCCCCCTCAGCGCCTTTTTATCTGGACAACGCCGACGCGTAAGATATAGTGAAGCCAGCGTAATGTTTGTAAGGACAGCCGATGAAAACCACCAACGCACAGCGCAAAATCAACATCATTAAAAATATTGAATATCTGATGCGTACCCGCGGTGAAACCAAGGCTTCCTTTTCCAACCGCAGCGGCCTGACGCGCACGACTCTCTACAAAATTCTTGACGGAAGAGTGAACAACGTTCAGCAATCCACCGTGAATCGGATTTCCGATTTCTTCGGGGTCTCCTGTGAAGAGATCGAAGACTACGATCTGGAAAAACTGGAGCTGCTCAACGAAACGCTGTCCACCGAGGGCAACAAGAACCCTTCCGCCATCCCGGTGATCCCGCAGTCGCGCTATCTGGCCGTCTCGCAGCGCAAGATCGGGCAGCTGGTCACCGAGTTTCCTCTGACTTATTTCTTCGGCGATGAGTCGAACATGTTGGCAATGAAAATAGAGACCGAAATTAAAGGGTCATTTATTCCCGGCGAAGTCATCATCATCAAACGCCCGCCGGTACTGATTTGCGATTCACCTTTGCTGTATCACTCGGGAAAAAGCGGCTTCTTTGTGGTTGACGACAAAGACAGCGAAAGCATGGACAAACGCCCTCAGGACACCGTGCAATTCCTGGGTTATATCGTTGGAGAAAGGTTATAAATGGAACCGAATCAGAAGTTCAAGCTGTTGGGCTTCACCCGACATGGCACCATCGCGGCCAATGTCATGGTATTGGCCACCGGCAAAACCATTACCATGGGGCTGAATGAGCTGGCCGACAGCGAAATATCAGAAGATCTGAGCCGGCACGAGCTGCAGGCGCTGTACCGCAAACTCTATGGCGACAACAAACAAAAAACCGCCTACGAGCTCAGCGATCGCCACGAACGCTCCTGGTACGCCTACCTGATTATTACCGTGGCGCTCAGCGTGATTTATATTTTCTCAACGCTGTGCGGCGTCAAGCCGATCCAAATCCCGGTGCTGAATCTCATCACGCCGCCGGCGATCTTCATCTACCCGCTCACGTTCATTCTGGTGGACATCCTCAACGAATTCTATGGATTACGGCTGGCCCGGCGCACGATTATCATCTCGTTTATCGCCAACCTGACCTTCGTCCTGGGGGTCTGGGTAACGACGCTGGTGCCGAGCATTCCGCAGTGGGAGTACAGCGAGACCTACAACGGCATCGTGCACAGCATCATGGCGGTGCTGGTGGCCTCGTCGGCGGCCTATCTGATCTCCGAGAACGTCAACTCCTACCTGCTTTGCAAAATCAAAGAGTTGACCAACTCCCGCTACCTGTTTGTGCGCGTGATCACCAGTACCGTTGTGGCTTCGGCCATCGACAGCGTGGTGTTCTGTACGCTGGCGTTCTACAACGTGCTGAGCTGGGACATCATCAAAACCATGATCCTGTCGCAGTTCCTGATCAAGGTGGTTTACGCCCTGCTGGGCGTCGGGCCAATCTACGCCACCCGCAGTCTGTTTAACCGCTACATCAATACCGAACAAGCAAAGGGCAATGAATATGCATATCCAAAAGCAAGATAAGATCACCCATCTTGGCGCGAACTCCGATTATCCGGATCAATATGCTCCCGCATTGCTCGAAGCCTTGCCGCGTGCGCGCGGCCGCGATCTGATCGGCGTGGACGAGCGGCAGCTGCCGTTCAGCGGCTTTGATCTGTGGACCGCCTTCGAGCTGTCCTGGCTCAACGCCAAGGGCAAGCCGGTGGTGGGCATCGGCGAATTTACCTTCCCGCATTCCTCGTCGAACCTGATCGAGTCCAAATCGTTCAAGCTGTATCTCAACAGCTTCAACCAAACGCGCTTTGACAGCGTGGAACAGGTGAGCGCCGCCATGCAGAAAGATCTGTCGCAGGCGGCCAACGGCCAGGTCACCGTCAAGCTCTATCCGGGACTGGAAGGTTACCCGGCGCAGATCGACCGCCTGCCGGGCATCAACATCGACGATCTGGATATCGCGGTCGACGACTTCGCCTTCAAACCGGAATATCTGAGCGGCGCGGCCGAGAGAGGGGAACCGGTGTCGGAGACGCTGTCTTCCAACCTGCTGAAATCCAACTGCCTGGTCACCAACCAGCCGGACTGGGGCAGCGTCGTGATCCGCTATGAAGGCCGCAAAATCGACCGCGAAAGCCTACTGCGCTACCTGATCTCCTTCCGCCAGCACAACGAATTCCACGAGCAGTGCGTCGAGCGTATTTTCAACGACATCAAGCAAAGCTGCCGTCCGGAAAAACTCAGCGTGTTCGCGCGCTACACCCGCCGCGGCGGCCTGGATATCAACCCCTTCCGCAGCGATTTCGAAACGGCGCCGGCGCTCGGTCGCCTGATCAGACAGTAAGCGTTATCCCCGCAATGCTCCCGCCAGGGAGCATTGTTTCCCTCGCTTTCATCTCCCTGTTATTTTTCGCCATTATCGTCGTCAGCGGCTATCTTCAAAGCACACTGACGGAGATTAACGACGCATGCCTGACCTTTCACGCAGAGACATCCTGCGGGCTGCCGCCATCGGATCGGCGTTCTCGCTGTTGCCCGCCTCGATTCGCAAAGCGCTGGCCATTCCCGCCAACAACCGCACCGGCACCCTGCGCGACGTCGAACACGTGGTGATCCTGATGCAGGAGAACCGCTCTTTCGACCACTACTTCGGCACCCTGCCGGGCGTGCGCGGCTTCAGCGATCGTTTTACCATTCCATTGCCCGGCGATCGCCATGTCTGGCAACAGCAGGGCGCCGAGCGGTTGGTACTGCCCTACCACCTGGACAGCAAACGCGGCAACGCCCAGCGCGTCACCGGCACGCCGCATTCGTGGGTGGATGAGCAAGCCGCCTGGGATCACGGCCGCATGAGCGCCTGGCCCACCTACAAAACGCCGGCTTCAATGGGCTACTACCGCCAGCATGAGCTGCCGTTCCAGTTCGCGCTGGCCAACGCCTTTACCCTGTGCGACGCCTATCACTGCGCTATTCACGCCGGCACCAACACCAACCGGCTGTTCCACTGGACCGGCACCAACGGCCCGTCCGCCGCCGACGTGGCGGTGGTGGTCAACGAATGGGACAGCCCCGGCCCGGCGGAGATCGGCTACCAGTGGACAACCTATCCGGAACGGCTGGAGGCGAGCGGCGTCAGCTGGAAGGTGTATCAATTCCTGCCGGACAACTTTACCGACAACCCGTTGGCGGGCTTCCGCCAGTACCGCGCCGCCAGCATTCAGGTGGGCAATCCGGCGCGGCCGCCGAAAGACTTCAACGCCTTCGTGCCCTATCGCGATGCGCTCAACGAGGCCGCACCGCTGTACAAAGGCAACGGCAACACCCTGCCGGCCGCCGACGGCAACGATCTGGACGCCATGCTGGCCGGGTTCCGCTCCGACATACAGCAGGGCAAACTGCCGCAGGTCAGCTGGATCATCGCGCCGGCGGCCTATTCGGAACACCCCGATCCCTCCAGCCCGGTGCAGGGCGGCTGGTTCACCCAAGAGATCCTCAACGCGCTGACCGACAACCCGGAGGTGTGGAGTAAAACCGTCCTGCTGGTCAACTACGACGAAAACGACGGCTTTTTTGACCATATGCCTTCGCCTTCCGCGCCGTCGCTGCGCGAGGACGGCAGCTTCGCCGGTAAATCGACGGTGCCGTTCGACACCGAGATCTTCCAGCACGTGGCGCCGCCCGGTTCGCAGGATCAACCGCCGCCGGACGGCCGCATTTATGGCCCCGGCCCGCGGGTGCCGATGCTGGTGCTGTCGCCCTGGAGCCGCGGCGGCTGGGTCAATTCGCAGGTCTTCGATCACACCTCGGTGCTGCAATTCCTAGAAAAGCGCTTTCAGGTGCATGAACCCAACATCAGCGCCTGGCGCCGCGCCGTGTGCGGCGATCTCACCTCGGCGTTCAACTTCGTCGACCCTAACGGCGAAGCGCTGCCGAGCCTGCCCGCCACCAGCCGCCACGCCGCCGATGGCCTGCGCCAGCGCCAGGAACAGCTGCCGCAGGTACCGCTGCCATCGCCTGTCCACCAGCGTTTGCCCCACCAACGCCGCCTGGCGCGCCCTTCCCGCGCGCTGCCCTACCAGCTGCACGTCGAGGCCACCGTCGCGGCCGAACAGCGCCGCGTGACGCTGAACCTGTTCAATACCGGCGAGCAGGGAGCAGTGTTTCACGTCTACGATCGGCGGGACCTCACGCAGATCCCGCGCCGTTTTACCGTCGAGGCGGGCAAGGCGGTCAGCGACGACTGGCAGACGGAGGATGAGTACCATCTGTGGCTGCTCGGCCCCAACGGCTTTCATCGTGAACTGCGCGGCGCCCTGAACCGGCCGCAGCCGGAGGTGCGTTTGCGCCCGACGGGCCGCAGCCTGCAGCTGCAGCTGAACAATCCGGGCACCGAAGCGATAGCGGTTACCCTCGAACGCTGCCCCTATACGCAGCAGGGCCCGTGGCGCATCACGCTGCCGGCGGGCGGCAGTCACCAACAGAGGTTTGACGCCCACGCCAGCGGCGGTTGGTACGATTTTACGCTGCAAGGCCCGGGAGGTTGGCTGCGCCGCCTGGCGGGCCGGTTGGAGGATGGCGAGCACAGCGTCAGCGACCCGCTGATGGGCCAGGAGTAAAGCGTTGTAGATTGAAATCGCGGAAATTAAACCGCCAGCCTCTTTTTTGTGGCGCCCACAGACGTCGGTTCTCCCGCGGTGGGCGCATTCTCAAAACCTTCTCCCTGCCCCACCCCCCGCTATTTTTTTGATCTCGCTCACGGTCGGATATTATTTCATTGCCTTGCTAAACCGGTTCTTCTATTTTAGCCACCCATCTGACAAGGCTAATAACAGGGATTAAGCATGATGAATCGCGTATGGGTACTGGGCGACGCCGTGATCGACCTGGTGCCGGAAAATGCCAACGGTTATCTCAAATGCCCCGGCGGCGCGCCGGCTAACGTGGCGGTGGGGATCGCCCGGCTCGGTGGCGACAGCGCCTTTATCGGGCGGGTGGGGCAAGACGGCTTCGGTGCCTTTTTGCAGCAGGTGCTGAGCGATGAAGGGGTGGATATCGGCCATATGCGGCCAGACCCCGAACACCACACCTCCACGGTCGTGGTGGATCTCGATCTGCAGGGTGAGCGCTCATTCACGTTTATGGTGCAGCCCAGCGCCGATCTGTTTTTGCAGCCTGACGATCTGCCGGATTTCCAACGGGGGGAATGGCTGCACCTCTGCTCCATCGCGCTCTCGCAGGAGCCCAGCCGCAGCGCGGCCTTTGCCGCGATGGAACGCATCCGGGCGGCCGGTGGCCGGGTCAGTTTCGATCCCAACATCCGCGAAGAGGTCTGGCGCCAGCCGGAAGCGCTGCGCCCCTGCCTGCAAAAGGCGCTGCTGCTGGCGGACGTGGTGAAACTGTCGCGCGAAGAGCTGGCTTTCATCAGCCATCTTGACGATCTGGAGAACGCCATTCGCTGGATGATGCAAACCTATCCGCTGCGCCTGCTGCTGGTGACGCTGGGCGGCGACGGCGTCTATGTGCATGACGGCCAACGGCTGCGTCATTTCCGCGCGGCGCCTGTCGTTCCGGTCGATACCACCGGCGCCGGCGATGCCTTCGTCGCCGGGCTGTTAGCGGCGCTGGCACGCCTTCACGAATTGCCGCAGGAAGCGCAGTGGCCGGCGGTTATCGCCCAGGCGCAGGCCTGCGGCGCGCTGGCCACCACCGCCAAAGGGGCCATGACCGCCCTGCCCCACGCCGACGAGCTGGCGGCTTTCCTCCGTTGATCCTCTGCATCCACGGCGATCCTCAGGTTCGCCGTGGTCTTTTGCCCACGATTTGCGCGCTCGATCACAATAGCTGAATCGGGTTAGCTAACTGAGTTGCCAGCTCGCCTCCCTCTCGTTATCTTTCGCCTTGAAAAACCGGTTTAGCAATTTAGCAAACAATAATAACAACCCTTACCCGGATGATAGACGATGATGAAAAAACGCAGCTATTTGGCGATAACAACAGGGCTTTTCCTCTCCGCTTCCAGTGCAGCGGCCTCGGGCAGCGGCGGCATCGAGGCGCGCCTCAACGCCCTGGAACAACGTCTGGCGCAGGCGGAACGGCGCGCCGCACAGGCTGAAACCCGCGCAACGGCGGCGGAACGCCGGGCGCAACAGCTGGAACAACGCACCGCCAACACCGAACGGCAAACCGCGCAGATTGCGCAGCATGCCGCTACGCCGATTGCCCCGACCGGCGCACTGAAACTGAACGGCTTCAACGATCTGAAGCTGTACGGCGACGTGGAGTTCAACCTGGACGGCGCCAGCCGCAGCGGCCAACTGACGTCGCTGAAAGGCAGCGACCACAAGGACTGGAAGCCCGGCAACAAAGAGCGTTGGGATATCAACGGCCGCATTCTGGTCGGGCTGGACGGCTACCGCCGCAATCAGGACGGCAACTTCTCCGGCTTCAGCGTGCAGCCGCTGGCGGACATGACCGGCAAAATGAACCTGGACGACGCCGCCTTCTTCTTCGGCAATGAAAAGAACTGGCAAACCAAAATCGGCCGCTTTGAAGCCTACGACATGTTCCCGCTGAATCAGGACACCTTCATTCAATACTCCGGCAATACCGCCAACGATCTGTACGCCGACGGCTTCGGCTATATCTACATGATGAAAGAAGGCCGCGGCCGCAGCAGCAGCGGCGGCAACCTGATGTTGAGCAAATACGCCGGTGATGTCTATTTCGAGCTGAACACGCTGGTGGAGGACGGCACTTCGCTGTTCCAGGACAACAGCTACCACGGCAACGCCCTGAACAATAAGAAAAACGTCGCCTATTTGCGCCCGGTGATCGCCTGGAAAAAAGACGCCTTCAGCATCGCAGCGGCAATGGAAAGCAACGTGGTGAATAACGCCTACGGTTATCAGGACGGCCAGGGCCGCTTCGTCGATCAGTCCAAGCGCAACGGCTACGGCATGACGATGAGCTGGAACAACAGCGCCGCCGATCCGGACAACGGCGTGGTGGCCAACCTGAGCACCGCCTATCTGGATGCGTCAGGCGAGCAAGACTTCACCGCCGGCGTGAACGTGCTGTGGCGGCGCTTCGAACTGGGTTATATCTATGCCCATAACAATATCAAAGAGTTCAATACCGCCGGGATCGCCGCCGATATCCACAACCCGCTCAGCGAACCGGGCAACTACGACATCCACACCGTTCATGCGTCGTATCAGATACCTAACATTATGAATATGAAGAATTTCAATTTGTATTTGGGGGCCTATGTCTCGCTGCTGGAAGCCAACGCCGACAACAAGATAGCCAACGGCGACAACGACCAGCGTTACGGCATGCGCGCCAGATTCAAATATTTCTTCTGACATCGATTCACGTCGCTGCGCCGCAAACTGCGCAGCGGCATTTTTATTTAGCAAGGGGACAACATGGACATTACCGCAACCGCCAACGCGCTGTTGCCACTGCTCGGCGGTAAAGAGAATATCGCCAGCGCCGCCCACTGCGCCACGCGCCTGCGCCTGGTACTGGTGGACGACAGCAAAGTGGATAAAGAGGCCATCGGCAAACTGGACGGCGTCAAAGGCTGCTTCAGCAACGCCGGTCAGATCCAGGTGATCTTCGGCACCGGGCTGGTCAACAAGGTGCATGCGGAATTCATCAAGGCGGCGGGCGTTAGCGAATCCAGCAAGGCCGAAGCCGCCGATATTGCGGCGAAAAAGCTCAACCCGCTGCAGCGCATCGCCCGCCTGCTGTCGAACATCTTCGTGCCGATCATCCCGGCGATCGTCGCGTCCGGCCTGTTGATGGGGCTGCTCGGCATGGTGAAAACCTATGGCTGGGCCGATGCCAACAGCGCGCTGTTCATCATGCTGGATATGTTCAGCTCGGCGGCGTTCATTATCCTGCCGATTCTGATCGGCTTCACCGCCGCACGCGAATTCGGTGGCAACCCCTACCTGGGCGCCACGCTCGGCGGCATTCTGACGCATCCGGCGCTGACCAACGCCTGGGGCGTCGCCGGAGGGTTCCACACCATGAACTTCTTCGGTCTGGACATCGCCATGATCGGCTATCAGGGCACCGTGTTCCCGGTGCTGCTGACGGTGTGGTTCATGAGCGTGCTGGAAAAGCGGCTGCGCAAGGTGATCCCCAACGCGCTCGATCTGATCCTGACGCCGTTCCTGACGGTGGTCATCTCAGGCTTTGTCGCCCTGCTGTTTATCGGCCCCGCCGGCCGGGCGCTGGGCGACGGCATCTCCTTCGTGCTCAGCACGCTGATTGCCCATGCCGGGTGGTTCGCCGGGCTGCTGTTCGGTGGCCTCTATTCCGCTATCGTCATCACCGGCATTCACCACAGTTTCCATGCGGTAGAGGCCGGGCTGCTCGGCAACCCCAATATCGGCGTCAACTTCCTGCTGCCGATCTGGTCGATGGCCAACATCGCTCAGGGCGGCGCCTGCCTGGCGGTGTATTTCAAAACCCGCGACGCCAAAATCAAAGCCATCGCGGTGCCTTCAGCCTTTTCCGCCATGCTCGGCATCACCGAGGCGGCGCTGTTCGGCATCAACCTGCGCTTCGTGAAGCCTTTCCTGGCGGCGCTGGCGGGCGGCGCGCTCGGCGGCGCCTGGGTGGTGGCCAACCATGTCGGCATGAACGCGGTCGGGCTGACGGCGATCCCCGGCATGGCGATCGTGCAGGCCAGTTCGCTGGTCAGCTATATCCTCGGCCTGGCAATCGCTTTTGGCAGCGCCTTCGTGCTCTCCCTGCTGCTGAAATACAACACGGACGCGCAATGATGGAAGAACTCAGCTTAATCAAACAGGCACTGCGGGCGGTCATGAACGGCCAGCCACTCGCGCAGCGCGATCCGCACCGCCCGGCCTGGCATCTGGCGCCCAGCGTTGGCCTGCTGAACGATCCCAACGGCTTTATCCAGCACAACGGCGTTTATCACCTGTTCTATCAGTGGAATCCGCTGGGCTGCGATCATCGCAACAAGTGCTGGGGACACTGGCAGTCGATCGATTTAGTGCATTGGGAACATCAGCCGCTCGCCCTGGCACCGGGCGCCTGTTACGACAGCCACGGCTGTTACTCCGGCTCGGCGGTGGTGGCGGAAGACAAAATCACGCTGATCTATACCGGCAACGTGAAATTCCCCGACGGCTCACGCACCGCTTACCAATGCCTGGCTCAGGCAAGCGATCGGGGCGAATACCGCAAACTCGGGCCGGTGCTGCCGCTGCCGGAGGGCTACAGCGGCCACGTACGCGACCCGAAAGTGTGGCGTCATCAGGATGCCTGGTACATGGTGCTCGGCGCGCGTGACTTGCAGGATCGCGGCAAGGTGTTGCTGCTGCGTTCCAGCGATCTGCGCGACTGGCAAGCGCTGGGAGAGATCGCCGGTTCCGGCCTGAACGGCCTGGGCGAATTCGGCTACATGTGGGAATGCCCGGATCTGTTCTCGCTGGACGGCGGCGACGTGTTGATCTGCTGCCCGCAGGGGCTGGCGCCGCAGCCGGAACGCTACCTCAACCGTTATCAGGCCGGTTATCTGCTCGGCAAGCTGGATTATCGGCAGGCGGCCTTCAGCCACGACGAATTTCACGAGCTGGACGCCGGCTTCGAGTTCTACGCGCCCCAGACAACGCTGGCGGAAGATGGCCGCCGCCTGCTGTTCGCCTGGATGGGCGTGCCCGAGCAAGATGAAGAAGCCCATCCGACGCGCCGTTATGGCTGGATCCATACCATGACCTGCCCACGCGAGCTGTCGCTGCGGCATGGCCGCCTCCACCAGCGCCCGGCGCGCGAGTTGCAACAGCTGCGCGGCGAGCGAGAAGACTGGCGAGGCCGCGCCGATGACGCCCCCACCTATGCGCTGGGCGCCGCGGAGCTGCAGCTGACGCCGCAGGGTGCGTTCAGCGCCGCCTTTGGCGACGCGATGACGCTGAGCTGGGACGGCGAGCGGCTGCAGCTGACGCGCACCTCTCTGGCCGACGGCCGGCCGGAGCACCGTTACTGGCGCGGCCCGGTCACGCATCTGCAGCTGCTGTTCGATCGCTCCAGCGTGGAAATCTTCATCAACCACGGCGAGGCGGTGATGAGCGCGCGCTACTTCCCGGCAGGTGAACCGCAACTGCGGCTGAACGGGAGCGCAGCGCTGGCGTTGGAATACTGGCCGCTGACGCCATGCATGCTAGAATGACGCATCCTCCGATGACTTCAGATGGCGTCAGTGAAAAAAAATAAACGCATTACCATCAGTGACATCGCCACGCTGGCCGGGGTGTCGAAATCGACCGCCAGCCTGGTGCTGAACGGCCGCAGCAAGGAATACCGGGTGTCCGACGACACCCGCGATCGCATTCTGGCGCTGGCGCACGAACACCATTATCAGCCCAGCATCCACGCCCGCTCTTTGCGCTCCAACCGCAGCCACACGCTGGGGCTGGTGGTACCGGAGATGACCAACTACGGCTTTGCGGTGATCTCGCGCGAGCTGGAAACGCTGTGCCGCGAAGCCGGTCTGCAGCTGTTGATCGCCTGCACCGATGAAAACCCGGCGCAGGAGATGATGGCGGTGAACAGTCTGGTGCAACGGCAGGTCGACGGCCTGATCGTCGCCTCCAGCCAGTTGAACGACGCGGAATACCAGAAGATCAACGTCGGGCTGCCGGTGGTGCAGATGGACCGCCTGATCGCCGGTTCCGAGCTGCCGCTGGTGATCACCGATTCGGTTAATGCGACCGCCGACCTGGTGGAAAAGGTCGCGCGCCAACATCCGGATGAGATCTATTTTCTCGGCGGGCAGCCGCGCATTTCACCGACCCGCGATCGGCTGGCCGGCTTCCAGCTTGGCCTGGAGCGCGCCGGCGTAACGTGCAAACCGGAATGGATCATCAACGGCAGCTACCACCCCAGCTCAGGTTACGAGATGTTCGCTCAGCTGTGCGCACAGCTGGGGCGTCCGCCCAAAGCGCTGTTCACCGCCGCCTGTGGCCTGCTGGAAGGGGTGTTGCGTTATCTGACGCAGCATCAGCTGATGGAGAGCGACATCCACCTGTGCAGCTTCGACGATCACTACCTGTTCGATTGCATGACGCTGAAGATAGACACGGTCGCGCAAGACTGCCGGGCGCTGGCGCAGCATAGCTTCGACCAGGTTACCGCGCTCATCGACGAGCGGCCGCTGGAACAGCATGCGCTTTATCTGCCGGGCCGCATCCACTGGCGTCATGCCGGTTCCCGGGCGTTGTTGGCCGGGGAGTGATATTTCTGAATCAATAAAAAAGGGCGCCTGAGCGCCCTTTATCGTTTTGCTGCCGCTACTTGGCGGCGCCTTCCATGCCCACCAGCCCCACTTTCAGGTAGCCGGCTTTACGCAGGGTGTCCATCACGCTCATCAGCGTTTCATAGTCCACGCTCTTGTCCGCCTGGAAGAAGATGGTGGTTTCTTTGTTCGCCTGAGTGCGTTGATCCAGCACCGAAGTCAGCTGATCGGCATTCACCGGCTGATCGCCAACGTAGAGCTGCTTGTCGGCCTTCACCGACAGGAACACCGGTTTTTCCGGCCGCGGCTGCGGTTTGGCGGAAGAAGCCGGTAGATCGACGCGAATATCTACCGTTGCCAACGGCGCGGCCACCATAAAGATGATCAACAGCACCAACATGACGTCGATAAACGGCGTCACGTTGATTTCATGCAGTTCGCCGCTGTCGTCCAGATCTTCATTTAAGCGCATCGCCATGACTCACCCCGCCCGCAGTTGGTGTGCGTGCTGTGAGCGCTTGGCTTCCGCCGTCGCGGCCAGATCCAGATCGCGGCCCTGCAGCAGCAAGACCTGCGCCGCCACATCGCCCACCTGGGCACGGTGGCCGCTGATGACGCGGGCGAAGATGTTGTAGATAACGACGGCAGGGATCGCCGCGACCAGGCCCAGCGCGGTCGCCAGCAGCGCCTCTGCGATGCCCGGCGCCACGACCGCCAGGTTTGTGGTCTGCGAATGGGCGATGCCGATGAAGCTGTTCATGATGCCCCACACGGTGCCGAACAGGCCGACGAACGGCGAGATGGCGCCGATGGTAGCCAGGAAACCGTTGCCGCGGCCCATGTTGCGGCTGTAGGCCGCCACGCGGCGCTCGAGGCGGAAACCGGTGCGTTCCTTGATGCCGTTGTTGTCGTTAGATTCCGCAGACAGCTCCAGCTCATTTTGCGCATCGTTCAGCAACACCGCGCTGACGCTTTCCGAGCCGAAGTTTTGCGCCAGCTCGGAGGCTTCATCCAACGAGCGCGCTTCGGCCAGCGCCAGCTGTTCGCGGCGCAGACGGCGCTTGGCGCGCAGCAGTTCGCTGCCTTTGGAGAACAGAATGGTCCAGGTCACGATCGAGGCCAGCACCAGGCCGATCATTACCGCTTTCACCACCGCGTCGGCGTGCTGGTACATGCCCCAAACGGACAGGTCCATGCCGCGGGTTTCCGGTGGCTGGATCGTTGGCGCCGGGTTCACCGGCGTGATGCTCTCCGGCGCGGCGGCTGCAGCAGGTGCAGGCGCGCTGGTCGGCGCAACGCTTTCGGTAACGGCCGGATTGGCCGCCGGCGCTGCCTGCGCACTGCCGGCCAGCCCCACGACCAGCACCATAGAAGCCATCAGGCTGCGGCCGAAGGCCTTGCCCCACTGCGCCCGGCCCTGGCCGAACGATCCTTGATTTAAATTCTTGCCAGCCGTTTTCACGCTGTGCCTCCACCCATTACCGATCAAAATTAAGGAATAATTCAGCGTGCGATCATATCAAACCAACCGGGGATTGATAGTAGTTCTCATTATTATTTACCAAATAAACGAGAAAATTTTAGCCAGCCCCGCCGCAAAGCGCCAATCCGCGCCCGTTCACCGCCAAACGCCCCTTTTATGGGGTTATTTCGTTACTTTTCTCCCACAACGGCGCAACAACGCCGCGCTGCCGAACGGCGTCTTGACCGAGGAATGGGCTTCTCTCTCGCCCCCCGGCAGAAGGATGAGGCGAGAAAGGCGCGCCCGGCAGCCAATTATAGCCGTTTCTGTATCTGGAAGTTAAAACGTCTGGATGGCTATATTAACTCATGCTAACGTAAGGGCTATCGTAAACGGGCACGTGCAGAGCAACCAGAGGTGAGCCAGGTACCATGACGTCAAAACACATCGAAACCACGCTGATCGGCGCCGGCCGCGGCAAACGCTACACCCAGGGCTCCGTCAATCCCGTCACGCAACGCGCCTCTTCTTTGGTTTTCGACTCCGTCGCCGCCAAAAAGCATGCCACCGCGCAGCGCGCCCACGGCGAGCTGTTTTACGGCCGACGCGGCACGCTGACCCACTTTGCCCTGCAGGATGCGATGGTGGAGCTGGAGGGCGGCGCCGGCTGCGTGCTGTACCCCTGCGGCGCAGCGGCGGTGGCCAATGCGATCCTGTCGTTCGTCGGCGCCGGCGATCACCTGCTGGTCACGGGTTCGGCGTACGAACCGACCCAGGATTTCTGCACCCATATCCTCGGCCGCATGAACGTCAGCACCACCTATTTCGATCCGCTGATCGGCGCCGACATCGCCACGCTGATCCAACCCAATACCCGCGTGGTGTTCCTGGAATCCCCCGGCTCCATCACCCTGGAAGTGCAGGACATTCCGGCGATGGTGCAGGCCATTCGCGCCGTGGCGCCGGAGGTGGTGATCATGATCGACAATACCTGGGCGGCGGGCGTGCTGTTCAAGGCGTTGGATTTCGACATCGACATTTCGATTCAGGCCGGCACCAAATACCTGATCGGCCATTCCGATTACATGCTCGGCACCGCCGTCGCCAACGCGCGCTGTTGGGATCGGCTGCGCGAGTACTCCTACCTGATGGGGCAAATGGTGGATGCCGACACCGCCTACATGGCGAGCCGCGGCCTGCGCACCCTGAGCGTGCGCCTGAAGCAGCACGAACGCAGCAGCATCGAAGTCGCCCACTGGCTGGCGGCACGGCCGGAAGTGGCGACGGTCAATCACCCGGCCCTGCCCAGCTGCAAGGGCCACGAGTTCTACCGCCGCGACTTCAGCGGCTGCAACGGGCTGTTCTCCTTCGTGCTGAAAGAGCGGTTGGACGATGCGCAGTTGGCCGCCTACCTGGACAACTTCAGTCACTTCAGCATGGCCTACTCCTGGGGCGGCTTCGAGTCGCTGATCCTGGCCAACCAGCCGGAAGAGCTGGAAGCGATCCGTCCGGCGGGCGGCGTCGATTTCTCCGGCACGCTGGTGCGCCTGCACATCGGCCTGGAGAACGTCGAAGACCTGATCGCCGATCTGGCGGCCGGTTTCGATCGCCTCAACGGCGTGCGCTAAGGCGGATTCCGCTAATTTTCTTCGTCTCGTTTAATGTCGGCTTAAGCTATTAGCGGTACACTATCCGGGTAACTGTCAGATACGGTAACCGCCGCACCCTGGAGAACGTGACCCCGGGCGCAACCGGCATGCAACAGGACATAAAATGGATGTATTACGAGAGATTATTCATGCGCTTTGGCAGCAGGACTTTATTGCCCTCGCCGATCCAAGCGTAATTTGGGTGGTTTACGCCGTACTTTTCACCACTCTGTTTTTGGAAAACGGACTGCTGCCCGCCTCCTTCCTCCCCGGCGACAGCTTGCTGCTGCTGTCGGGTGCGCTGATCGCCAAAGGCGTGATGGGCTTTGCCCCCACCCTGCTGATTCTGACCGCCGCCGCCGGCCTCGGCTGCTGGCTGAGCTATATCCAGGGCCGCTGGCTGGGCCACACCGGCCTGGTGAAGGGCTGGTTGCTGCAGCTGCCGGCGCAATATCACCAACGCGCGCATAACCTGTTCAACCGCCACGGGCTGACGGCGCTGCTGATCGGCCGCTTCCTCGGCTTCGTGCGCACGCTGCTGCCGACCATGGCCGGCATTTCCGGGCTCAACAGCTCACGCTTCCAGGTGTTCAACTGGCTGAGCGCGGCGATCTGGGTTTGCGCGCTGGTGGGCCTCGGCTACGCTTTCAGCCAAATCCCGCTGGTGAAGCGCTACGAAAGCCAGGTGATGACCGGCCTGATGCTGCTGCCGCTGCTGCTGCTGTTCGTCGGCCTGCTGGGCGCCATGCTGGTCATTTGGCGTAAAAAGCGCGCCTCCTCCTGAGCCCGGCGCGCTACAGCGCCTTCTCGACCAACGCCAGACTGGCGGGCAACTTGCTCACCAGCGTATCCACCGCCAGCCGCACCTTCAGCGGCAGGTGAGGCGTGTGCGGCCACACCGCATGCGCTTCAAAGGCGGCGCCCGGCCGGTCGCGCAGCAAGCGCACCAGCGCCCCGCTCAACAGCTGCTCACGCACCAGCCAGCACGGCAGCCAGGCAATGCCGAACCCCGCCGTCGCCGCATCCGCAATCGCCTGCAGATCGTCCATTTGCAGCCGGTTAGTCGGCATCACTTCCTGCGGCTTGCCGTCGCTATCCAATACCAACCAGCTGCGCCGCGCACCGGCGCGCATATAGGTCACCGCCTCATGCTGCGCCAGCTGTTCGATGCTGTGCGGCTCGCCGCACCGCTGCAGATAGGCCGGCGAGGCGCACAGCGTCATGCGATGATCGCCGATGCGACGCGCCACCAGCCCGCCGCTGTTGGCCAGCGTGCCGTTGCGGATCGCCATGTCGAAGCCGTCCTCAATCAGATCCACCACCCGATCGTTGAACGACAGCTCCAGCTCCAGGCCCGGGTGCTCGCGCGTCAGCTCGGTCAACAGCGGCGCAATGCACATGCGGCCAAACAGCACCGGCATCGATACCCGCAGCCGGCCGCTGACCTGTCGCTTGCCCGACTCCAGCAGCGTTTCCGCGCTGCGGATCTCCTCCAGCGCCCGCAGGCAGCGCTCATAGAATAACGCGCCGTCGTCGGTCAGGCTCTGGCTGCGGGTGGTGCGATGAAACAGCCGCACGCCCAGCCGCTGTTCCAGCCGGGCGATGGTTTTCCCCACCGCCGAACGCGACAGGTGCAGCCGGCTGGCCGCCAACGCAAAACTGCCCGCCTCCACGGCGGTGACAAATACCGAAATGCCGCTCAATCGATCGCTCATGATTTGTCGCCCTGAAAGAAACAATCTTCGGAAATCTTATCGCCACTGGCGAACCTCCATCAACGATATTATCGACCGGTCGTTAATCGCTGACTTTGGAGAACATCATGACCGACACGATGCAACACTGGACGATGGACGCCCTGGGGCGTGAACACCTGCGGTTGACCGCCGACGCGATCCCGCAGCCGGGGCCACACGAAATCAGAGTGAAAGTGAAAGCGGTAGCGCTCAACTACCGCGACAAGCTGATGATCGAAAACGGCATGGGGCTGACGCTGCCGCAGCCGTTCACCCCCGCCTCGGACATGGCCGGCGAGGTCGACGCTATCGGCCCCGGCGTCAGCCGTTTCCAACCCAGCGCCAGGGTCATCTCCACCTTCAGCCCCGGCTGGCTCGACGGCCGGCAAAAACCGTACGGCGATGCACGCCAGGTGCCTTACCACACCCTCGGCGGTTTCTATCAGGGCGTGCTGGCGGAATATGTGATTTTGCATGAGGATTGGCTGGTGGCGGCGCCGGCGTCGCTGGACGACGTGCAGGCCAGCACCCTGCCGTGCGCCGGGCTAACTGCCTGGTTCGCGCTGGTGGAGCAAGGCAAGCTGCATGCCGGCGAGACGGTGCTGGTGCAAGGCACCGGCGGGGTGGCGCTGTTCGCGCTGCAAATCGCCAAAGCGCACGGCGCCGAGGTGTATGTGACCTCCGGCAGCGATGAAAAGCTGGCGCGTGCCCAGGCGCTGGGCGCCAGTCACGGCATCAACCGACTGAACGGCGATTGGGTGGAAGCAATTTATGCGCTGACGCAGGATCGCGGCATCGACCATGTGATCGACACCGTCGGCGGCCCGAATCTGGGCAACTCGGTACGCGCCGTGGCGGTGGGCGGCCGCATCTCGGTGATCGGCGTGCTGGCGGGCGCCGAGATTTCCGCCCCCGCCGGCCTGCTACTGCTGAAATCGGCGGAGATCCAGGGCATCGGCGTCGGCCACCGCCGCGCGCTGGAAGATCTGGTGCGCGCCGTGGACGCCGTCAACCTGCAGCCGGTGATCGACCAGGTCTACCGTTTCGATCAACTGCCGCAGGCGTTGGATCACCTCGATCGCGGGCCGTTCGGCAAGATCGTCCTGACCCCGTAAACGCGGTTCAGCCCTCCAGCAGCAGCGGGTTGGCGTCGCGCAGCCGGGCGATTTCATCGCTCGGCGTCATGCCGAACAGGCGCTTGAATTCACGGCTGAACTGCGACGCGCTCTCGTAGCCGACGCGGATCGCCGCCGTGCTGGCCTTCAGGCCGTCATGCACCATCAACAGGCGCGCCTTATGCAGCCGGTACGACTTCACGTATTGCAGCGGCGAGGTGTTGGTCACCGCCTTGAAGTTGTGGTGGAACGCCGAGACGCTCATGTTGACCTCGCTGGCCAACTGCTCGACGTTGAGGTTGTCGGCATATTGATTTTCTATGCGCCGTAACGCCTTGGCGATCTGGCTAAAGTGGGTATGGCGGTTGACCAGCTCCTGCAGCGACGCGCCGCAGGTGCCGCGCAGCACGTAGTAGAGGATTTCGCGCACGATCTGCGGCCCCAGCACCCGGGCATCGAGCGGCTTGGCCATCACGTCCAGCAGGCGTTCGGTGGCGCACAGCAGCTCTTCCGTCAGCTCGGCCAGGTTCACCCCGTTGCTCTCCGCCCGCGGTTGCATCAGGTAGTCGTCGTCGCCGATGTCGATCAGCAAGTCCTGCAGCATTTGGGTATCGATATTGACCGCCAACCCAACCAGCGGCAGTTCCGGGCTGGCGAAGGTTTCGCACTCGAACGGCAGCGGCACCGTCATCAGCAGGTAGTTGCGCGGATCGTACTGGAACATCTTGTTGCCGCAATAGCCCACCTTGTGCCCCTGAAAGACAATCACGATCCCCGGCTCGTACATCACCGGTTGGCGCGGGCTGTGGCGATCGACATACAGGATCTTTACCCGCGGCACCGGTGACGGCGTGTAGCCGTTGCCGGTGGCGATAGCCATCGCCTGGTGCGCCATGCGGCTGCGCTGCGCATCGATTTCAATCACGGAAACACCCTCTTACAGTCAGAACGATTCGGCATAAATAATAATTTAAAACTCGCCATTTCTACAGCGACTTGTAGGAATAGGCAAGAACCAAACAGGAATGTGCATTGTGCGTTGCCGCCAGGTTCCTGACAATACGGGCCAGAAACCTTTGCGCCACGTTGGCGCCCGCCTGACAGAAAGAGAGAAATCATCCATGCAAAACTTCATTCTGCATACCCCAACCAAAATCCTGTTCGGCAAGGACCAAATTGCCGAAGTGGCCGGCCAGATCCCGGCGGACGCACGCATTCTGATCACCTACGGTGGCGGCAGCGTGAAGAAAAACGGCGTGCTGGATCAGGTGTACAGCGCGCTGGCCGGCCGCGACGTGCGGGAGTTCTCCGGCATCGAGCCGAACCCGACCTACGAAACGCTGATGAAAGCGGTCGAAGTGGTGAAGGCGGAAAACATCGATTTCCTGCTGGCGGTCGGCGGCGGTTCGGTGGTTGACGGCACCAAGTTCATCGCCGCCGCCGCGCGTTACACCGCCGACGGCGACGCCTGGCATATCCTGCAGACCGTCGGCAGCCACATCGCCGACGCAGTGCCGATGGGCTGCGTGCTGACACTGCCGGCCACCGGTTCCGAATCCAACAGCGGCGCGGTGATCACCCGTAAAAGCAGCGGCGACAAGCAGCACTTCTTCTCGCCGCTGGTGCAGCCGCGCTTCGCCGTACTGGATCCGGTGGTGACCTACTCGCTGCCGCCGCGCCAGATCGCCAACGGCGTGGTTGACGCCTTCGTGCACACCCTGGAGCAGTACCTGACCTACCCGGTGGACGCCAAAGTGCAGGATCGCTTCGCCGAAGGCCTGCTGCTGACCCTGCTGGAAGACGGCCCGCGCGCGCTGGCCGAACCGGAAAACTATGGGGTGCGCGCCAACGTGATGTGGAGCGCCACCATGGCGCTGAACGGCCTGATCGGCGCCGGGGTGCCGCAGGACTGGGCGACCCACATGCTGGGCCACGAGCTGACCGCCATGCACGATCTCGACCACGCGCAAACGCTGGCCATCGTACTGCCGGCGCTGCTGCACGAGAAGAAAGCGCAGAAGCGCGAAAAACTGCTGCAGTACGCTGACCGCGTCTGGGGCCTGCGCGAAGGCAGCGAAGACAGCCGTATCGACGGCGCCATCGCCGCCACTCGCGCCTTCTTCGAGCAGATGGGCGTACCGACCCGCATGGCAGATTATCAGCTCGACGGCAGCAGCATTCCGGCGCTGCTCGACAAGCTGCATCAGCACGGCATGACCGCCCTGGGCGAGCATCAGGACATCACCCTGGACGTCAGCCGCCGCATTTACGAAGCGGCGCGTTAATCGCAAAACGGCGATTTTTTGCTAGGCTTTAGTCTCCGCCAGCCATTTTTCGCCGCATCCGACGCCCGGCCGATCACCGGGTGCCGTCGGGTGCCGCCGATCGTTTCGCACCACCCGTCTTACCGCTCATTCACAGGGAGAGCGGGGAGAAAGTCGCCCTCCCGCCACCGCTGAAATTAGGCTGGCAAACCCGGCAACCGCCCATTTTGCCAACTAGAATTTATCTATAGCCGTTTCGGTGCCGCAGGCGCCGCAATCCGTACACAAGGAGATGCGCATGACAACGCAACAACCCATCATCAAACTCCACGATGGTAATCTGATGCCGCAGTTGGGTCTCGGCGTTTGGCAGGCGAGTATTGAAGAGACCACCCGCGCGGTGAGCAAAGCGCTGGAGATCGGTTACCGCTCCATCGACACCGCCGCGATCTACAAGAACGAGGAAGGCGTCGGCGCCACACTGCAGTCCAGCTCGCTGCCGCGCAGCGAGCTGTTCATCACCACCAAGCTGTGGAACGACGATCAGGGCGATCCACTGGCGGCGCTGGAAACCAGTTTGGAAAAACTCAGGCTGGACTATGTGGATCTGTACCTGATCCACTGGCCGCGCCCGCAGCAAGATCAATACGTCTCCGCCTGGCGCGAACTGATCAAGCTGCGCGATCAAGGCCTGGTCAAAAGCATCGGCGTATGCAACTTCCATACGCCGCACCTGCAGCGCCTGCTGGATGAAACCAACGTGGCGCCGGTCGTCAACCAGATAGAGCTACACCCGCTGCTGCAACAGCGCCAGCTGCGCGCCTGGAACGCCACGCACCATATCGCCACCGAATCCTGGAGCCCGCTGGCGCAGGGCGGTAAAGGGGTGTTCGACCAGCCGCTGATCAAGGCGCTGGCCGAGAAATACGAGAAAACCCCGGCGCAGATCGTGGTGCGCTGGCACCTGGACAGCGGCCTTATCGTGATCCCGAAATCGGTCACGCCGTCGCGCATCCGCGAAAACTTCGAGGTGTTTGATTTCAAACTCGATAAGGACGAACTGGGCGAGATCGCCAAGCTGGACGTCGGCAACCGCCTCGGGCCGGATCCGGATACCCTGTAACCCCTCCCCAAGCCCTCTCCCGTCGGAGGGGGCTTTTCCTTCCCGCGCATTGCTCCCTTGCGCCGCCTGACGTTATGATGACGACGCCGGAGGCCTCGCCCGCCGGTTAACGCCGTTAAAAAAACAGACAAGCACGGAGCACCATGAAATTCTCTTTCTCACACGGGTTACGGCTGGGCATGCTTTGCGTCATGCTGGTGCTGGCGGGTTGCGCCGGCAAGAAACAGCGCGTCAGCTACGATCGCCACGCTTTCGATAGCGCCATTAAAGACGCCGCCAGCGAATACGGCGTGGACGCCAAGCTGATCACCGCCATGATCCAGGTGGAGTCCGGCTTCAACCCCGCGGCGGTGAGCAAATCCAACGCTATCGGCCTGATGCAGCTGAAAGCCGATACCGCCGGCTGCGATGCCTACCGCTACAAAGGCAAACGCGGTTGCCCGGACGCTGACGACCTGCGGGATCCCGACACCAATATCGATCTCGGCGCCGCCTACCTGGCCACCTTGCAAAAACAGCAGCTTAAAGGGATCACGAACCCTGTTACGCTGCGCTACGCCACCATCATCGCCTACGTCAACGGCACCGGCGCGCTACTGCGCACCTTCTCCAGCAACCGTCAGCAGGCCATCGCGATGATCAACAACCTGTCGCCGGAAGCCTTTAACTGGCACGTGCGCAAATACCACCCCGCTCCGCAGGCGCCGCGCCATTTGATGAAAGTGGAAGCCGCCTACGATAGTTTGTGATGAGCAAAAGTAAAAAGGAGAACCCCAGGGTTCTCCTTTTTGTTTGCGTACGCGGCGTGGCCGTTACGGCTTGGCTTTGCGAATCGGTTTGCGCGGCGGCCGGTTGGACGGCGTGCGCTGCCGATTGATATCGGTATGCTTGGTCAGCGCCGGCCGGGTATGGCGCTGCAGGCGTTTCGCTTCGCGCTGCTCGTCGATGCTCGGCGCCGGCACCAGACACTCGCGGCGGCTGCCGATCAGGTGCTTCAGCCCCATCTCTTCCAGCGCGGTGCGGATCAGCGCCCAGTTGGCCGGGTCGTGGTAACGCAGCAGCGCCTTATGCAGGCGACGCTGGCGATCGCCGCGCGGCACCACCACGTCTTCGCTCTTGTACCCCACCTTGCTCAGCGGGTTTTTGCCGCTGTAATACATGGTGGTGGAGTTGGCCATCGGCGAGGGATAGAAGTTCTGCACCTGATCGAGGCGGAAACGGTTCTTCTTCAGCCACAGCGCCAGGTTCACCATGTCTTCATCACGAGTGCCCGGGTGCGACGAGATGAAGTACGGGATCAGATACTGTTCTTTGCCCGCCTGCTTCGAATAGTGATCAAACAGCTGCTTGAAGCGATCGTAGCTGCCCATGCCCGGCTTCATCATCTTCGACAGCGGCCCTTCTTCGGTGTGCTCCGGCGCGATCTTCAGGTAGCCGCCGACGTGGTGGGTCGCCAGCTCCTTGATATAACGCGGATCTTCCACCGCCAGATCGTAACGAACCCCGGAAGCGATCAGGATCTTCTTGATGCCCTCCAGCGAACGCGCACGGCGATACAGTTTGATGGTCGGCTCGTGGTTGGTGTCCATGTAGGTGCAAATCTCCGGATACACGCACGAGGCGCGGCGGCAGGTCTGCTCGGCGCGCGGGTTGGTGCAGCGCAGCATATACATGTTGGCGGTCGGGCCGCCGAGATCGGAGATCACGCCGGTAAAGCCCGGCACCTTGTCGCGGATCTCTTCGATTTCGCGAACGATCGAATCTTCCGAACGGCTCTGGATGATGCGCCCTTCGTGCTCGGTGATCGAACAGAACGAGCAGCCGCCGTAGCAACCGCGCATGATGTTCACCGAGAAACGGATCATGTCATAGGCCGGAATGCGATCCTGGCCGTAGGACGGATGCGGCACGCGCTGATAAGGCAGCGCGAAGACGCTGTCCATCTCTGGCGTGGTCAGCGGGATCGCCGGCGGGTTGATCCATACGTAACGATCGCCGTGTTTCTGCATCAGCGCGCGGGCGCAGCCCGGGTTGGTTTCATGGTGCAGAATGCGCGAGGTGTGCGCATACAGCACCTTGTCGCCCTTCACTTTCTCGAAGGACGGCAGCAGCACGTAGGTCTTCTCCCACGGCTTCGGCTTGGCGGCGCGCACGGTGACAGGCTTGGCCTCCGGCTCTTTTGGCTTGGCGCCGTCGGCGCACGGCAGATCGTCGCCGTACGGGTTCGGGATAGCTTCAATACGGCCTGGCTTGTCGAGGCGGGTGGAATCCACACCGCTCCAGCCCGGCAGCGCTTCTTTGCGCATCACTGCGGTATTGCGAATATCGTGGATATCACCGATCTTCTCGCCGGCGGCCAGGCGATGCGCCACTTCCACCAGCGGACGTTCGCCGTTGCCGTAGATCAGCATGTCGGCTTTGGAATCCACCAGCACCGAGCGGCGCACGGTATCCGACCAGTAATCGTAGTGGGCGATGCGGCGCAGGCTGGCTTCGATGCCGCCCAGCACGATCGGCACGTCTTTATAGGCTTCTTTGCAGCGCTGGCTGTAGACCAGGGTGGCGCGATCCGGGCGTTTGCCGCCGACGTTGCCGGCGGTGTAAGCATCGTCGTGACGCAGTTTGCGATCGGCGGTATAGCGGTTGATCATCGAGTCCATGTTGCCGGCGGTGATGCCGAAGAACAGGTTCGGTTTCCCCAACCGCATGAAATCTTCTTTGTTGCTCCAGTCCGGCTGCGCGATGATGCCGACGCGGAAGCCCTGCGCTTCCAGCATGCGGCCGATGATCGCCATGCCGAAGCTCGGGTGATCGACATAGGCGTCGCCGCTGATGATGATCACGTCGCAGCTGTCCCAGCCCAGTTGATCCATCTCTGCTCGCGACATCGGTAAAAACGGCGCGGTGCCAAAACATTCCGCCCAATAAGGCTTATAGGAAAACAGTTCACGATCGGGTTGGATCAGGCTGGTGGTGCTCATTCTGCTGCTCTTTTTACAGGTTAATTAATCGCCGGGCGGCGATTATACGCACTAGCAGCAAAAAGAGCATGGTTATTTCGCTAACCGTTCACTTCGAATTCATAAACGTCGCTGCGACACAGGATATCGCTGAACTCCAGCGCCTCGCCCTGGGCATTGCGGCTGGTCTGGGTGATGTGCAACAACGGCGCGCCGCACGGCACGTTGAGCAGCTCGGCGACCTCGTCGCTGCAGGACACCGCCTTCAGCAGAAAGTGTTTATCTTCAGGCACGATGCCGCGCGATTGCCATAACGCATACAGCGAATGCTCCAACTGCCCCGGTTCGGGCAGGAAGCGCGGCGGAATATAGGTGGTTTCCAGCGAGACCGGGCTGCCGTTCAGCAAGCGCAAACGCCGCAGTTTGATCACCTCATCCCCCTCCGCCAGCCCCAGCGCCGCCGCGGCCTTGGCCGGCGCGCCGACCCGGGTGCGCAGCAACCATCGGTTACTGACGCTGCTGCCGTGGCGCAGCGCCTGAGCGGTGAAACCGCTGTCCTTATCGAGGGAATAGCCGATGCGCATCGCCACGCGGGTGCCAACGCCCTGCTGCCGCGAAATCAGCCCCTTCTCCTCCAGCAGCTTCATCGCCTTGCTGACGGTGACGCGCGACAGCCCCAGGCCTTCCGCCATCTGCCGTTCCGGCGGCAAAAACGCCTCGGCCGCCAACACCTGCTGCCTGATTGCGGTTTCTATCGCCGTCGCCAGCTGAATATAACGCGGCGCTACCGCCCCCTGCGCCAGATGGCCACGCAGCCAGGCCATAAAATCCGTCATTCGCCCGCCCTCTTACCTATGCCATTTGTCTGGATTTCGTTTTTTATCCTATCGCCGATCCGGCGATAAGCCCCTCACCTTAACTAAAATATCGCTAATGTTTTCAGAGTGGCATCACAATTTTTGCCTAATGGACTTTCATTGGATCTAGATCGCGCGTAATCTGTGCTTATTGATGTTGATACATCAATCGCACCAACACCAGGGACCCACTTTAAAAACAATAAAAAACCCGCTGCCAGCCCTAAAGGATACCCTTGATGGCCGGCAGCGGGCATATACTGTCAGCACAAACGGCCGAGAATAAGCAACGTAGCTAATGGATAGCTTGCTCACTGCTCATAGCCGCATCACAGGATCCCTTCGCGGTGGGCGAACCGGATCGATGTCGGCAAATAGAAACGTTCCCGCTTCGCCAAACCCCGCTGCAGACCCACTCTTTGACTACACTCATTGGCGCCGTGCGGCCGACGTGCCTCACCCGATCAGGCGGATACCGCCCTCATTTTGACAGACCCGGCGGTCTCAGCCGCTACACACTGCGCGGAATCGGCGTCTTCACCGACAACGGAATAGCCGGCGTCAACCGCGCCAACGGAATCGATTTTCAGTCAACTGCGGCGGCCCTCGCGGCCCTGCGCTACAGGGATCATTTGCTATGACCGATATCAATCGCAATGAAGCATGGAAGGTAGAAAGCACCGGTATCGATCGGGTGCCGGACGCGGAACAGACCGGCAAGCCCATCGAGCTGTTTTGGATCTGGTCGGCGGCCAATATCGGCATTCTCGGCGTGGTGTACGGCGCCATTATCGTCGGCTTCGGCTTATCCTTCCTGCAATCGGTACTCGCCGCGCTGCTCGGCGTCGCCAGCTTCGTGCTGGTCGGCCTCACCAGCTTCGCCGGCAAGCGCGGGCGCACCTCTACGCTGACGCTCTCACGGGTGATTTTCGGCCTGAAGGGCAACGTGGCGCCCACCCTGTTCAGTTGGATCAACCTGATGGGCTGGGAAGCGGTCAATGTGATCACCGGCACCCTGACGCTGGCGGCGCTGTTCGAGGCCTTCGGGTTGGGTAGCAGCCACCTGCTGACCGCGCTCAGCCTGCTGCTGTTCGGCGGGCTCACTGTCGTCGTCAGCCTGCTGGGGCAAAATACCGTGGTCTGGATGCAAAGCTGGTTCAGCCGCATCTTCGGCACCATGACGCTGATCGTGGTGCTCTATATCCTGTTCAACACCGAGTGGAGCCAGGTGCTGGCGCTGCCTTCCGGCAGCTGGTTGACCGGCTTCCTGCCGGCAGTATCGGTGATCGCCGCCGGCACCGGCATCAGCTGGGCGATTGCCGGCGCCGATTACAGCCGCTATCAAAGCCCGAGCTCGTCGAGCAAAAGCATTTTCGCCGCGGTAATGGGCGGCGCCTGTTTGCCGCTGATGCTGCTGATGCTGGCCGGCATCCTGCTTTCCGTGCAGCTGCCCGATCTGGCCAGCGCCGCCAACCCCATCGCGCTGATAGGCTCCGTGCTGCCCGCCTGGATGGCGATCCCTTATCTGCTGGCCGCCACCGCCGGCATCGTCACCATCGCGGTGCTCAGCCTGTATTCCGCCAGCCTTAACCTGCTGACCATCGGCGTGCAGGTCAAACAGTGGCTGGCGGTGTCGATCGACGCGGTCGTAGTGCTGGGCATCGCCCTGTATGTGCTGTTCATCTCCGGCGATTTCATGGGGCCGTTCATCTCCTTCCTGGTGTTCTGCGGCGTCTTCCTGGCGGCCTGGGAGGCGATTTTCCTGCTCGATTACCTGTGCCTGCGCCGCCGCCACGGGTATGATGGCAACGCTTTGTACGGCCTGCATGGCCAGAACCGCGGCGTGCGCAAAGCCCCGCTGTTCTGCTGGTTCCTCGGCGCCCTGTGCGGCCTGCTGGTCACCAAAACCGGTTTTATCGACGGCCCGCTGGCCAAAGGCTTGTTCGCCGATTCCAGCCTGGGGCTGTTTGTGTCGTTCGCGGTGAGTCTGATCGCTTACGGTCTGTACCTGACCCAACGCAGAGAACATCAATGAGTGAGTGGGAAGCTGTAACACCTGTCCTGGTTATTGGGGGCGCGGTCGGCGATCTGGTGATGACGCTGCCGCGCCTGCCGACCAGCGGCGAAGATATCGAAGCCCAGCCGCAGGCGCGGCAAATCGGCGGCTGCGCGTTCAACGTGGCGCGCGCGCTGGTGCGCCTCGAAACGCCGGTGATTAACGGCATGCCGGTTGGCAACGGCGAATGGGGCGCGGCTGCCGAAGCCGCCATGGGCGAGCTGGGGCTGGAGGTGCTGTTGCGCCACGGCCAGATGGACAACGGCTGGTGCCTGGCGCTGGTGGAACCGAACGGTGAACGCACCTTCATCACGGTTTCCGGCTGCGAAAGCCAATGGAATAAAGCGCAGCTGGCGACGCTGCCGCTGACGGAGCACACCCTGATCTACGCCAGCGGCTACGAGCTGGCGGGTGAAAGCGGCGAAGCGCTGCGCGAGTGGCTGACGCGCATGCCGTTCGACCAACCGCGCCTGATCGATCCCGGCCCGCGCATCGCTCAGCTCAGCGAAGATTTCTTCGCCATGCTCAGCGACAGCCACACCCTATTGACGCTCAACCGCGACGAAGTGGCCGCGCTGTGCGGCGCCGGTGACGCCGTGGAGGCCGCGCAGCGCTATGCCGCCGCCCGCAACCTGACGCTGATCTGCCGCCTGGATCGCGACGGCGCGTGGATCTGCGACGGCCGCACGCCGCCGCTGCACGTTCCCGCCTATCCGGTAGACGTGGTCGACACCATCGGCGCGGGCGATGCCCACTGCGCCGGTTTACTGACGGGCCTGTCCGCCGGCTGGCCGCTGCCGCAGGCGGTCGATCTGGCCAACCGGGTCGCCGCTTGCGTGGTGGCCAGCCTCGGGGCCGCCAATCCGCCGGACTGGCAGCAGTTGCAACAGCGCTTCCCGCAGGCCTGACGTTTCAGGGCGCAGCCAGGCTGCGCCCCCTGCCTTACTGCGCCGCCACCGCGCTCTCCTGCGGCGAGTGGCGGTAGTTGAAGCTCAACGCGAACACGATCCCCAGCACCAGCGTATACAGCGCAAACATCAGCCAGATGCTCTGCCAGTCTTTCACGCCGTCATGGCTGAAGAAGTCCACCACCTCGCCGCTGGCGAGCGCACCCAGATAGGCGCCCAACCCGTTCACCATGGTCATGAACAGCCCCTGCGCGCTGGCGCGGATGCGGTGATCGGCCTCTTTCTCGACGAAGATGGCGCCGGAGATATTAAAGAAGTCGAACGCACAGCCGTAGACGATCATCGACAGCAGCAGCAGAACGAAACCAAAGCCGACCGGCGTGCCGTACGCCAGGAACAGGAAACGCAGCGTCCAGGCCGCCATGCTGATCAGCATCACCTGCTTGATGCCGTAACGACGCAGGAAGAAGGGAATCGTGAGGATAAAGAACACTTCAGAGATCTGCGACAGCGACAGCAGCACCGCCGGATACCGGACGCTGAGGCTGTCCTGATACAGCGGATTGAGCGACAGATCGTGCAGGAACGGGTTGCCGAAGGTATTGGTTATCTGCAGCGCCGCCCCAAGCAACATGGCGAACAGGAAAAACAGCGTCATGCGCCGCTGGCGGAACAGCACCAGCGCATCCAGCCCCAGCACGCTCACCCAGCTCTTTGACTCGGCCGCGCGGTTGGTCGGGCAGCGCGGCAGCGTCAGCGAATAGGCCGACAGCAGCAGCGACGCCGCAGAAGCCAGGTACAGCTGCAGATTGCTGAGCTCGATTTGGCTAAAGCCGACCAGCCACATCGCCAGAATGAACCCCACCGTGCCGTACACCCGCACCGGCGGAAAGTCCTTCACCGTGTCAAAGCCGTGCTTCTCGAGGCAAAAATAGGAAATGGCGTTGGAGAGCGCGATGGTCGGCATATAGACCATGGCGTTGAACAGCATCACCCAGAACATCAGCATCGGTTGCTCGACCTGCGCCGCGCAGTACAGCGCCAGCGCCCCGAGCAGGTGGCAAAGCGCATACAGAGAGTTGGCCTTCATCCACCGATCGGCAATGATGCCCGCCAGCCCCGGCATGATCAGCGCAGCGATGCCTTTGGCGCTGTAAACCATCCCCACCTGCATGCCGCTGAAATGCAGCGTGTTGATCATGTAGGAGCCCAGCGTCACCAGCCAGGCACCCCAGATAAAGAACTGCAGGAAAATCATGACTTTCAATCGTGTTTTTATCGCCATCGCCATCACCTTGTTATTATGCTTTCAACGATGATTGATACGGCAGGCCCCCTGCAGCCCGCCGCCGGTTTGCTTGCGCTATTACAGCGTTTTGAACAGCTCGCGGATCAGGCGCATGAAATCGTCCGCCGCCAGCGCCGCGCAGCTGAGCGTTTGTTCATGGGAGAGCGGCGTATCCGACAGCCCTTCGGCGTAGTTGGTCATCGCGGATACCACCAGCACCTTGAGGCCGCAGTGGCGCGCCGTCAGGACTTCCGGCACGATCGACATCCCCACCACGTCGCAGCCCAGGGTCTGCATCATGCGGATCTCCGCCGGCGTTTCGAAATTCGGCCCGGTGTAGGCGGCGAATACCCCTTCCGCCAGCGGGATGCCCGCGCTTTCGGCCACCGCCGCCAGCTGGGCGCGCAGATCGCGATCGTAGGCGTTTGCCAGGCTAAAGAAGCGCGGCCCGAAGCGCTCGTCGTTAACGCCGACCAGCGGCGATTCCGGCATGAAGTTGATGTGATCGGTAATGGCCACCAGGCTGCCCGGCGCCACCGAGCGGCGCAGCGAACCGGCGGCGTTGGTCGCCAGCAGGAATTCGCAGCCCAGCAGTTTGAAGGTGCGCACTGCGGTGGTCATCACCTGCATGCCGCGCCCTTCATAGAAATGACCGCGCCCTTTCATGCACAATACCGGTACGCCCTCCAGCTTGCCGGCGACCAGCTGCCCGGCATGGCCGGCGACGCCGCTCACAGGAAAGCCCGGCAGCTCCGCGTAGTCGATGGTGACGGTTTCGGTCATCACCTCCGCCAGGGCGCCGAGCCCGGAGCCGAGAATCAAGGCCGCTTTCGGCTGGAAATCCGGCAGGCGTGCGCGGACGACATCGGCGCAGGTAAAAGCATCTTCTTGATTAAACATCGTATTCTCTCTTTCAGCGGGGGATAATAATCCCCATAGTAGAGAGCGAGGCTCAGCCGAGACCAATACATTCTTGGCGGCCGATTTATTCCATTTACCTATAAGTTGAGCTGCGTCACAAGGAGACGATATCCCGGATGAATCAGCCCCATGCCCTGCCCGATCCCGGCCGGATTAACTTCCGCCTGCTGCACTATTTCCGCGTGGTGGCGGAAGAGATGAACTTCACCCAGGCGGCTCGGCGGCTGAATATGTCACAGCCGCCGCTCAGCAAGCACATCAAGGAGTTGGAGAGCCAGCTCGGCGTGGTGCTGTTCAAACGCACCACCCGCTCCATGACGCTGACGCCGGCCGGCCGCACGCTGCTGCGCAACGTCGAGCGGCTGCTGGATCAGGCCGACAGCGCGCTGCATCAGGTGCAACAGATGGGGCGCGGCGAAGGCGGCCACATGGTGGTCGGCATGGTCGGCACCTCGGCCTGGGGCGGCCTGATCGCGGCGCTGCGGCGGTTCAGCGAGCAAAGCGCCGGCGTCACCTGGTCGTTGAACGAGCTGACGCCCAGCCAGCAAATCGCCGCGCTGCAAAAGCGGCATATCGATATCGGGGTCTGGCGAGAGGCGCAGCAGCAGACGCTGCCGGGGTTGACCTGCCAACGGTTGGCGAGCGAAAGCATCGCCGTGGTGCTGCCGCTCGATCATCCGCTGGCGCAGCAGGAAAACATCCCGCTGGCGGCGCTGCAGAACGATAGCTTCATCGTGCTGCCGCCGCATGAGGCCAGCCTGGGGCTGTATCTGCACAATCTGTGTCTGCAGCAGGGATTCCTGCCGGACGTCGCTTATCAGGTCAACGAGCCGCAAACCCTGCTGGCGCTGGTGGCGGAAGGCTGCGGCATTACGCTGCTGCCGGACAGCTACGGCCGCATTCCGTGGCCCGGCGTCCGCTTTTGCTCGCTGCAACAGGCGCCGCCGGCGGATCTGTATGCGGTTTACCGCGCCGACAGCATCACACCGGTGGTGCAGGCCTTTTTGGAGATGCTGCGGGCGCCGTAAGCGGCCCGCAGCGCAGATTACATCGTCGGCTGCACCATCAGCTGGCCGGCGGTGCCGCGATCGGCCATTTCCAGCGTCTGGCTGTAATACAGGAACGGGAAGTGTTCGGAGGTAGGTTGGTTGAAATACACCAGCAGCTCGACGTCGCCATCGACCCAGACGGTGTCCTTCCAGCCGCGATCTTCCGCCATCGGCTGCGCGCCGTTGACGCGTTTGATCAGGAACTGCACGCCCTGAATATGGAATGACTGCGGCGTATCCGCATGAATGTTCCAGCGTTCCCAGGTGCCTTGCTGCGCCTGCACGTCGATGCGGTTCATGTCCCAAATCGCGCCGTTGATGCCAACGCCGCCGTCGCCCAGGCGGAAATCGCGGGTGCGGCTGGCGCTGCCGTCCAACAGCTGATCCGCCAGCAGGCGCATCGGCAGGTTGTCGGTCACCAGCGGCAGCAGGCCGGTCGGGCGCAGCGTCAGCACCTGGGTGGACACCAGAATGCTCGACGGCTCGAACAGGCCGCGCAGGCGATCCATGATGCCCGCCGCTTCACCGGCGGTGATGGTCACCTCGTCGCCCTTCGACATGTCGATCAGCACTTCCCGGCGTTCGCCCGGCGCCAGCGACAGCTGCTGCACCGCGACCGGCGCGGGCAGGAAGCCCTGATCGCTGGCGATCACGTTGAATGGGCGCCCGTCGCTGAGCTGCAGGGTATAGCGGCGCGCGTTGGAGGCGTTAAGCAGGCGCAAACGCACCCAGCCGCGCGACACTTCGACATACGGGTTTTGCACGCCGTTGACCAACAGCGTATCGCCGACGAAGCCGCCCTGCGACGGCGCATCGTATTGCGGCGTGCCGAAGTTATCGAAGCGCTTGTCCTGAATGATCAACGGGAAATCATCGACGCCGTAGTGGTTGGGCAGCGGCAGCGCTTTGCTGACGGCATCTTCCACCAGCCACAGCCCGGCCAGCCCGTTGTAAACGTGCGGCGCCATGCGGTTCGGCGTGTTGGCGTGGTACCAGCAGGTGGCTGCCGCCTGACGAATAGGCAGCACCGGCGACCAGTCGACGTTCGGCGACATCATGCGCGGCGCGCCACCCATCAGCGTGCCCGGCACCTGCAACCCGCTGACGGTCATCGCCACCGGCTCCTGCAGGCGGTTGCTGTAGATCAGCTTGACGTCGTCGCCGCTGTAAACCCGCACCGTCGGCCCCAAATACATGCCGTTGACGCCCCACACCGCCGCTTTGCGGTTATCCATAAACGCCCAGTGGGCGCGCTGCAGGGTCAGGAACAGCGGCTGACCGCGGCGAGACTCCAGCAGCGGCGGAATGGGTAATGGGGTCTGCGTTCCGCTCGCCTCTGCCCTCAGCGGCACGGCGCTCGCGCACAGCGCCAAGCCCGATGCCTGTAAAAACTGACGTCGACTGAGTGACATATTTTCTCCATGAAAAGCAATAACTAAACCGTGTGCAAAACCCAAACGCCCGCCAATCAAGATTAGCAGGCGCTCAGGCGTTAACGGCGCTGAACGCCAATTAAAAACGTATTCTTTGAAGCCGGTAGACTCTTATTTTTTGGCGGCGTTGCGCTGGGCGACTTCGGCGTCCAATTCGGCGATCTTCGCCTCCATCAGCTCGCGGCAATGGGCCGCCAGCTCGCGCACGTTTTCTTTGCCGTATTTGCTGGTATCCACCGGCGCCAACATCTCGACGATCACATGACCGTTATTCCAGCGATTAAGATTTATATTACCGCTGGTGGTCGATACGCAGATCGGCACAATCGGCACGCCGGCGGCGATGGCCGCGTGGAACGCGCCGGTTTTAAACGGCATCAGCCCGCGACCGCGGCTGCGGGTCCCTTCCGGGAACATCCAGATCGAAATGTCTTTCTTTTTGAACTGCTCCGCCACCTGGGCGATGGTGCCGTGCGCCTTGGCGCGATTATCACGATCTATCAGCAGATTACCGGTCAGCCAATACAGCGGGCCGAAAAACGGGATCCACACCAGACTTTTTTTACCGACGGTCACGGTGCGCGGCTGCACGATATTCGAGGCCGTCACCATGTCGTAGTTATTTTGGTGGTTGGCGATATAGATGCAGTTGCCGTTGTTGGCCGCATCGGCCGGCACGCGGGTTTCAACCTTGATGCCGAACAGCGTCGACAGGCGGCCGAAAAGGTGGCCGAAGGTCGCCACATGGCGGGGATTGCGCGGGCTGAACAAGCAATAAACAGAACCGAAAATACACACCAGAATACAGAAAAGAGTGGCGAGAACGGCACGCAAAATCAATAACATAACAACCTCATTAGCACACTGCCAACGCAGTTTACTTCGCTGCGCAGATTCCTTTACTCATTATTTGCCGGCCAGGCGATAAGCACGCCGATGTCGCCTGCCTTTCTCGCTATTTTCCCGCCAGCCGGCAATACGCACAATAATTTTATGCGCAGAAATGTTAACTATTTGGAAAATAAACGCCAGCAAAAATAAATAAGGCGGCCACAGCATGCTGCGACCGCCCGTTAACGCTAGCGCCAACGCTTACTCTTCGCTGTCGCCGCCCGACGCCCGCACCGGCGCATCCACTTCAACGCGATCGATACGCTGCAGTCCGCGCGGCAGCTGGGTGCCCTTGCGACCGCGCTCTGCACGGAACTTCTGCAGATCTTCCGGCCGCAGCGTCAGCTTGCGTTTGCCGACGTGCAGCGTGACGGACGCCTGCGGCGGCAGCACGAACAGCCAGGCCAGCTTGTCTTCACCGGCCGCCGCCTGGGCTGCCGGAATGGAGACGATCTTGTTGCCTTTGCCCTTCGACAGCTGCGGCAGATCGGCAACCGGGAACATCAGCATGCGCCCGGCGGCGGTGATCGACAGCAGCATGTCGTCTGCGCCGTGGATCTCCATCGGCGGCAGCGCCCTGGCGTTGTCCGGCAGCGTGATCATCACCTTGCCGGCGCGGTTGCGCGCCACCAGATCGTTGAAGGTGCAAACGAAGCCGTAACCGGCATCGGACGCCATCAGCAGCTTCTGATCGTCGGCCGCCATCAGCACCTGCTCAATGGTGGCGCCCGGCGGCGGCGTCAGCTTGCCGGTCAGCGGCTCGCCCTGCCCGCGCGCCGAAGGCAGCGTCATCGGATCGAGCGCGTAGCTGCGCCCGGTGGAGTCGATGAACACCACCGGCTGGTTGCTCTTGCCGCGCGCCGCGCCGCGGAAGCTGTCGCCGGCCTTGTAGCTCAGGCCGGCCGGATCGATGTCGTGGCCCTTGGCACTGCGCACCCAGCCCATTTCAGACAGCACGATGGTCACCGGCTCGGACGGCACGAAGTCGTGCTCGCTCATCGCCTTGGCTTCCGCACGCTCGGTCAGCGGCGAACGGCGATCGTCGCCGTAGGTCTGCGCGTCGGCCTGGATCTCTTTCTTAATCAGCGTGTTCAGCTTGCGCTCGGACGCCAGCAGCGCCTGCAACTGATCGCGCTCTTTCGCCAGCTCATCCTGCTCGCCGCGGATCTTGACCTCTTCCAGCTTGGCCAGGTGACGCAGTTTCAGCTCGAGGATCGCTTCCGCCTGGGTGTCGGAGATGCCGAAACGCTGCATCAGCACCGGCTTCGGTTCATCCTCGCTGCGGATGATGTGGATCACCTCGTCGATGTTGAGGAACGCCACCAGCAAACCTTCGAGGATATGCAGGCGTTTCAGCACTTTCTCGAGGCGGTAGTTCAGGCGGCGGCGCACCGTGTCGCGACGGTAGGCCAGCCATTCGGTGAGGATCTCCACCAGCCCTTTGACCTGCGGGCGGTTATCCAGACCGATCATGTTCATGTTGATGCGGTAGCTGCGCTCCAGATCGGTGGTGGCGAACAGGTGGTTCATCACCTGTTCCAGATCGATACGGTTGGAGCGCGGCACGATCACCAGACGCGTCGGGTTTTCGTGGTCGGATTCATCGCGCAGATCTTCGACCATCGGCAGCTTCTTGGCGCGCATCTGGCTGGCGATCTGCTCCAGCACCTTGGCGCCGGACACCTGGTGCGGTAAGGCGGTGATCACCGCGCTGCCGTCTTCTTTCTTCCACACGGCGCGCATGCGCACCGAGCCGCGGCCGCTCTGGTAAATTTTGCGGATTTCATCGCGCGGGGTGATGATCTCGGCTTCAGTCGGGAAGTCCGGCCCCTGCACGAATTCGAGCAGGTCATCGAGCGAGGCGCCCGGCTTGTCGAGCAGCGCCACCGCCGCCGCCGCGACTTCGCGCACGTTGTGCGGCGGAATGTCGGTCGCCATGCCGACGGCGATGCCGGTGGTGCCGTTCAGCAGGATATTCGGCAGGCGCGCCGGCAACATCTTCGGCTCTTGCAACGTGCCGTCAAAGTTCGGGATCCAGTCGACGGTGCCCTGCCCCAGCTCGGCCAGCAGCACTTCGGCGTATTTGGAGAGGCGCGATTCGGTATAACGCATCGCCGCAAACGACTTGGGATCGTCCGGCGCCCCCCAGTTCCCCTGGCCGTCCACCAGCGGATAGCGGTACGAGAACGGCTGCGCCATCAGCACCATGGCTTCATAACACGCGCTGTCGCCGTGCGGGTGGTATTTACCCAGCACGTCGCCCACGGTACGGGCGGATTTCTTGAATTTGGCGCTGTTGTTCAGCCCCAGCTCAGACATGGCGTAGATGATGCGGCGTTGTACCGGTTTCAAGCCGTCGCCAATGTACGGCAACGCCCGATCCATGATGACGTACATGGAATAGTTCAGATAGGCGTTTTCAGTGAATGTGTGCAGCGGTAAACGCTCTACACCGTCATGAGTCAGATCACTCATTACTCAATTATCCTCAGACCGTGGCTTGGCAATCCCTGGACGACAATAAGGCATCGCTTGTCGATTCTGCCCGCGATAGTAACCCATCTGCGGGGTGGCTGTCACAGTTGGCGCAAGGATCGCCGGCCGAAGGCGCTGTCGCCGGGGCGTTTAGGCAAAATCCCACCGTGATTGTTGATTAAGAATCAACACTGTTGTGCCTGCCGTCACGTTTTTACTTGCCTGGCCAACGATTACACTCTCGTTCAGCAAGCTGTTTTTGCGCACCGCAGCGGAAAACGGCATCTATCTTAACTCTGACGGGAGCCGCAAAAGATGAGCAATATCCTGATTATCAACGCTAAAAAGCAATTCGGCCATTCCAACGGCGAACTCAACCAAACCCTGAGCGACGTGGCGGAAAGCTTCCTGCGCGATCTGCAGCACGATGTGCAGGTCACGGAGGTCGACGACGGCTATGACATCGAGGCCGAGGTGCAGAAATACCTGTGGGCCGATGCGGTCATCTATCAGATGCCGGGTTGGTGGATGGGCGAGCCGTGGATCCTGAAAAAATACATCGACGAAGTGTTCACCGCCGGCCACGGCAGCCTGTACGCCAGCGATGGCCGCACCCGCTCCGACGCCGGCAAGAAGTACGGTTCCGGCGGCCTGATTCAGGGAAAAAAATACCTGCTGAGCCTGACCTGGAACGCCCCGCTCGAGGCTTTCACCGATCCGAACCAGTTCTTCCACGGCGTCGGCGTCGACGGCGTTTACCTGCACTTCCACAAGGCCAACCAGTTCCTGGGGATGGAAGCCTTGCCAACCTTTATCTGCAATGACGTGATAAAACAACCGGATATCGAAACGGACATCGCACGTTATCGCGAGCATCTGGCGGAAATTTTTGCTTAACTGGCAGCGAAGGGCTTAACCAACGAGGTAATGATGATCACCGTAATCGCAGAAATCAAAGTCAAACCCGGCCACCGCGCCACCGTGTTACAAGCCATTGAAAAACTGGTGCCACTGGTGCTGGCGGAAGAAGGCTGCGGCGAATACACGCCGATGGTAGACAGCCACACCCAGGCCCCCTGGCAGAAACTGTCGCCGGACTCGGTGTTTATGCTGGAAAAATGGCAAAGCCAGGCGCATCTGGAAAAACACCTGCAGATCGACCATATGCTCAAGCACCGCGAGACCATCAAGGACTACGTGCTGGGCACCGAGATCTACGTGCTGGAAAACGCACTGTAATCCCCTCAGAGGCCCTCTGCGGCCTCTGGCGGTTCTCCCTCAAGGCGGGCGCTGACGTAGTCGAGAAAACAGGTGAGGCGCGCCGCCAGCTGGGCGTCGTGGTAATACACCGCGTGGATCGGTTGACGCACGTCCAGCGTCTCCCGCACCAGCAGCGGCACCAGCCTGCCCGCTTCCCGATCGCGTCGCGTCATAAAGTCCGCCAGCTGGACAATGCCCGCCCCACGCAGCGCCAACTCGCGCAGCGTCTCCCCGCTGGAGGCCGAGATCGTCGGTTCGATGGCGAAATGCCGCGCCTGCCGGTGGCGTAGCGGCCACTGGTTCAGCGACTCCGGATAGGTGAATCCCAACAGGCAATGGCGGTGCAGATCTTCCACGCCGCGCGGTTCGCCATGCCGTTGCAGGTAATCCGGGCTGGCGAGAATGCGCAACCGGCTGTTGCCCAGCAGGCGCGCGTGCAGCGTAGAGTCGCGCAGCGCGCCGATGCGGATCGCGATGTCGGCGCGTTTCTCCAGCAGGTCGATATTGCGATCGTCGGTGTCCAGCTCCAGCTCAATCTGCGGATAACGGCGGCGGAACTCCGCCACCATCGGCACCAGCACGTGCGCCATGAAAGGGGCGGCGGCGTTGACCCGCAGCCGACCGGCGGGCAGCCGGCGCCGCAGCGCCATGAGTTCTTCGGCCTGATCTACCGAACGCAGGATTTCTCGCGCAGGCGCCAGGAAGCTCTGCCCTTCTTCGGTCAGGCTCAGGCGACGCGTGGTGCGGCGCAAGAGCGTAGCGTCGAGCTTCGTTTCCAGACGGCTGAGTGCGCGGCTGACGCCGGAGGTGGTTTGGCCGAGCCGATCGGCGGCGGCGGTGACCGAACCGCTGTCGACCACCGCCGTGAACGCCAGCAGCTCTTCGAGGGTGATCTTCACGCGGTTCGCCCCAGGTTGACGGGCGCCGCATGCAACGCCCTGCGGGAAAGCAGGCCCGGCGTTTCACCGGGCCAGGGTCAGGCTCAGACCGCCAGTTCGGCCATGTCGCCCTTGTCTTGCAGCCAGTTGCGGCGATCTTCCGAACGCTTCTTGGCCAACAGCATGTCCATCACCGCCAGCGTCTGATCGACGTCATCCTCTGCCACCGTCAGTTGCACCAGACGGCGAGTGTTCGGATCGAGGGTGGTTTCGCGCAGCTGCAGCGGGTTCATCTCGCCCAGCCCTTTAAAGCGCTGTACGTTCGGCTTGCCCTTCTTGCGCTTCAGCTGTTCCAGCACGCCGGCTTTCTCTTCTTCATCCAGCGCGTAGAACACCTCTTTACCGAGATCGATACGGTACAGCGGCGGCATGGCGACATAGACATGGCCGCCTTTCACCAGCGAACGGAAGTGGCGCACGAACAGCGCGCACAGCAGCGTGGCGATGTGCAGGCCGTCGGAGTCCGCATCCGCCAGGATGCAGATTTTGCCGTAGCGCAGCTGGCTGAGATCTTCGCTGTCCGGATCGATGCCGATCGCCACGGAAATGTCGTGCACTTCCTGCGAGGCGAGCACTTCGTCCGAGGAGACTTCCCAAGTATTCAGGATCTTGCCCTTGAGCGGCATGATCGCCTGATATTCACGATCCCGCGCCTGCTTGGCCGATCCGCCCGCCGAGTCCCCTTCCACCAGGAACAGTTCGGTCATGGCCAGATCCTGCGAGGTGCAGTCCGCCAGCTTGCCCGGCAGCGCCGGCCCGCTGGTCAGCTTCTTGCGCACCACTTTCTTGGCGGCGCGCAGACGGCGCTGGGCGCTGGAGATCGCCAGCTCGGCCAGCTGTTCCGCCGCCTGAACGTTCTGGTTCAGCCACAGGCTGAAGGCGTCTTTCACCACGCCGGAAACGAAGGCCGCGCACTGGCGCGACGAGAGACGCTCTTTAGTCTGCCCGGCGAACTGCGGATCCTGCATCTTCACCGACAGCACGTAGGCGCAGCGATCCCAGATATCCTCCGCCGACAGCTTCACGCCGCGCGGCAGAATATTGCGGAATTCGCAGAACTCGCGCATCGCGTCCAGCAGCCCCTGACGCAGGCCGTTGACGTGGGTGCCGCCCTGCATGGTCGGGATCAGGTTGACGTAGCTTTCGGTCAGCAGCTCGCCGCCTTCCGGCAGCCACAGCAGCGCCCAGTCCACCGCTTCGGTATCACCGGCGAAATTGCCGACGAACGGCGCTTCCGGCAGGGTAATCAGGCCGTTGACCGCTTCCATCAGGTAGTCGGTCAGACCGTCCTGGTAGCACCAGCGCTGTTCGGTGTTGTTCACCTTGTCGATGAAATAGATCTCGACGCCGGGGCACAGCACCGCTTTGGCTTTCAGCAGGTGAGTCAGGCGCGATACCGAGAAGCGCGGGCTGTCGAAGAACTGTTCGTCCGGCCAGAAGTGCACGCTGGTGCCGGTATTGCGTTTGCCGCAGGTGCCGGTCACCGTCAGATCTTGCACCTTGTCGCCGTTTTCGAAGGCGATGCCGTAGACGTTGCCGTCGCGGCGCACATTGACTTCCACCCGTTTCGACAGGGCGTTGACCACCGAGATGCCAACGCCGTGCAGGCCGCCGGAGAACTGGTAGTTTTTATTCGAGAATTTACCGCCGGCGTGCAGCCGGCACAGGATCAACTCAACCGCCGGCACGCCCTCTTCCGGGTGGATGTCCACCGGCATGCCGCGGCCGTCGTCGATCACTTCCAGCGACTGATCGGCGTGCAAAATCACGTCGATACGCTTGGCGTGACCAGCCAACGCTTCGTCGACGCTGTTATCGATCACCTCTTGGCCGAGGTGGTTTGGGCGCGTCGTGTCGGTATACATGCCGGGACGACGGCGCACTGGTTCTAGACCGCTGAGTACTTCAATGGCATCAGCGTTATAGCTGGATTGAGTCATCGTTGATTATTTTTTCGTGGTTAAAGGGAGGTGCCGGAACGGTCCGTCAGACCGCGTTTAGCCCTAAAAAATCCACAATCTGGGGGAAGTAGTGCTCGAAACCGACGAAGGCGTGGTTTCCACCCGACTCCACCGTTTGCCGACACGCGGTGTAATACGCCACTGCCTGGCCGTAATCGAGAATTTCATCGCCCGTTTGCTGCAGCAGCCAGATTAAATCCGGCGACTCCAAGGGATCGATCTGCATCACTTTCAGATCGTAAACGTGACGAGACTCTAACACATATTGCTGGCCGGTGTAGGGGTTCTCGTTGGCGCCGAGATAGTCGACCAGCAGCTCAAACGGCTTGACCGCCGGGTTGACCACCACCGCCGGCAGCGAAAAACACTGCGACAGCCAGGTGGCGTAATAGCCGCCGAGCGAAGAGCCGACCAACCCGAGCGTTTGGCCGGCGCGCTCCAGCACCAGATTCTCCAGCATCTCGGCGGCCTCCGCCGGAAAAGCCGGCAGCTGCGGCACCAGCATCTGGATATCGGGATGGTGCTCAGCCAGCCAGGCCTTGAAGGCCACCGCCTTGGCCGACTGCGGCGAGCTGTTGAAACCGTGCAGGTAGAGCAGTGTCGAAGGCATCAGTATCCATCCGAGTCCATATCGGGGCGGAAATCGTCGTTTTCCAGGCGGAACACCTGCGTCTCGACGCGGCCATCCGGCAACAGATCGAGGTAGCGCCAGCCGGGGGAGACGTCGTCGATGGTGAAGTTCGTGCAGTGCGGCTTGAATTGCACGCAGGTCGAGGGCGTCGCCAACAGGCGCCGGCCCTGCCATTCCAGATCCAGATCCTGGTGAATGTGCCCGCACACTACGGTATTCACTTTCGGATAACGCAGCAGGATCGCACCCAGCATATGCGGGTTGCGCAGGCTGTGCTGATCGAGCCAGGTACAGCCGGAAGGCAGCGGATGATGGTGCAGCAGCAACAGCGTATAGCGCTCGGGGTGAGCCTGCAGGCAGCGCTCCATCCATTCGAGCTGGTATTCGCTCAATTCGCCGTGCGGTACGCCGAACACCTGGCTATCCAACATCAGCACTTGCCAGCTGTCGCCCAGCAGCACCTGTTTGGAAGGCGCAATGCCGGCGGCGGCCAACGCGTCGACCATCGCCGGTTGAAAATCGTGGTTACCCGGCAGCCACACGCAGGGGGCCGGCAGTTGCGCGATGCCGGCGGCGAAGTGGCGGTACGCCTCCTGCGAATGATCCTGCGCCAAATCTCCCGTGGCGACGATCAAGTCGACATCGCGGCGCTGCGCCTGGATGGCGTCCAGCACCGCGTGATAGCTGCGATAGGTATTGATGCCGAGCAACGTCTCGTGTTCGCCGGCAAAAAGGTGGGTATCTGTTATTTGTAGAATCCTGACCGCGGCCCCACTCGCCACGGGCAGTTTAAACAGGCTTTCCAAATGGTGTCCTTTGTTATTTCAGTCTGTCTAACAAACCGGAACCGCCATCGCTCCATGCGCCAAACAGTAGCGCAGCCAATCAGCAAGAAACTGGTTAATTTGATGCTTTTCGTCGCGTTGATGCAACTTTTTATTAGGATAATCATAACGCGCTTTAAAGCGGTAGATCTGCTGACTGGAACACACTTCCGCAACCATGGCGTCATGGTACAGCCGCACCGTCATCGCGGGCAGGCTCCAGTAGCTGACCGCCGGAAAGATCTGCTCGATCTCCACCAGCGACGTGTAACGCGTGGACTCAACGATGGTCAAACGATAGCCGGCGCCGTTCACCTGATAAGTCACCGTTTCGCCCGCTTCGTCGTTGCGCGGCAACAAGCGGCGCAATTGCGCGAAGTTGGTTTCGCACAATCTCATCATTTCGGGGAAATCAGGGGTATAGCGCTGTTTCATTAGTTGGCCCACTCTTTTCTCAACGATTCATGGTGCAACGCCAGCCATTGCAATGCAATCACTGATGCGGCGTTATCGATCGCGCCCTCCTCCACCCAGCGGTAAGCCTGCTCGCGGCTGACCACGTGGACGCGGATATCCTCATGTTCTTCCGCCAGGCCATGGATGCCTTCGGCGGTGCCAGCGTCTACCTCGCCGACCATGATCGACAGACGTTCGCTGGTGCCCCCCGGGCTGGCCAGATAGCTCAGCACCGGCTTGCAGCGCCCGACCACCACGCCGGCCTCTTCCTGCGCTTCGCGGCGGCACACGTCTTCGACGCTTTCGCCGGTTTCGATCATACCCGCCACCATTTCCAGCAGCCAGGGCGAATTACTGGTATCGACCGCGGCGATGCGCAGTTGTTCAATCAGTACCACTTCGTCGCGCACCGGATCGTAGGGCAGCAGCACCGCCGCATGGCCGCGCTCGAAAATTTCACGCGTGATTTCAGGACTCATTTCACCATTGAACAAGCGATGGCGAAACCGGTATAAATTGAGTGAAAAAAAACCACGATACAGCGTCTCGCGTGCAATAATTTCTACATCTTTTTTATCGAAAGTGACGGGTGACGGCTGCGAACGGTTCATGTGCGAATTCTCCTGCGTAGTATGCCGATAAAATAAACGGTTTTGATGACAGAAACAGTGGGACTCTCCGCCGCGGCTTTATGTTAGGCTGTTTTTCGCCGCCGGATGCGGCACGTTTGTGCGCTCGCATGTAATAGTGGGAAACAATCCGGATTGTCAGCCATAATATCAGCTGCAGCCGACCCGGGCAGTTTGCCAAGGTAAATGGGCGGTCTGAAAGGTAAAAGTTACGCGAGATGGCACATTCAGCCACCTGATGCGTACCGCAGACTCTGCTAGAATCGGCAACTATTTCGTCTATCGTCAGCGCTAACATAGCAATATTGCTGCACAACAAGGAATGCAAATGAAGAAACTGCTCCCCCTTCTTATCGGACTGAGCCTGGGCGGCTTCAGTGCAATGAGCCAGGCAGAGAACCTGCTGCAGGTCTACAAACAGGCCAGGGAAAGTAACCCGGATCTGCGCAAAAGTGCTGCTGACCGCGACGCCGCATTCGAAAAGATCAATGAAGCGCGCAGCCCGCTGCTGCCGCAGCTCGGCCTGAGCGCCGGTTACAACTACAACAACGGCTATCGCGACAGCAACGGCGTCAACAGCAATGTCACCAGCGCTTCGCTCGGCCTGACGCAAACCATCTTCGACATGTCGAAATGGCGTGCGCTGACGCTGCAGGAAAAGACCGCCGGCATCTCCGACGTGACCTTCCAGACCGCGGAACAGCAGCTGATCCTCAACACCGCCACCGCCTATTTCAACGTGCTGAGCGCCATTGACACGCTCTCTTATACCCAGGCGAACAAACAAGCGGTTTACCGCACGCTGGATCAAACCACCCAACGCTTCAACGTAGGCCTGGTGGCGATCACCGACGTGCAGAACGCCCGTTCCGCCTACGATACCGTGCTGGCGGCCGAAGTCACCGCCCGCAACAACCTGGACAACGCGCTGGAATCGCTGCGCCAGATCACCGGCACCTTCTATCCTGAGCTGGCCTCGCTGAATACCGATCGCTTCAATACCCAGCGCCCGGAAGCGGTAAACAACCTGCTGAAAGAAGCGGAAGCGCGCAACCTGAGCCTGCTGTCTGCCCGTCTGAGCCAGGACCTGGCGCGCGAGCAGATCCGTTCTGCGCAGACCGGTTACATGCCAACGGTCAACCTGAATGCGTCGACCGGGATCACCAATACCCGTTACAACGGTTCCGCGACTCACGACACGCTGAGCTCCAGCCGTTACAGCAATTCTGATGCCGGCCAAAACCAGGTTGGCGTTTCGATCAGCCTGCCGCTGTACAGCGGCGGCGCAACCAACTCGCAGGTGGAACAGGCGCAGTACGGCTTCGTCGGCGCCAGCGAGCAGCTGGAAAGCGCCCACCGCGGCGTAGTGCAGACCGTGCGTTCGTCGTTCAACAACGTCAACGCCTCGATCAGCAGCATCAACGCCTACAAACAGGCAGTGATCTCCGCGCAGAGCTCGTTGGATGCGATGGAAGCCGGTTATCAGGTCGGTACCCGCACCATCGTCGACGTACTGAACGCCACCAGTACCCTGTATAACGCCAAGCAGCAGCTTTCCAGCGCGCGTTATACCTACCTGATCAACCAGCTGAACATCAAGTCGGCGCTCGGCACGCTGAACCAGAACGATCTGCTAACGCTGAACGGCGCACTGGGCAAACCGGTGTCGACCGCGCCTGACGCCGTCGCGCCGCAGAACCGCTCTCAGGACGCCTACGCGGACGGCTACCAGGACAACGCGCCGATGCAACAGGTCGCCGCGCCGGCACCAAGCGCCACACGCGCTGCGGCACCGGCCGTCAGCCAACCGGCACGCAACAGCGGCAACCCATTCCGCAACTGATGCGCGCGCGTTGATAAACACGGGGTCCGGCCTGCGCCGCGCCCCGTTTTTTTTGCCCCGATTTCCCCACTTCTGCCCGCCGCCTCACAGCCGTCGCTGCCTCAGGTGGTATCATCGTCACTCTCGTTTTCGCAGTCTGGATGAGGTTCGATGGACAACGATTCACGCTGGCAGCGCTTGATTAACGACGGCGAACTGCCGCCGCCGCTGCGCCCGGCACAGGCTGTTTACGCCTCCTGGCTACGCTGCCGCAGCCTGATGCAGCCCGACGTTTGGCAGGCACCGCACCGCGCTCAGGGCGCCACCTTCGAATCGATTTGCCGCCGCAAGAACGACCTGCTGACGCTCGGCCAGGCGGCGCTGGAAGACGCCTGCGAATACATGGAGCCGCGTCGTTGCCTGTTGATGATCCTCGACGAGAGCGGCTGCATGCTGTGGCGCTGCGGCGACGCCAAAACCTGGGAGCTGTTGCAGCCATTGGGGTTCGCCCCCGGCGCTTACTGGGCCGAGGGGCAGATCGGCACCAACGCCCCGGCGCTGGCGGCGGCGGAAGGCCACCCGCTGCGGGTGAGCGGCGAAGAGCACGTGCGCCGGGCGCTGCACGGCTGGTCGTTCTGCGCCACGCCGGTCTACGACAACAGCGGCCGCCAACGCGGCTCGATCGCGCTGGGCTGCCTGTTGGCCGACTGCGCCGCCGGCGATCTGTCGCTGACGCTGGCCATCGCCCGCGAAATCGGCAATTCGCTGAACGCCGACGGCCTGCTGGCGGAATCCAACCGCCATCTGAATCAGCTTTACGGCCTGCTGGACGGCGTGGACGACGGCGTTATGGCCTGGGATCACCGTGGCTACCTGCAATACATCAACCAGCGCGCCGCCGGCTTGCTGAAGCTGGACGAGCAGCAGAGCCAGGGCAAACCGCTGGCGCAGCTGCTGACGCTGCCCGCCCTGCTCAAGCGCGCCATCGCCGACCGGCAGCCGCTGCAACACGTCGAAGTCACCTTCGAAAGCCAGCGGCAGTTTATCGCCGCCTTGCTGACGCTCAAGCCGATTTTCGACGGCGAACGCTGCAGTTTCATCGCCCTGCTGCACCCGCTCGAGCGGCTGCGCCAGTACGTCAGCAGCCAGCTGGGGCGAGTCAGCCACAGCTTTGAGCAGATGCCCTCCGCCTCGCTGGAGATGCGGCGGCTGATCCGTTACGGGCAGCAGGCGGCCAAGGGCCAGCATCCAATCCTGCTGCGCGGAGAGGAAGGGGTCGGCAAAGAGCGTCTCAGCCAGGCTATCCACAACGCCGGCGAACGCGCCGCCGGGCCGTATATCGCCCTCAACTGCCAGCTGCTACCGCAGGCACAGGGGTTGCGTGAGCTGCTGGGCAGCGACGCCAGCGAAGAAGAGGCCGGCCAGCTGAGCAAATTCGAATTGGCTAACGGCGGCACGCTGTATCTCGAACAGATCGAATACCTGCCGGCGGAGATGCAGTCGGCGTTGCTGCAGGTGCTGAAAACCGGCGTGGTGATCCGCCTCAATTCCAGCCGGGTGATCCCGGTCGATGTGCGGGTGATCGCCGGCAGCGCCGCCGATCTGCCGCTGCTGGTGCAGCAAAACCGCTTCCGCCGCCAGCTGTTTTACAGCCTGCAAGCCTTCGAGATCCAGATCCCGCCGCTGCGCCAGCGGCTGAGCGATATTCCGCTGCTGGTCAAACACCATCTGCGCGCGCTGGAGCAACACTTTCAGTGTCGCTTTCGGGTGGATGACGAAGTGATGGCCCAGCTGGCGTTCTACCTGTGGCCCGGCAACGATTTGGAACTGAAAGGAGTGGTGGAGCGCGCGGCGATGATCTGCCACGGCCACCACATCCAGTTGGCAGATTTGCCGGCGCACCTGCTCGGCCAGCCGTCGCTGCTGGAGAGCGATCCGCAGCCCGGCGCGCCGCTGTTGACGCTGACGGACATGGAGCGCCAGGCGATCCTCCGCGCGGCGACCGTCAGCCGAGGTCAGCTGACAGAGATGGCGCAACTGCTGGGCATCGGCCGCACCACCCTGTGGCGGAAGATCAAACAGCACGGGATCGATATCCGCCAGTTCAAGCTGCGCGCCTAGTGGCTGAGCTGCAACACCCCGCGCGCGGCGTCCAGCATCGCCTTCTGCCCGCTGCGGGTTTTGCTCAGGCAATCCTGCATGCCGACCACCATCGGAATGCCCATCGCCTTCGCCAGAATGGCGCTGTGCGACAGGGCATTGCCACCGCTGAGGCAGATGCCGAGCACCAGCCGCCTGTCGAGCATCACCACCTCCGAAGGCATCAGCTCGTCCATCACCAGTATCGACGGCTCTGCCAGCGCGATGGCCGGCAGCGGCAGCCCCTGCAGATGGCACAGCGTGCGGCGCAGCATGTCGCGCACGTCCAGTTCACGCGCCCGCATGTAGTCGTCATCCAGTTCGCGGTACTCTTCGGCGATCGCTTCCAGCACCTGCCGCCAGGCCTGTTCGGCGCAGCACAGCTGTTGCGCAATGCGGGTGTAAGCCGCCTGCTGCAGATCCGGATCGTCCAACAGCATGCTGTGGGCGCCGAAGATCGCCGCCTGCGGCTTGCCGATCAGCGTACCGGTACGTTCCGCCAGCCGGTTCAGATCGCTCAGAGTGTGCTGCAGCGCCTCCCGCAGGCGTTGCTGTTCGCCCAACACCTCGTCCGCGCCGATCCGTCGATCGACGGTTGGCGGCCGGAAGCTGGGGGCCTGGAACACCGGCCCGCTGGTGACGCTTTCCGCCACCGGGATACCGTGCAGCGAAGGCTGCTGCCGCTCGGAAACCGTCTCGCCGAAATGTTGCTCCGCCAGCGCTTTGAACGCCGCCAGCGCTTCGTCCGCCTGCGCGCCGTCGGCGATCAGGCGAATGGTGTCGCCGTGGCGCACCTGCAGCAGCGCCAGCTGATTGAGGCTGCGCGGATCGACGCACTGCCCCTGCTTTTCCAGCACCAGCTCGGCCTTGAACGGCGCCAGCGCCTCTACCAGCCGCGCCGCCGGGCGCGCATGCAGCCCATGCGGGTTTTGCACCGTCCAGGTTGCGCTTTTGCCCTGCGCCAGCGGCAAAGCCGCGCTTTTCGCCGTAGATGTGGCCTCGCCCAGCTGCGCCTGTTTAGCCTGCAGCGCACCCTGCGCCTCCGCCACTACCTGCTCCAGCGAGGCGCCGGAGTTGGCGGCGACCACCGCCGCCAGCGTGCCTTCGACCAGCGGCGCCGCACACAGCCGCACTTTGGCGGCCAGGTCCGGATCCAGCAAATCGAGCGCGGTTTCCGCGCTGAGCAGCGCGCTGCCCAGGTCCATCAGCACCAGAACGCCGTCGCCGTCGGCAACCGCTTCGATCGCCTCCATCACTTTGACCGCGTCGGTGCCGATCGGGTGCTGCTCGTCATCCACGCCCGCCGCCAGCGCCAGCTTGCAGCCATCGCCGCGCATCATCTGCCGCGCCAACTGCTCAACGCCGCGCGCCAGCAACGCGCTGTGCGAAACCACCACGATATTAATCATCTCGCCTCCTGCTACAGCTAACTACCGGCGACCTCGGCCAGCGTTTTCATCATCAGCATCACCGAAGTGGCGCCGGGATCCTGGTGGCCGATGCTGCGCTCGCCCAGGTAACTGGCCCGCCCCTTGCGCGCCTGCATGGTAATGGTGCTCTCCACCGCCCGCTCGGCGCTGTCGGCGGCGCGCTGCAGCGCCTCCGACACGCTCAGGTTCTGCTGCGCGGACTGACCGAGGCTTTCCACCACCGGCCACCAGACGTCGCACATGGTTTTGTCGCCCGGCTCCGCTTTACCGCGCATCACCACGCCTTCCACCCCCTCCTGCATCATCTGCTGCAACTCCACCAAATCCAGGCTTTGCTTGGCGTTCGCCGCCTGCGCCGCGCGGATGAAGAAGGTGCCGAACAGCGGGCCGCTGGCGCCGCCCACGCTCGACAGCAGCGTCATGCCGGTGTTTTTCAGAATGAAGCCGATATCTTTGTCCGCCACCGACGGCAGTTTTTCTACCACCTTGTTAAAACCGCGATTCATGTTCAAACCGTGGTCGGCATCGCCGATCTCGGTGTCCAACCGGGTCAGAAAATCGCGCTCCCGGTTGAACACCTCGCCGCAACGCATCAGCCAATCGACAACCTGTTGTTTGGTCAACGCCATGATTCCTCCTCAGCAACCCCAACGCAGCGCAGGCGTTTTCACCGGCGCATCCCACAAGGACAACAGCTCGTCGTCCACGTTCAACAGCGTGATGGACACGCCCTGCATATCGAGCGAGGTGCAATAAGAGCCCACCAGGTTGCGTTCGATAATGATGCCAGCCTCGGCGCAGCGTTCCGCCAATCGATGGTACACGCCATACAGCTCGGACAGCGGCGTGGCGCCCAGGTTGTTGACCAGCGCGATCGCCCGATCGCCGCGCGTCAGCGGCTGCTTGGTTTGCATCTCGTCGCGCCACTCGCCCTGCTGACGATCCCAGACGCGGATCGTGCGCTGATAGTGGCCGTGGTCGATCAGCGTATGGAACATGTCGTCCACCGCCGCGTTGAGCGTGGTGAACGGGCGGCGCGCAATGCCCGGCTCGCCGTGAATGCCGACGCCGAACTCCATTTCGTTCTCCGCCAGGGTGAACGACGGCTTGCCGGCGGCCGGCACGGTGCAAGCCCCCAGCGCGATGCCGATCGAATGCCCGTGGTTATTGATGCGATGCCCCAGCGTCACCACGCTGTCCAGATCGTCGCCGCGCGCCGCGGCGGCGCCCAGCAACTTCTCCATCAGCACGGTGTTGGCTACCCCACGCCGCCCGGCGGTAAACAGACTGTCTTTGACCGCCACGTCATCATCCACCAGCACCGTCGCCACCGCGACGCCGCTGTCGTGCAGCAGCTCGGTGGCGGTTTCGAAGTTGAGCACGTCGCCGGTGTAGTTCTTGATCAGCAGCAACACCCCGGCGCCGCCGTCGATCGCCTGGCCGCACTCGTACATTTTATCCGGCGTCGGCGAGGTAAAAATCTCGCCCGGACAGGCGCCGTCGAGCATCCCTTCGCCGACGAAACCGCAGTGCATCGGCTCATGGCCGCTGCCGCCGCCGGACAGGATCGCCACCTTGCCCGCCACCGGCGCGTCGGCGCGGGTCACGAACACCGGATCCGCGTGCACCAACAGCTCGGGATGGGCCTCCGCCAGCCCCTGCAACTGCTCTTCCAACACCGACTCGACCTGATTAATCAGTTTTTTCACGATGGTTTCCTCTGTAAGAACAGGGGCGCGGCGCATCGCGCCCCAAGGGTATCAATGACGCTGCAGCCAGGCGGCGCCCAGCCTATCCGCCGTCAGGATCGCCGCCTGCACGCCCGCTGGGGTGACCTTGAACGGCATGTTGTGAATGGTTTCGCCGGCGGCGCAGCTGGCCTCGGCCACCGCCATGATCTTCGCCGTCGCATCGCCGGTGACGCCCATCTGCGCCAGCGTGATCGGCAGGCCGATGCCATGGCAAAACGCCAGCACGGTTTCAATCTGCGCCATGGGGCTGTTCTGCAGCACCAGCTGTGCCAAGGTGCCGAACGCCACTTTCTCGCCGTGATACAGGTGGTGGCACTCCTCGAGCACGGTAAAACCGTTGTGAATGGCATGCGCCGCCGCCAGCCCGCTGCTCTCGAAGCCGATGCCGCTCAGATAGGTATTGGCCTCAATGATGCGCTCCACCGCTTCCGTCACCACGCCGGCCTCGACCGCCAGTTTGGCTTTTACCCCTTCCGCCAGCAGCGTGTCATAACACAGCCGCGCCAGGCTGAGCGCCGCCAGCGTCGATTTGCCGCCGGCCATGCTGGTGGCCTGGGCGTCGAAACAGGCCTGGGCTTCGAAATAGGTAGAGAGCGCGTCGCCCATGCCAGCTACCAGCAGGCGCACCGGCGCTTTGGCGATGATGGCGCTGTCCATCACCACCATGTCCGGGTTGCGCGGATAAATCAGGTATTCGGCGAATTCGCCCTGTTCAGTGTAGAGGACCGACAGCGCGCTGGTCGGCGCATCGGTGGAGGCGATGGTGGGAATAAGCACCACCGGCAGCTGTTGGTAGTGCGCCACGGCCTTGGCGGTGTCGAGCGTCTTGCCGCCGCCGACGCCGATCACGCCGCGGCAGCCGTGAGCCTGCAGCTCATGGCCGAGCCGGTCTATCTCTTTGCGGCAGCATTCGCCGTTGAAGCGGGCCGCGTGATGTTTCACGCCGTGCTGCTGCAGGCTGCCCATCAGGGTGTCGCCCGCCAGCTGCATCACGAAGTCGTCTGCGATCACCAGGTAGTGATCGGCGAGGGATTTGGCATATTCGCCGACGGCGGCCAGCGCATTGGCGCCCTGAATATATTTGCCTGGTGACTGGATGATTCTCAACATAACCGGATCCTTGTAGGGAGTTGGCGATGGTAACGTTCAGATATCAGGTGATGACGCGCCGACTTCGCCGCCGGCTTGTTGTTGTGCTTCGACTATGAGCGCCCGCCGCCCGCCTGGCGAGCCTCGCGATTTTTGTTCCATTATGGAACATCATCATAGCGACAACGTTTCATGATGAAACACCAACGCGCGTTTATTCGCCGCGAAAGCGAACTGGCGCACACCCCAACGTATAACTGCGTAAAGAGTCGATTCTGCGGGCGTTTCAGCTTTAATTTTGACCATGTTTCCCCTATCCTTAGCGCCACTACTGGGAAAGGGCGAAAACAGCCCGCATGATGGGATTGATAACGATGAAACGGACAAAAAACATCAACCAAGAGACGTTCCGCAAATCCTGGCGCAGCTACCGTGTCGCGCCCGTGGCTTTGGCGATCAGCGCTGTCTTTATGCTGGCCGGCTGCGAGAAGAGCGATGAAACGGTCTCCCTGTATCAGAATGCCGATGACTGTTCGCGCGCCAATCCTTCGATGAGCGAGCAGTGCACCACCGCCTACAACAGCGCCCTGAAAGAAGCGGCGAAAACCGCACCGAAATATGCTACCCGCGAAGACTGCGTCGCCGAGTTCGGCGAAGCGCAGTGCACCCAGGCGCCGGCTCCGGCGCAGGCCGGCATGGCGGCGGAATCGCAAAGCAGCGGCAGCTTCTGGATGCCGCTGATGGCGGGCTACATGATGGGTCGCCTGATGGGCGGCTCCGGTTTCGCGCAGCAGCCACTGTTCACCTCCAAGAACGCCGCCAGCCCGGCGAACGGCAAGTTTGTCGACGCCAGCGGCAAGAGCTACGGCCCGGCCACCGCCGGCGGCCGCACCATGACGGTGCCGAAAACCGCCATGGCGCCGAAGCCTGCGGTCACCAACACCGTGACCCGCGGCGGCTTCGGCGAGACCGTGGCCAAGCAGACCAGCATGCAGCGCAGCAGCGCCGCCTCCAACTCCGGCTCTCGCAGCATGGGCGGTTGATGCATGAAACGTATTGCTATTACCGAGCGCCCGGACTGGCGTGAAAAAGCGACCGAGTTCGGGTTCCGTTTCCACACCATGTACGGCGAGCCCTACTGGTGTGAAGACGCCTATTACCAGTTCACGCTGGCGCAGATTGAAGAGATCGAAAGCGCCACCGCCGAGCTGCACCAGATGTGCCTGCAGGTGGTGGAAAAAGTGGTCGGCAGCGACGAGCTGATGGCCAAGTTCTGCATCCCGAAACACACCTGGGAGTTCGTGCGCAGCTCCTGGCGCACCCACCAGCCGTCGCTGTACTCGCGTCTCGATCTGGCCTACGACGGCGTCAACCCGCCGAAGCTGCTGGAAAACAACGCCGATACGCCAACCTCGCTGTATGAGGCGGCCTTCTTCCAGTGGCTGTGGCTGGAAGACCAGATCAACGCCGGCAAGCTGGATCCGGAGTCGGATCAGTACAACAGCCTGCAGGAGAAGCTGATCGAGCGTTTCGCCGAGCTGAAAGCACATCACGGCTTCGGCCTGTTGCACCTGGCCTGCTGCCAGGACAGCGAAGAAGATCGCGGCACGGTGCAATATCTGCAGGACTGCGCGCAGGAAGCCGGTCTGCCGACCGAGTTCCTGTTCATGGAAGAGATTGGCCTCGGCGAGAAAGGCCAGTTTACCGATCTGCAGGATCAGGTGATCGGCAACCTGTTCAAGCTCTACCCGTGGGAATTCATGCTGCGCGAGATGTTCTCCACCAAGCTCGAAGACGCCGGCGTGCGCTGGCTGGAGCCGGCCTGGAAGAGCATCATCTCCAACAAGGCGCTGCTGCCGCTGCTGTGGGAAATGTTCCCGAACCACCCGAATCTGTTGCCGGCTTATTTCGCGCAAGACGATCATCCGCCGATGGATCATTACGTCACCAAACCGCTGTTCTCACGCGAAGGCGCCAATATCCAGATCGTCGAAAACGGTCAGGAAGTGGCGCGCGTCGATGGGCCATACGGCGAAGAGGGCATGATCGTGCAGCAGTTCCATCCGCTGCCGAAGTTCGAAGACAGCTACACGTTGATCGGCAGCTGGCTGGTGAACGATCAACCTTGCGGCATCGGTCTGCGCGAAGATCGCGAACTGATCACGCAGGATCTGTCGCGCTTCTACCCGCACACCATTCTCGGCTGATCGCCCCGCCGAAGACAAAAACGCCAGTCTCTGACTGGCGTTTTTCTTTACCCCACCTGCACCGACAGCATGCTCAGCGCCCCCATTTCGATACCGTCGATCGGCACGCTGATGGCCTCTTTTCCATCCCAACCGCCAAGCACGTACAGCAACGGCAGATAGTGTTCCGGCGTCGGATTCGACAGCGCCGCCCCCTCATGGCGCATGAAATCCACCAGCGGATGGTTATCACCCCGATAACGCAGGTTATCGCGGACAAAGTTATTGAACGATTCCGCCCACGGGTAGGCGCTGGTATCGCCCTGCCATTTCACCATGCGCAGGTTGTGCACCACGTTGCCGCTGGCGACAATCATCACCCCCTCATCGCGCAGCGCAGCAAGTTTGCGGCCCAGTTCATAGTGATAGGCCGCCGGCTGCGTGCCGTCGACGCTGAGCTGCACCACCGGGATGTCGGCATTGGGATACATCTTGATCAAGACGCCCCAGGTGCCGTGATCCAGCCCCCACTCGCCCAGATCGGCCGTTACCGGCACCGGCGCCAGCATTTGCTGCAGCTGCGCAGCCAGCGCGGGAGAGCCCGGCGCCGGATAACGGGTATCGAACAGCGCCTGCGGGAACCCGCCGAAGTCGTGAATGGTTTTGGGTTTTTCCATCGCGGTAACCGCAGTGCCGCGGGTATACCAATGTGCGGAAACCGCCACGATCGCCTTCGGGCGCGGCAATGACTCACCCAACGCACGCCATGCCCGGGTGTAACGATTGTCTTCCAGCACGTTCATCGGGCTACCGTGGCCAAGAAATAGTGCAGGCATACGAGAGGTGTTCATAGGGAGATCCTTAGTTCAAATTGTGCTATGCCGCTACATTACGCGCTTTGCCGCACCAACACAGCCGGATAACCGTGATGAAGATATTCAATAAATTTGAATTAAAAACGGAGGAATGCGCCGGCAGACAGAAAGATAAAAAATTTATATATTTCAATAGATTAATAACAAACATGAATGTCATGGCATTACTGCCACACAGATCTAATTTGTGAACAATTTATGTATTTTTTGTTAACGCAATCTATACACTCCTCCTCTGCCGACGGGAGCAGGCAACCCCGCCGAGCGATGGGAATTACGTCTCACCAAGGAGGAATTCATGTTCAGACTCACCCTGGCAACCCGCCTGGCACTTTCCATGTCCTTATTCGCCGGCTGGACGGCAACCGCCGGCACAGCGGACAACGCGCAGCTGACGCAGCGCGAAGACCCTTACTTCCTTCAGGCGCAAGCTCAGCTGCAACAGCGGCTGAAACAGACGCCAAACACCAACCGCGCCAAAAGCGTCATTCTGGTGGTCGGCGACGGCATGGGGTTTTCCACCGTGACCGCCGCCCGCATTTTTGAAGGGCAGCAGCGCGGCGTGGACGGCGAATCCAACGTGCTGGCCTGGGAGGCCTTCCCCTATCTGGCGGCGGCCAAAACCTACTCCGCCGACGCCCAAATCACCGACTCCGCGCCCAGCGCAGTGGCAATGACTACCGGCGTCAAAACCATCAACGATCTGATGGGCCTCAACCATACGGCGACCCTCAACAATTGCGAGGACCAGCAAACCAAGGCCGTCACCACGCTGTGGGAGATGGCCGCAACGCTCGGCATGTCCACCGGTGCCGTGACGACCGCGACCATCACCCACGCCACGCCGGGCGCGACCTATGCCCATATCGCCAACCGCGATTGGGAGTCCGACGCAAAAATGCCGGCAGCGGCCCTGGCCGCAGGCTGCCGCGACATCGCGCGCCAACTGGTGGAAATGAAGTACGGCAACGGCCTCAACGTGGCAATGGGTGGCGGGCGCGCCAACTTCCTGCCCGACAGCGTGAGCGACCCGGAATACCCCGGCAAAACAGGCGCCAGAAAGGATGGCCGCGATCTGACGCAGGCCTGGCTACAACGCTATGGCGAGCGAGGGCAATACGTATGGAATCAGGCGCAGTTCGACAAAATCGAGCCGGGTAAGGTCGACCACCTGTTGGCCCTGTTTGAGCCGTCGCACATGAACTTCGAGCACGATCGGCGGCAAGACGCGGCGGGAGAACCTTCGCTGGCGGAAATGACCGGCAAGGCCATCGATATTCTGGCCAAGAATCCCGAGGGCTACCTGCTGTTGGTGGAGGGGGGACGCATCGATCACGGCAGCCATAGCGGTAACGCCTACCGCACGCTGAGCGACGCGGTCGCCCTGAACGAAGCGGTGAAAACCATCGTCAATAAAGTCGATCTGAACGACACGCTGGTGGTGGTGACCGGCGATCACAGCCACACACTCACCATCGCCGGCTATGCCAAGCGGGGTAATCCTATCCTCGGTATTTCCGTGGGGGTCAACGGCAAACCGCTGCTGGGCAGCGACGGCAAGACTTACACCACCGTCGGCTTCGCCAATGGCCCCGGCGGCACGATCCCACTGGCCGAACGCCCGGCATTGACCATGGAGCAGGCCACCGCGCCCGACTTTATTCAGCCGGCGCTGGTCCCGCTGAAAAGCGAGACCCACGGAGGGGAAGATCTCGGCATCTACGCCATCGGCCCCTGGGCCCATCTGTTCCAGGGCACGGTGGAGGAGAACTACACCTTCCACGTGATGAATTACGCCAGCCGCATCGGCGAACGCCTGTCAAAACGGTAGCCACAAAAAAAGCCGCGTTACGCGGCTTTTTTATCGTTGAAAGCGGCCGGCTATCAGCTGGCTTTTTTCTCGTGCGCCTGGCGGTAGGCCACCAGATCTTCGATGGTCAGCACCACCATGTCGTGCTGTTTGGCGAAGGCGATCACTTCCGGCGCGTGCGCCATGCTGCCATCGTCATTGGTCAGTTCACACAGCACGCCGGCAGGTTTGAAACCGGCCATGGAAACCAGATCGATGGTCGCTTCGGTGTGGCCGCGACGGCTCAGCACGCCGCCCGGCTGCGCGCGCAGCGGGAACACGTGGCCCGGACGGTTCAGGTCGCTCGGCTTGGCGCTGTCTGCCACCGCCGCACGGATGGTGGTCAGGCGATCGGAAGCGGAAACCCCGGTGGTCACGCCCTGCGCCGCTTCAATGGTCACGGTGAAGGCGGTCTGGAATTGGCTGGAGTTGTTGGTCACCATCATCGGCAGCTCAAGCTGCTGACGGCGTTCTTCGGTGATGCACAGGCACACGATACCGCTGCCGTGGCGAATGGTCAGCGCCATCTGCTCAACGGTCATGGTTTCCGCGGCGAAGATCATGTCACCTTCGTTTTCACGGTTTTCATCATCGAGCACCATTACGCCGCGCCCGTTGCGCAGTGCGTCAATCGCGCGTTCAACGCGTTCTGTCGGCGTGCCGAAGTCTGAAAGTAGCGTCTGATTCATGGTAAAAAACCTCATTAAAAATTATGGATTACCAGAACCAGGGCGATCTTGAGGAGTAGCTAGCAATAGCTAAAAAAATAACGCAAGCGGGCGCAAGCCCGGCAGATACCGTTACTCTCTCCCATCCGGACTATAACCGTCGGCCCCGGAATTACACCGGATCTGCTGACCTCTAACCGGCCCTGACAGGCTGGCTGAGCGCTCGCGGGCTTTCACCGTAGAAGGTGATTTACCGCCGGTGGGGACTTTCACCCCGCCCTGAGAATAAGCAGGATGACTATAACGCTAATGGGTAGGCAGGGCAATTGGCAAAAGCACAATTCGGCCACGCACGGCGAATGCGCTTAATGGTTTATCCGGCGGGCAACTCGCATTACACTAAGCGGCAGCTATTAAACTCTGAAAGGGATACGCCATGATTGACCCGAAAAAAATCGAACAAATCGCACGCCAGGTTCATGAGTCCATGCCTAAAGGCGTTCGTGAATTCGGGGAAGACGTTGAGAAAAAAATCCGTCAGGTCCTGCAGTCGCAGCTGACCCGCCTGGATTTGGTTAACCGCGAAGAGTTCGACGTACAGACTCAGGTGCTGTTGCGCACCCGCGAGAAGCTGGCGCTGTTGGAACAGCGCATGGCCGAGCTGGAAAGCAAACTGAGCGCGGCACCGGCCGCCAAGCAGGAAGACGAATAAATTCCCGCCAAGGGCGCGCACCGCGCGCCCTTGTTCTTTAGGTCGCCCGGCGTTAGCCGCGCCCGTCTTTGATCGCTTTGATGATGTTGGTGGTCGACAGCCCGTCTTCAAAGTTCAGCACTTTGACATCGCCGCCGTTGGCCCACACTTCCGCACTGCCGGCAATCTCTTCCGGTTTGTAATCACCGCCTTTCACCAGCAGATCCGGCAGAATGTCGGCGATCAAGCGCTGCGGCGTATCCTCTTCGAACGGCACTACCCAATCCACCGCTTCCAGCGCGCCCAGCACGATCATGCGGTTCTCCAGCGCGTTGACCGGGCGTGTTTCCCCTTTCAGGCGCTTGGTCGAGGCGTCGCTGTTCACCGCCACGATCAGGCGATCGCCCAGCTTGCGGGCGTTGGCCAGATAAGAGACGTGGCCGGCATGCAGAATGTCAAAGATGCCGTTGGTCATCACCACTTTCTCGCCGCGCTGGCGCGCCTGCGCCACGGCGTGTTTCAACTGCGCTTCGGTCATCACGCCAAAGCCGGTTTCGGCCCGGCCGCGCACCGCGTTTTCCAGCTCGATGGGCGACACGGTGGAAGTACCGAGCTTGCCCACCACCACGCCGGCGGCGGCGTTGGCCAGGAAACAGGACTCTTCCAGCGAATTGCCGGCGGCCAGCGAGGCGGCCAGCACGCCGATCACGGTGTCGCCGGCGCCGGTCACATCAAACACTTCCTGCGCCTGGGTCGGCAGATGCAGCGGCTCAACGCCCGGCTGCAGCAGCGTCATGCCGTGTTCGGAACGGGTGACCAACAGCGCCGACAGCTCGAAATCCGCCACCAGCTTCATGCCGCGTTCCACCAGTTCCGCCTCATCCTTGCAGTGGCCCACCACCGCTTCGAACTCGGACAGGTTCGGCGTCAGCAGCGTCGCGCCGCGATAGCGCTCGAAGTCAGAGCCTTTCGGATCGATCAGCACCGGCACCTTAGCGGCGCGCGCCAGTTGGATCATCCCCTGCACTTGGCTGAGCGCGCCCTTGGCGTAATCGGACAGCACCAGCGCGCCAATCTGCGGCAGCGCCTGCTGAATGCGCTCCAGCATCGGCTGCGGATCGACGTTGGAGAAGCCTTCTTCGAAGTCGAGACGGATCAGCTGCTGGTTGCGCGACAGCACGCGCAGCTTGGTGATGGTTGGATGGGTCGGCACCGAGACGAAGTCGCAGCGCACGTTGACTTCATTCAGCTTGGCGCTCAGCGCCCGCGCCGCATCGTCGATGCCGGTCAAGCCCACCAGACGGGAAGTGGCACCCAGCGAAGCGATGTTCATCGCCACGTTAGCCGCGCCGCCGGGACGCTCTTCGATGGTATCGACCTTGACCACCGGCACCGGGGCTTCCGGTGAAATGCGGCTGGTCGGCCCGTACCAATAGCGATCCAACATGACGTCACCGACCACCAGCACACCGGCGCGGCGAAAATCAGGCAGCGTAACTTTCATCCGATAACTCCAAAAAAGTACAAAATTTTAGTGGCGCAGATATTACCACAGACCGCCGGAATACCCGCAAAAAGGTATTAATCCAGCCATTTGGCCCAGCTGGCGCGCACCTGCTCGCGCTCGGCGGCGAACAGCCCGCTGCCGACCTTGCCGGAATGCTCCTGCAGCGCCAGATGGTGGATCTCGTCGCGCATGGTGACATAGGCCTGGGTCAGCGCGCGCGCCTCCTCTTCCGGCATGATGTCGTAATTGGCCATCAGCTCGAAGATGCGCACGTTGTCCGACCAACGCGTCAGCCGCGGTTCACCCGGCGCATAGCGTAAGACCAGATATTGGGCGATAAATTCGATGTCGGTAATGCCGCCCTCATCGGTTTTGATATCAAACAGATCGCGCTGCTTGTTGCCGAGATGGTTGCGCATCTTTTCGCGCATCTCGCGCACTTCGCGCTTCAGGATCTCCGCATCACGCGTTTTGCACAGGATCTCGCGCCGGATCGCATCGAACTGCTGATGCAGCGCCGGGTCGCCATGCACGATGCGCGCGCGCACCAGGGCCTGATGTTCCCAGGTCCAGGCTTCGTTTTGCTGGTAATCGGCGAACGCCTCGACGGTGCTGACCAGCATCCCCGCAGCGCCGGAAGGCCGCAGGCGCGCGTCCACCTCATACAGAATGCCGGAGGAGGTGCGGGTGCTGAACAGATGCATCACCCGCTGCGCCAGCCGCAGGTAGAACTGACGGCCGTCGATGCAGCGATCGCCGTCGGTCATCACCTCCGGCGGGCAATCCAGCAGGAATACCAGATCGAGATCGGAACTGTAACCCAGCTCCCAGCCGCCCAGCTTGCCGTAGCCGATCACCGCAAAGCCGCGCCCTTCGCGCTCCTGCAGATGGGTCGGTTGGCCGTAGCGCGCCACCATGTCGCTCCAGGCCTGCTGCACCACCGCGTCGATGATCGCCTCCGCCAGATAAGTCAGGTGGTCGCTCACTTTCATCACCGGCAGCGCGCCGGCGATATCCGCCGCGGCGATGCGCAGCTGCTGCGCCTGCTTGAACTGGCGCAGCGCCTCCAGCTTTTGCTCTTCGTCGTCTTCCGGCACCCGCAGCAGGTACTGGCGCAGCTCGCTGCGGTAGGCGTCCAGCGCCACCGGCTGATACAGCGTGGCCGGATCCAGCAGTTCGTCCAGCAACAGCGGGTAGCGCGACAGCTGGTTGGCAACCATCGGCGACGCGGCGCACAGGCGGATCAGATGGCTGAGCGCCGCGTGATACTCCACCAGCAGCTCGAGGTAGGTGGTGCGGGTGACGATGCTGAGCAGCAGCTGCGCCAGCCGCACCAGCGCGGTCGGCGCATCCTGGCGCGGGCACACCTCAGCCAGCAGACGCGGCATCAGCTGATCGAGCACGTCGCGGCCACGCGGGCCGATGGTGCGTTTGTCGACGTCGTGGCGGAAATCGGCGATGGTGCGCAGCATCTGTCGGCGCCTCTCTTCGTCCAGGTGCGGCGTCAGCGGCGCCAGCTCGTTTTCCTCCAGCGCGTCCTGCCACAGGCTGTGGTAGTGCTGATAGTCGGGATCTTCGCCGACATCCGGGCTATCGTCGCCGATCAGGTCATCGAACACCGCCCGCACCGCCTGCATGTGCAACTCCAGCGTCGCCATCAGCGCCGGCCAATCCGCCAGCCCCATGCCGTAGGCCAGCCGCGCCTGATCGAGCGCATCCTGCGGCAGCGTCTGGGTTTGCTGATCGCCGATCGCCTGCAGCAGATTCTCCAGCCGCCGCAGGAACAGGTAGGCGGCGCTCAGCGCCCGCACCTGCTCGGCCTCCAGCAGCCCCAGTTCACCCACCGCCTGCAGCGTCGGCAGCAGCGAACGCCCCTGCAGCGCCGGCTCGCGGCCGCCGCGGATCAGCTGGAATACCTGGGTGATGAATTCGATTTCGCGAATGCCGCCGGCACCCAGCTTGATGTTGTCCTTCAGGCCGCGACGCCGCACTTCACGGGCGATCATGCCCTTCATGTTGCGCAGCGACTGGATGACGCTGAAATCGATATAGCGGCGGAACACGAACGGCCGCAGCGTTTTGCGCAGCTCCTGGCTGTAGGCGTCTTCCGCGCCGCCCATCAGGCGCGCCTTCACCATCGCATAGCGCTCCCAGTCGCGCCCCTGCTCCTGATAGTAATCTTCCAGCGCCGCAAAGCTCATCACCAATGGGCCGCTGTCGCCGAACGGCCGCAGCCGCATGTCGACGCGATAGACGAAGCCGTCAATGGTCTGCTGATCCAGCGCCTTGATCAGCCGCTGGCCGAGGCGGGTGAAGAACTGGGCATTGTCCAGCTCGCGCCGCCCGCCCTGAGTCTGGCCGTTTTCCGGGTAGGCGAAGATCAGATCGATATCCGACGAGAAATTCAGCTCGCCGCCGCCCAGCTTGCCCATGCCGAGGATCAGCAGCGGCTGCGGTTCACCGGCGCCGTTGCACGGCGTGCCCCACTCGCGGCAGCAGGTTTGGTACAGCCAGTCGCGCGCGCTGACGATCAGCGTTTCCGCCAATCCGCTCAGCTGTAGCAACGTTTCTTCGGTCGAACACAGCCCCTGAGCCTGCGCCCAGGCGATGCGCACCAGCGTTTCACGGCGAAACAGACGCAGCGTGCGCATCAGCTGCGCCTCATCGCGCACCTCTTCCAGCTCGTCCTGCAGCCAGGCGGCATAGTGTTGCCACTCGCCGGGCGCCGGGGGTTGTTTGCGCAGCGTCGCCAGCCAGGCCGGCTGGGCAAGCAGCGCGTCGCTGACGAAGTCGCTCGACGCCAGCACCCACTGCTCCTGTTCGCTAAAGGCGCTGTCCGCGCCGTGAACTTCCTGAAAACGCTGCACAACCTGCTGTGCCTGAGCCTGTAACGCGGCTGAAAGTGGCGACATAGTGTATGACCCGTTCTGCGGCCCACGGCTGGCGGGCCGGCTTGATTAACGAAGCGCGCCGTTTAACCAGAATGGCGCATGCGATAAGGCCTGTTTGCGGCTGGCTTCATACCAGCCCTGACGGCGCTCGCTCAGCGCCGCCTGCAGTTCGCGCCAGGCCTCGATATAAGGGCCGGTCTGCTCGTCGGGGTAGGCACCCGACAGCAGGACCAGCGCCGAAATCTGACGCGTCAGGCGCGGCAATTGTTCCTGATATTCATCTTCGTTCAGCGTACGGCTGAAGGCTTCTTTCAGCTCCGCACCGCTGCGCCCCAGCATGATGTCGCTGAAGCGTTTGAAAGAACCGTCCAGCTTGGCCTGCGCTTTGGCATCGATAAACGGCCGCCAGGCGCCGCTCACCAGCCATGATGTGAGCGCCAACTTACATTGCAGGTAGGTGGCGCTGTAGCACAGGGCCTCTGGTTGCGCGGCTTTGTCCGCCAACAGCGGCTCGAGCTCGGTCAGACGGGCGCGCAGATCGGCGCTGGCCTTGCGCGGCACCAAACCGCCGAAGATCACCAGCGCCTGGCGAATCGTTCCGACCGCCTCAATCACCGAAGCGCGCGCCTGCGCGTCGCCGCGCAGCCACAGCTCTTCGTGGTACTGCCAGTGGCCCAGCGCCAGCTCGAAGGCGGCGATCATCCCCTGCTCCACGGTCGCCTTCGCCGCCGGCTTCAGCACCCGCAGCGGGCGCACCTGGCGCGGCAGATTGCCCTGCGCCAGGTGGTAACCGCGCGCCGCCTTGCTCAGGCTGCCCTGACGCAGCCCGCCGTGCGCCGCCAGCTCACCGGCCAACGCCAGCAGATCGGCAGTATTGCCGTTCAGCAGCTCCAGCTCTACCTCGCTCAGGGCTTCGCTGAGGTCACCGGCGCGCACCTCGCCCTGGTCCACACCAATCTCGATCTCGCTTTGGCCGTAAGTAACCACCCACTTCTCTCGCACGAAATCGGTACGGAACAGCGGCTGCAACGCCTGCTGCAGCGCCGTGATATCGCAATCCTGCGGCCAGATCTCGGCAGGGAACTGCGCCAACGCCAGCTGCGGCTCGGCGATAGCGACATTGTATTCCGGGCGCTGGTGCAGGCCGCCCACCACTTTACCGGCGGTTTTGATGGTCATCTCATAGCGATCGTCGAAACCGCGAATTCGCAGCCCCATGTCGTGACGGCGCAGGACGTTGTCGGCCGTTTCGAAGTAAATGTTGGTCAGCTTTTGCGGCGCGGAATGCTGATGCGGCCAGGCGGCGAGCCATTGTGGCAGAGCGGCCACCGCTTGCGGCGCGGCGATGAATTTCAGTTCAATTTCAACGGTCATAATTCTTTAACACCAATAAGTTACGCATTCGCGTCGGTTTCAGCGCGGCGCGTTCGGCCCGCCGTATGCTGCCCAATGACGCACAGTTGCCATTATCTTACCGCGATTCCCGGCGCCTTAACCCTGCTAACTGTAGAAAAAACCTGTTACGTTATAAAACGCTGCGCAACTCACAGAATCAGCCACAGTAAGATAGTTCTCATTCCGGTTTTGGCGTTGCGTCGTCAGACTGAACGCTCTACTATCGTTCCATAAATTCACCCAGAAACGATGAACTAATGCAGAAATTACGCCTGATTTGCCTTGCCGCGCTGAGCTTCAGCATCACTTGGGCCGCACATGCCGAAGATAAACGCTATATCTCCGATGAGTTAAGCACTTACGTCCATAGCGGCCCAGGTAATCAGTACCGTATTGTCGGCACTCTGAACGCCGGTGAAGAAGTCACCCTGCTGAGCGTCAACGACAGCACCAACTACGGCCAGATCCGCGATCCGAAAGGCCGCACCACCTGGATCCCACTCGACCAGCTCAGCCAGACGCCAAGCCTGCGCACCCGCGTGCCCGAGCTGGAACAGCAGGTGAAAACCCTGACCGACAAGCTGGCCAACATCGACAACACCTGGAACCAGCGCACCTCGGAAATGCAGGAGAAAGTCGCGGGCAGCGACAGTACCATCAGCAGTCTGCAGAAGGAAAACCAGGATCTGAAAAACCAGCTGGTGGTCGCGCAGAAGAAGGTCAACGCCGTTAACCTGCAGCTCGACGACAAGCAGCGCACCATTATCCTGCAGTGGTTCATGTACGGCGGCGGCGTCGCCGGCGTCGGTTTGCTGCTGGGCCTGCTGTTGCCGCACCTGATCCCGCGCCGCAAGAACAACAACCGCTGGATGAACTGATCTCAGTATCGTTCAGTTTGAGTATGGGCGCCTGCGGGCGCCCTTTTCATTCGTGCCGACATCCCGCGGCCAATTCATGTAATCTGATAGACAGAGCCTTACACGATATTCAGGAGTCAACAGTGCAGATTTATCTGGTCGGCGGCGCCGTTCGCGACAGCCTGCTCAACATCCCGGTGGTCGATCATGATTGGGTGGTGGTGGGCGCTACGCCGGCGGCGCTGCTGGCATTGGGTTATCAGCAGGTCGGCAAAGATTTCCCGGTGTTCCTCAACCCCGATTCTCATGAGGAGTACGCGCTGGCGCGCACCGAGCGCAAATCCGGCCAGGGGTATACCGGTTTTACCTGCTATGCCGCGCCGGACGTGACGCTGGAAGAAGATCTGCTGCGGCGCGATCTGACCATCAACGCCATCGCCCGCTCCGCCGAAGGGGAACTGATTGATCCTTACGGCGGCGTGGCCGATCTGCAGGCGCGCGTGCTGCGCCACGTTTCAGACGCGTTCGGCGAAGATCCGCTGCGCGTACTGCGCGTGGCCCGCTTCGCCGCTCGCTTCGCCCACCTGGGTTTTCACATCGCCGACGAAACGCTCGCGCTGATGCGCCAAATGGCGCACGGCGGTGAACTGGCTGCGCTGACCGCCGAACGTGTCTGGAAGGAAACCGAAAAGGCGCTGCAAAGCCAGAGCCCGCAGGTCTATTTTCAGGTGTTGCGCGACTGCGATGCGCTGGCAGTGCTGTTCCCGGAAATCGACGCGCTGTTCGGCGTACCGGCCCCCGCCAAGTGGCACCCGGAGATCGACACCGGCGTGCACACGCTGATGGCGCTGGCGATTGCCGCCCGCCTCACGCCGGAGGTGGACGTGCGCTTCGCCACCCTGTGCCATGATCTCGGCAAAGGATTGACGCCGAAAGAATTCTGGCCGCATCACCACGGCCACGGCCCGGCGGGCGTGCGGCTGGTCGAAGCCCTGTGCCAGCGGCTGCGGGTGCCCAACCCGGTGCGCGATCTGAGCAAGCTGGTGGCCGAGTACCATGACCTGATCCACACCGTGAACAAGCTGCGGCCGGAAACCCTGCTGAAGCTGTTCGACGCCATCGACGTCTGGCGCAAACCCCAGAGGCTGGAGCAGATGATCCTGACCAGCGAAGCGGACGCGCGCGGCCGCACCGGCTTTGAGGAGAACCCTTATCCACAGGGCGACTATCTGCGCCAGGCGTATCAGGTGGCGAACGCGGTATCTATCAAAGAAGTGGTGGCCAGCGGGCTGCAGGGCACCGCGATCCGCGACGAGCTCAAACGCCGCCGCCAGCAGGCGCTGGCCGACTGGAAACTCAGCCAAACGATTATCAACGATCAGGCATAAAAAAACCCCGCAAAGCGGGGTTTTTTCTTGGCGTCGGGCTTACAGGAATACCATGTAAACCACGGCTGCCACGATAAAGCGGTAGATGGCGAACGGCACGAACGAGATGCGTTTGATCAGCGACAGGAAGGTCTTGATCGCAATCAGCGCCACCACGAAGGCCGTAATGAAACCGACGGCAAACATCGGCAGATCGCCCCAGGTCAGGAAGTGCAGGCTCTTGTACAGATCCAGGCCGCTGGCGCCAATCATCATCGGCACCGCCAGGATGAAGGAGAACTCGGACGCCGCATAGCGGTTCACGCCCACCAGCATACCGCCGGCGATAGTGGAACCCGAACGGGAGAAGCCCGGCCACAGCGCCAGGCACTGGAAGCAGCCGATCATGAACGCCTGGCGGTAGGTGATGTCATCCAGCCCTTCCGCGCTCGGTTTCTTCGGCTTCAGCCATTCCGCCGCCAACAGCAGCAGGCCGCCGACCACCAACGCGTACATCACGTTTTTCGGCGCGAACAGCGACTTGATGAAATCATGGAAGGCCAGGCCCAGCACCACCGCCGGGATCATCGCCAACAGGATGTGCCCCAGCTTCAGCTGGCCGCTGGTTTTGCCCTCGTGCTCCACCGGCTTGCCACCGAAATGGATGCCGATCAGGCCGAACAGCCGGCGCCAGAACATCACGACTACGGCCAGGATCGACCCCAGCTGGATAATGACTTCAAAGGTTTTGGCTTTGTCGCCGGTAAAGCCCAGCCACTCGCCGACGATGATCATATGCCCGGTGGAAGAAACCGGCAGAAATTCGGTTAATCCCTCGACAACCCCAAGAACAAACGCAATAAACAGTGAATGCATGTCTGCCATGTGCTTCGCTCACCCCATAAAATAACGGCTATCACATAAAAAAGCGGCAATGCTTAAAGACAATGCCGCTAAAACAATTCTCAGGATTAAGACCAGGTTAACGGTCTTTCGTTGCAAGCAGATGACATAAAATCATGCGGGACGAGTGCCGCGCTCGATGATCACGCCGACCCGTCTGGCATGTGCTACAGCGCCCGGTTTGCTGACCTTAATACGGACCCAGGGGGAATTGAAGCGCTGAAGCAAAATTTCGGATATTTCCTCTGCCACTCGCTCGACCAGCGCAAAACGGTTCGACTCCACGTGCTGGATCACGGCGTCGCTGACGTCGGCATAGCTCAGACAGTCAGTTACGTCGTCGCTGGCGGCGGCCGGCCGGTTATCCCAGCCCATTTCGATATCGAACACCAGCTTCTGACGAATGCCCTGTTCCCACTCATAAACGCCAATGGTGGTAATTACGGTAAGCTCTTCAATAAATACGATATCCATCACGTCATTCTCTGTTTTTGGCCTTGCCGGATACCACTTCCAGCGGAATGTGCGTATTATCCATAGATGTTGCGAGTAAAACGACCATTATTAAACGGAACCGCGTTATGAGTGCTACCGCGCTTGGCATGATTATCTTCGCGTATCTGTGCGGCTCGATTTCCAGCGCGATCCTGGTTTGCCGGATCGCCAGGCTGCCGGATCCGCGTGAACATGGCTCAGGAAATCCCGGGGCGACCAACGTCCTGCGCATCGGCGGCCGGCTGGCGGCAGCGGCGGTGCTGGTATTCGATATTCTGAAAGGGATGTTGCCGGTCTGGCTGGCCTACAAACTCGATGTGCCGCCGCTGTACCTCGGCCTGACGGCGATCGCCGCCTGCCTGGGGCACATCTATCCGGTGTTCTTCCACTTCCGCGGCGGTAAGGGCGTAGCGACGGCGTTTGGAGCCATTGCGCCTATCGGCTGGGATCTGACCGGCCTGATGACCGGCACCTGGCTGCTGACGGTGTTGCTCAGCGGCTACTCTTCGCTCGGCGCCATCGTCAGCGCGCTGATCGCCCCGTTCTACGTCTGGTGGTTCAAACCGCAGTTCACCTTCCCGGTGGCGATGCTCTCCTGCCTGATCCTGATGCGGCATCACGACAATATTCAGCGCCTGTGGCGCGGCCAGGAAGGCAAGATCTGGGGCAAGTTCCGCAAGAAGAAAAACCAGGCGGATGCGGATAACGGCGACCAGCCGAAAGACGAATAACAGAAGGGCCGGATTATCCGGCCCTTTGCTTTATACCGCAGGCAGTTCCGCCAGCGGCCAGCGCGGCCGCACCGAAACGCTCAGTTCCGGGCTGGCGCCGCTCTTCAGGCGCACCATGCCGGCATAGGCGATCATCGCGCCGTTGTCGGTGCAAAATTCCGGGCGGGCATAGAATACTTCCCCACCGCGCTTGTGCATCATCTCCGCCAGCTTGGCGCGCAACGTGCGGTTGGCGCTCACGCCGCCGGCCATCACCAAGCGTTTGAAACCGGTCTGCTCCAGCGCGCGTTTGCACTTGATTGCCAGCGTGTCCACCACCGCATCCTCGAAGGCGCGGGCGATGTCGGCACGCGTCTGATCGTCGTTGCCGTTGGAGCGAATGGTGTTGGCGGCGAAGGTTTTCAGCCCGGAGAAGCTGAAGTCCAGGCCCGGACGATCGGTCATCGGCCGCGGGAAAGTGAAACGCCCCGCCGTGCCCTGCTGCGCCATCTTCGACAGCATCGGCCCGCCGGGGTAATCCAGGCCGAGCAGCTTGGCGGTTTTGTCGAACGCTTCGCCGGCGGCATCGTCGATCGATTCGCCCAGCAGTTCATACTCACCGATGCCGGTGACGCTGATCAGCTGAGTATGGCCGCCGGAGACCAGCAGCGCGACGAACGGGAACGCCGGCGGGTTATCTTCCAGCATCGGCGCCAGCAGGTGGCCTTCCATATGGTGCACCGGCACCGCCGGCACGTTCCAGGCGAACGCCAGCGCGCGCCCCACGGTAGCGCCGACCAGCAGCGCCCCCACCAGGCCCGGCCCGGCGGTGTAGGCCACGCCGTCGATGTCGGCCGGAGTCAGGTTGGCCTCTTTCAGCGCCGCCTGAATCAGCGGCACGGTTTTGCGCACGTGATCGCGCGAGGCCAGTTCCGGCACCACGCCGCCGTAGTCGGCGTGCAGCTTCACCTGGCTGTATAATTGGTTGGCCAACAAACCGGTTTGATCGTCATACACTGCAATTCCGGTTTCATCGCAGGACGTTTCTATACCCAGTACTCGCATTACATTTCCCATCATTCACGTGCGGCCGCCAGTCTACCACATTCCGCCGCATTTACCGCCAGCGCGGCGCATCTTGTCACCGGCTCGCACCTATGTCGATGATTCATCCAGAAAATGCCCAGGCGATTAAACACGAGCATTTTTTTCTGATTAGTCTATAATCAGCGCCCGGTGCAAAATTGCGCACGTTGCGGCAGAGCGACGCGGGTTTCAATTTGCGGTGATGCTTTACAAAGCAGCATCCATTGGAGTAAAATTCCGCACCATTTTGAAAAGGCTGGCGCTTGGCCAGCAACAAACCGAATTTTATTGAGGTGAGAGGCACATGCCGGTAATTAAAGTACGTGAAAACGAGCCATTTGACGTTGCTCTGCGTCGTTTCAAACGCTCTTGCGAAAAAGCAGGTGTTTTAGCTGAAGTTCGTCGTCGTGAGTTTTATGAAAAACCAACTACCGAACGTAAACGCGCTAAAGCTTCTGCTGTGAAACGTCACGCGAAGAAACTGGCTCGCGAAAACGCACGCCGCACTCGTCTGTATTAATTCTTCGGGGGCAACCCCACCGCGTGAATTTCTGATTTTCAAAATCGCGCAGACCGAGTAGTTGCATACGAAGGCCGTGCTTTCCGAAAGGAATGCGCGGCTTGTTCTCGTTTATAGGCTAATGAAGTAAGGGCTTATGGCTGGACGAATTCCGCGCGTATTTATCAATGACTTGCTGGCTCGCACCGACATCGTCGACTTGATCGACGCTCGCGTGAAGCTCAAGAAGCAAGGCAAGAACTACCACGCGTGCTGTCCGTTCCACCACGAAAAGACGCCTTCCTTTACCGTTAATGGCGAAAAGCAGTTTTATCACTGTTTTGGGTGTGGTGCGCACGGCAACGCCGTCGATTTTTTGATGAATTACGACCGACTCGAGTTTGTCGAAACCATCGAAGAGCTGGCGACCATGCACGGGCTGGAAGTGCCTTACGAAGCGGGCACCGGGCCAACCCAGATCGAACGCCATCAGCGCCAGAGCCTGTACCAACTGATGGAGCAGCTCAGCGCGTTCTATCAACAGTCACTGCAGCAGTCCTCCGGGGCACCGGCGCGCAGCTATTTGCAGCAGCGCGGATTAAGTGACGACGTTATTCGCCATTTCGCCATCGGCTTCGCGCCGGCGGGATGGGACAACGCCCTGAAGCGTTTCGGCCGCGACGCCGACTCGCGCCGCGCATTGAACGATGCCGGCATGCTGGTGACTAACGATCAGGGGCGTTCGTACGACCGTTTCCGTGAACGGGTGATGTTCCCCATCCGCGACAAGCGCGGGCGCGTGATCGCCTTCGGCGGCCGCGTATTGGGTGACGGTATGCCGAAGTACCTGAACTCGCCGGAAACCGAAGTTTTCCATAAGGGCCGCCAGCTGTACGGCCTGTATGAAGCACAGCAGAACCACCCTACCCTCCAGCGGCTGCTGGTGGTGGAAGGGTATATGGACGTGGTGGCGTTGGCGCAATTCGGCATCGATTATGCCGTCGCCTCGCTCGGAACCTCGACGACGGCTGAACACATTCAGCTGCTGTTCCGCGCCACCGACAACGTCGTCTGCTGTTACGACGGCGACCGCGCCGGCCGCGAGGCGGCATGGCGGGCGCTGGAAACCGCGCTGCCGTACCTGAACGACGGGCGCCAGCTGCGGTTCATGTTTTTGCCCGACGGCGAAGATCCGGACACCCTGGTGCGCAAGGAAGGCAAAGAAGCCTTCGAACAGCGAATGGAGCAGGCGCAGCCGCTGTCCACGTTCCTGTTCGAAAGCCTGCTGCCGCAGGTGGATCTGAGCAGCCCGGACGGACGCGCCAAGCTGAGCACGCTGGCGCTGCCGCTGATTACTCAGGTGCCGGGCGAAACGTTGCGCTTGTACCTGCGTCAGGAGCTCGGCAACAAGCTGGGGCTGCTGGACGACAGCCAGCTCGACAAGCTGATGCCCAAGCAGGCGGAAAATGCGAATCCTTATCAGGCGCCCCAGCTAAAACGCACAACCATGCGTATACTGATAGGGTTACTGGTGCAAAATCCGCAGTTGGCTACACTTATCCCTTCGCTTGAAGGGCTGGAGCAGACCAAACAGGCGGGATTGCCGCTGTTCGTCGAACTGGTGCAGACCTGTTTGGCGCAGCCGGGCCTGACGACCGGGCAATTGCTGGAGCTGTATCGCGACAACAAATTCAGCCAGCAGCTTGAAACCTTGGCGACATGGAACCATATGATCGTTGAGGACATGGTCGAACAGACCTTTTTGGATACGTTGGCCAGCCTGTACGACTCGGTGCTCGAGCAACGGCTGGAAACGCTGATCGCCCAGGCCAGAACGCGCGGCCTGAGCCCGGAGGAACGTGAAGAAGTCCGTTCTCTCAACCAGGTTTTAGCGAAGAAAAACTGAATACCAAACGGCTTAAGTGCCGATAATTGCGAGGGCAGAGCCCTGCACAGTGCCGCCATAGTGGGCCGCGGCGATAACGAAAACGCCCCAAATGCTATTGTTGGCGGTTTCGCCGACCGACACCAACCTAAATACTCTGAAGTGTGGATACCGTCTTATGGAGCAAAACCCGCAGTCACAGCTGAAGCTACTTGTCACCCGTGGTAAGGAGCAAGGCTATCTGACCTATGCTGAGGTCAATGACCATCTGCCGGAAGATATCGTCGACTCCGATCAGATCGAAGACATCATCCAGATGATTAACGACATGGGCATCCAGGTGATGGAAGAAGCACCGGACGCCGATGACCTGCTGCTCGCCGAAAACTCGAACAGCACGGACGAAGATGCGGAAGAAGCCGCCGCACAGGTTCTGTCCAGCGTGGAATCCGAAATCGGCCGCACCACCGACCCGGTGCGCATGTACATGCGCGAAATGGGTACCGTCGAACTGCTGACGCGCGAAGGCGAAATTGACATCGCCAAGCGCATCGAAGACGGCATCAACCAGGTGCAGTGCTCGGTTGCCGAATACCCGGAAGCCATTACCTACCTGCTTGAGCAGTACGATCGCGTCGAAGCGGGCGAAGCGCGCCTGTCCGATCTGATCACCGGCTTCGTCGATCCTAACGCGGAAGAGGACATCGCCCCAACCGCCACCCACATCGGTTCTGAACTGTCGAGCGAAGAGCAAGACGACGACGAAGAAGATGAAGACGACGAAGACGACGATACCGAAGACGACAACAGCATCGATCCTGAGCTGGCGCGTCAGAAGTTCGCCGAGCTGCGCGATCAGTATGAAGCGACGCGTCTGGTGATCAAGAAGAACGGCCGCAGCCACGCCAGCGCCGCGGACGAGATCCTGAAGCTGTCTGAAGTGTTCAAGCAGTTCCGCCTGGTGCCGAAGCAGTTCGACTTCCTGGTCAACAGCATGCGCACCATGATGGACCGGGTTCGCACCCAGGAACGCATCATCATGAAGCTGTGCGTTGAACAGTGCAAAATGCCGAAGAAAAACTTCGTCACCCTGTTCGCCGGCAACGAAACCAGCGATTCCTGGTTCGAAGCCGCGCTGGCGATGGCCAAGCCATGGTCGGAAAAGCTGAAAGACGTGGCTGAAGACGTGCAGCGCAGCCTGCAGAAACTGCGTCAGATCGAAGAAGAAACCGGCCTGACCATCGAGCAGGTCAAAGACATCAACCGTCGCATGTCGATCGGTGAAGCGAAAGCCCGCCGCGCGAAGAAAGAGATGGTTGAGGCCAACCTGCGTCTGGTTATTTCTATCGCCAAGAAATACACCAACCGCGGCCTGCAGTTCCTGGATCTGATCCAGGAAGGCAACATCGGCCTGATGAAAGCGGTAGACAAGTTCGAATACCGCCGCGGCTACAAGTTCTCGACGTACGCCACCTGGTGGATCCGTCAGGCTATCACCCGCTCCATCGCCGACCAGGCGCGTACCATCCGTATTCCGGTGCATATGATTGAGACCATCAACAAGCTCAACCGTATTTCGCGCCAGATGCTGCAAGAGATGGGCCGCGAGCCGACGCCGGAAGAGCTGGCAGAGCGTATGCTGATGCCGGAAGACAAGATCCGCAAGGTGCTGAAGATCGCCAAAGAGCCAATCTCGATGGAAACGCCGATCGGCGACGACGAAGATTCGCATCTGGGCGACTTCATCGAGGATACCACCCTCGAGCTGCCGCTGGACTCCGCGACCTCGGAAAGCCTGCGTTCCGCTACCCACGACGTGCTGGCCGGCCTGACCGCGCGCGAAGCGAAAGTGCTGCGCATGCGTTTCGGCATCGACATGAACACCGACCACACGCTGGAAGAGGTAGGCAAGCAGTTTGACGTTACCCGTGAGCGTATTCGTCAGATCGAAGCCAAGGCGCTGCGCAAGCTGCGTCACCCAAGCCGCTCCGAAGTGCTGCGCAGCTTCCTGGACGACTAAGTCCGGCTGCCGCACCAAAAACAAAAACCCCGGCCTGCCGGGGTTTTTTTATGCCCTGAATACGCCCTGCCGCATCATTGCAACGCCAGGAACAGCTCACGATAGCTGGCGGTAAGCTGCTCCAGCGTGGCGCGGTTCAATCCGCTGGGGTTAGGCAATACCCACACCTCGGTTTCCCCCAGCATCAGCGCCTGTTTGCCCCAGGGCGCGTTTTTCACCCCGAAGGCGGTGGTGAACGCCTGCTTGCCCAAAATCGCCAGCGCGCGCGGCTGATAGCGCAGGATTTTCTCTTGCAGCACCTCGCCGCCGCTGCGCAGCTCGTCGCGCGACAGCTCGCTGGCCGCCACCGTCGGGCGCGCCACCAGCGCGGTAATGCCGCAGCCGTTATCCTTCAGCTGCTGCCACTGCTCCGGCGCCAGCTGGCGCTCGGTAAAGCCGGCCTGATGGATCACCTTCCAGAAGCGATTGCTGCCGTTGGCGAAAGGGTAGCCCTGATGGGCGGAAGAAAGGCCGGGGTTGATGCCGCAAAACACCACCCGCAGGTTAGGTGCCAGAAGTTCCATGAGTGTCGTGAGTCCATTACAGGGATTTACTGCGGTTATCGCAAAATCCGCCAGCAATTACAACAGGCTAGAACTGTGCAGAAAAGCAACATACGGGCGGGTAACAGTAGACCGCCGCTTAAGGATTCCCTATAATCTCGCGGCTTGGCCCCTTAGCTCAGTGGTTAGAGCAGGCGACTCATAATCGCTTGGTCGTTGGTTCAAACCCAACAGGGGCCACCAAATTTTAGCTGTTTTCACAGCCTTACAAGCCATTCTGTCCGGGATGGCTTTTTTGTTTCCCGCCGCCGTGCCACACTTCTCTTTCGGCATTCCTGATTTATTCCGACTCATAAGGGCCCCGCATGATCATCAACTGCGACCACGACAACCTCGCCGCCTGGCTGGCGCTGCGCACCGCGCTGTGGCCCTCCAGCTCGCCTGAAGATCACCGCGCGGAAATGCGCGAGATACTGGCTTCACCGCACCACACCGCGTTTATGGCGCGGGGGCTGGACGGCGCTTTCGTTGGCTTTGCCGAGGTCGCGCTGCGCTACGATTACGTCAACGGCTGCGAATCGTCACCGGTGGCGTTTTTGGAAGGGATTTATACCGTCGAGCGCGCGCGCCGCCAGGGCTGGGCCGCGCGCTTGATCGCACAGGTGCAGGAGTGGGCGAAGCAACAGGGGTGCAGCGAGCTGGCGTCGGATACCGACATCGCCAATCTGGACTCCCAGCGCCTGCATGCGGCGCTGGGCTTTGCCGAAACGGAGCGGGTGGTGTTTTACCGCAAAACGCTGGGCTGATCAGGCGGTCTTGCTTTGCCGCTGATGCGCCAGCTGCTCGGCGCGCAGCAGGATCTCCTGCAGATCGTCCTCGTCAATATCGAACAGATCCCCCTCCATCAGCGCCTCGTGCAGATCGGCGCGGGTGATGGCAACGGCATCGATCGGTAGATTGGCCGGTTTGGCCTCCGCCGGCGCCAGCGCGTGCGGGTAGCGTCGCCCGGCCAGGTTATTGAACAGAATGGCCAGCGCCGCCAGCAGCACCGAGTTCAGCAGCACCGGGTACAGCACGAAGTGGTAGCCCATCTGGTGAATGCCGGGGCCGCCGAGGATGGCGGTCAGCGCCACCGCGCCACCCGGAGGATGCAGGCAGCGCAGCTTGAACATCAGGCCGATGGCCACCGCCGCCGCAACGCCGCAGGCCAGGCCCGGATCGGGGATCAGCAGACCGGCGCTGACACCCACCGTCGCCGCCAGCGCATTACCGCCGACGATCGACCACGGCTGCGCCAGCGGGCTGTTGGGCACGCCGAACAGCAGCACCGCCGAGGCGCCCATCGGCGCGATAAACCACAGGTTCACCTCGCCCAAAATAAAGTGGCTGATCCAGCCGGCGAGCATTAGCCCCAAACCGGCGCCGACGCTGGAAATCAGCATCTCTCGCTTGCCCACCGCCAGCGGGTGCGGCCACAGGCGCGCGCATCCCACTTTTACTCGTTCTATCCACTGCGTCTTCATGTTACCCAATACGGCTCAATTCACTTGTTGGCAACAAATATATCACATCACCCTGAAGGAACTCACGGCGCCGTAAACCGCGCCGCCCAAGAACTTTTAGGCTAACAGATTGATTTTTAGCCTCCCCTCGTCAATGATGAATGTTCCCCCCTTAACCCCGAGGAACCGCCGATGTCTCAACCGATCACCGAGCTTTATACCGACAGTGAATTTTTCAGCCCGTACGCCATGTCCGCCTTTGTCGTGCTGACGGAAAAAGGCATTCCGTTCACCGTGAAGCCGGTGGATCTGGCGAAAGAAGAGAACAAAGAGGCGGCCTACGCGGCGCTGTCGCTCACCCGCCGGGTGCCGACGCTGGCGATCGGCGAGTTTCAGCTCTCGGAGTCTTCGGCGATCGCCGAATACCTGGAAGACATCCACCCGGCCCACGCCGTGTACCCGCGCGACGTGAAGCTGCGCGCCAAGGCGCGCGAGATCCAGGCCTGGCTACGCAGCGATCTGTTGCCGATCCGCGCCGAGCGCTCGACCGAGGTGGTGTTCAACAACGGCAAGTTCCCGCCGCTGTCCGAAGCCGCGCAGGAGGCCGCGCGCAAGCTGATCGCCGCCGTGGAAAAGCTGCTGAGCCACGGGCAGGACAATCTGTTCAGGGAGTGGTGCATCGCCGACACCGATCTGGCGCTGATGCTCAACCGGCTGGTGATGCACGGCGACCCGGTGCCGGAGCGCGTGCGCCACTATGCGCACAAGCAGTGGCAGCGCCCGTCGGTGCAGGCCTGGCTGGCGTTGTCGGAAAAACGGCGCGCCTGAGAAAAAAATCGGCGGCCACGACGCCGCCGTTCTCAATGCCGAGAAACAACATCACTGCTTGAGGGAAGGCAAATCACCATCCAGAGGGCAGATAGCCTAACAATGAAGCGATGGCGTACACCGCGCTGGCCAGGTACAGCAGCACAATGCTGACCTGCAGCAACGGGTGCGTGATCCAGTTGCACTGCCAGCGCGGGGTCTGGTCGCCCTGTTTGCGCGCGCCGCGCAGGATCAGCATCGGCATGATCGACAGGATCACCCCGCTGAACACCCCGGCGAAGTAGAGCGCGTTGACGAACGACACCAGCCCGCTGTAGGCCAGCACGAACGGCGGCACCACCACCAGTAGCAGCACGCCGAAGCGGCGCAGCGGCAGCTCGTCGTTGCCCAGCCGGAACTTGTCGAAAATATTGGTCAGGAAGCTGCCGCCCAATCCCCAGTACGAGGTTAGCATCGCACACAGCGCAAAGATGTTGGCGGAGAAGAACGCCCACTGCCCCAGCGCCTGGCCCCAGGAGATGGTGGCCACGTCGGAGATGTCATCCAGCCCGCTGAGCGCGATCACCGACATCGGCACCGCCGCCAGCAAAATGAAGGTCACCACCATACCGACGATGATCGCCTTCGGCAGTTGTTCCGGCTTGTCGGCAAAGCCGCGCGCCATTTCCGGCACGATGTACTGCGCCGAGAAGCAGAACACCACCACGTTGAACACCGGCACCATATAGCGCCAGTCGCCGTCCAGCAGGTTGCGCATCTGGGTGGTGTCTTTCAGCAGCGTTGCCGCCACCAGCGCGGTCAACATCACCACCATGCCGATGCTGATGAACTTCTCGCCGCGGCCGATCGCTTTCAAACCGAGGTACAGCACACCGGCGGCGGGCACGAAGAACAGCAGGCTGCCCATCGCCGGCGAGATGCCGAACAGCGATTGCAGCAGCTTGCCGCTGCCGGTCATGTAGGCGGTAAGCGCCCCGACGCTGTTGACGCACACCGAAGCGAACATCAGCCAGGCGCCCAGGCCGCCGACGTAGCGCTTCGCCAGCCCGCTCAGCTGCAGATGTGCGCGGGTGCGCAGCGTGGATTCGGCGACGTACAGCATAGTGATGGTGGTCAGGCTCCCCACCAGCACCAGCCAGAACAGCAGCGGCAGGAAACCGGCCTTGCTGGAGGCGTAGGCGATGGAGAGCACCCCGGCGCCGATGTTGGTGCCGACGATCATCGCCACCCCTTCGAGGAAACTTAACGATTTGGCGGGTGCAGGTGCTCGCACCCCGGCGGCAAGCGCCGGAGAAACAGAGATATTATCAGACATGCATCATCCTTTATCGCCCGGCGACGCTGGCCGCCGGGATGGGTTAACGTCCTGACGCTCAACAGCTCACATCGATACACAGGTATTTCAGCTCCAGATATTCTTCTATCCCGTAGCGCGATCCTTCACGCCCGAGCCCTGACTGTTTCACGCCGCCGAACGGCGCCACTTCGTTGGAAATCAGCCCGGTGTTGATGCCGACCATGCCGTACTCCAGTGCCTCCGGCACGCGCCACTGGCGCGCGGCGTTCTGCGTGAACAGGTAGGCGGCCAGGCCGAATTCGGTGTCGTTGGCCATGGCGATGGCTTCCGCCTCGTCATGGAAGCGGAACAGCGGCGCCACCGGCCCGAAGGTCTCTTCTTTGGCGAAGCGCATCTTCTGCGTTACGCCGGTCACCACCGTCGGCTGGAAGAAAGTGCCGCCAAGCGCGTGCGGCTGGCCGCCGGTGGCGATCTGCGCCCCTTTGATCAACGCGTCGTCGATATGGCTCTGTACCTTCGCTACCGCATCGCTGTCGATCAGCGGCCCCTGGGTGGTGCCTTCCTGGCTGCCGTCGCCGACTTTTAGCTGCTCGACCGCCGCCACCAGTTTCTCCGCCAGCCGCTCGTAGATGCCGTCCTGCACGTAGATGCGGTTGGCGCAGACGCAGGTCTGGCCGCTGTTGCGGAACTTGGAGGCCATGATGCCCGCCACTGCCGCGTCCAGATTGGCGTCGTCGAACACGATGACCGGCGCGTTACCGCCCAGCTCCAGCGACAGTTTTTTGATGCTCGGCGCGCACTGCGCCATCAGGATGCGGCCGACCTCGGTCGAACCGGTAAAGCTCAGCTTGCGCACCACCGGGCTGTCGCACAGCACCTTGCCCACCTGTGCCGCTTCCCCGGTCACCACCTGCAAAACGCCGGCGGGAATGCCGGCGTCCTGCGCCAGCTTGGCCAGCGCCAACGCGGTCAACGGCGTTTGCTCGGCCGGTTTGACGATGATGGCGCAACCAGCCGCCAGCGCCGGCGCCACCTTGCGGGTGATCATCGCCGCCGGGAAGTTCCACGGGGTGATGGCCGCGCACACGCCGATCGGCTGCTTCACCACCACCAGGCGCTGCGAAGCCTGCGGCGCCTGCAATACCGCACCGTCCACCCGCTTGGCCTCTTCGGCGAACCAGGTGATGAACGACGCGGCGTACGCCACTTCGCCGCGCGCTTCCGCCAGCGATTTGCCCTGCTCGGCGGTCATCAGCTGCGCCAGATCTTCCTGCGCGGCCAGCACCTTGTCGGCCCAGGCCAGCAGCAGCGCGGAACGCTGCTTGGCGGTCAGCTGTTTCCACTCGTTTTGCGCTCGCTGCGCCGCCGCGATCGCCTGCTGGGTTTCCTCTTCGCTGACCAGCGGAATGCTGGCCAGTTCGGCGCCGGTGGCCGGGTTGATCACCGCTTCGCGCTTGCCGCTCAGGGCATCGCACCATTCGCCGTTGATCAGACACTGGCTGCGCAACAGTTCGGGATTGTTCAATTTCATGCCGTTCGCTCCTTAGTGGGCCAGCGCGCGAGACAGGATGCCCATCGCCTTGGTGAACTGATCGTCCGGGATGGTCAGCGGGTACAGGAAGCGAATCACGTTGCCGTTCACGCCGCAGCTCAGCAGCAGCAGCCCTTCTTCCATCGCCTTCTGCTGCACCTGACGGGTGATATCGGCAGATGGTTTGCCGGTGGCCGGATCGTTGAACTCCACCGCCACCATCGAGCCTTGCGCGCGCACATCGGCGATCGCCGGGCTGGTTTTGCGCGCCTGCTGCAACACTTCCACCAGGTGCTGCCCCAAACGCTGGGCGCGCTGGCACAGCTGCTCTTCGTCGATCACGTCCAGCACCGCATGCGCCGCGGCCACCGCCAGCGGGTTACCGGCATAGGTACCGCCCAGCCCGCCCGGCGCCGGCGCGTCCATCACCTCGGCGCGGCCCGCCACCGCCGACAGCGGCATGCCGCCCGCCAGGCTTTTCGCCATGGTGATCAGATCCGGTTTAACGCTGTAGTGCTCCATGGCGAACAGCTTGCCGGTACGGGCGAAGCCGGTCTGCACTTCGTCGGCGATCAGCAGGATGCCATGCTGGTCGCACAGCGCGCGCAGCGCCTGCATGAACTCGGCCGGCGCCACGTTGAAGCCGCCTTCGCCCTGCACCGGCTCCAGCACGATCGCCGCCACCTGCTTGGGATCGATATCCGCTTTAAACAGGCGATCCAGGCTGTTCATCGCGTCTTCGGTAGTCACGCCGTACAGCGCATTCGGGTACTGGCCGTGGAACACCGAGCCGGGGAATGGGCCAAAGCCCAGTTTGTAAGGCGCCACTTTGCCGGTCAGCGCCATGGTCATATAGGTGCGGCCGTGGAAACCGCCGCCGAAGGTGATCAATCCCGGACGGCCGGTGTAAGCACGGGCGATCTTCACCGCGTTTTCCACCGCTTCCGCGCCGGTGGTGAAGAAGGCGGTTTTACACGGGCCGGCGATCGGCGCGCGCTGGTTGATGCGCTCCGCCAACGAGACATAGCTTTCGTAAGGAACGATCTGATAGGCGGTGTGGGTGAAGGCCTGCAGCTGCTTTTCAATCGCGGCGATCACCTTCGGGTGGCGGTGGCCGGTGTTCAGCACGGCGATCCCCGAGGCGAAATCGATCACTTCTTTGCCTTCCACATCCCACAGCGTGGCGTTCTCTGCGCGCTCGGCGTAAAAACCACACATCACGCCCACTCCGCGCGGGGTGGCGTCCTGACGGCGTTGGTTCAATTCTGCGTTTTTCATGCTGTTCTCTCCGGTCGGTGCCAGTTACACGTTTCGTTCACATTCGTGAAACAATGCCGTTTATTTACACAGGATGTGGCCCTATAATCGAGTGCCAGTTACGAATAATTGAGGGATCCAATTGCGCTCATTGAGTGGTGATCTGTTGCTGCAGCGCCTCGGCGAGCAGCCCGATGACAAGCTGCACAAGCGGCTTTACAACGCGATCCGCACCAGCATTCTCGACGGCAGCCTGCCGCCCTCCAGCCGCCTGCCCGCCTCGCGCGATCTGGCGCAGGAACTCAGCCTGTCCCGCAACACCGTGTTAACCGTTTATGAACAACTATTGGCGGAAGGTTACGTGTTGGCGCGCGCCGGCAGCGGCACCTTCGTCGCCGACACGGTGCCGGACAGCTGCCTCTCCACCGGCAGCGCCCCGGCGGACGGCAGCGGGCAACCGCGCCGCGTCGAACTGTCGGAGCGCGGCGCCACGCTGCTGCACCACGCCAGCGCCAGCCCCAAACAGTGGGGGGCATTCATTCCCGGCGTGCCCGACGTCAACGCCTTCCCCCATCAGCTGTTCAGCAAGATCCAGGCGCGCCTCAGCCGCCGCCCGGCGCCGCAGCGGCTGACCTACAGCAATCAGGGCGGTAGCCCGGAGCTGCAGCATGCGCTGGTGGAGTATTTACGGGTGGCGCGCTCGGTGCGCTGCTCGCCGGAACAGATCCTGATCACCGAGGGCATCCATCAGGCGATCGATCTGGTGACGCGCATGCTGTGCAATCCAGGGGATGACGCCTGGATCGAAGAGCCGGGCTATTGGGGGATCCGCAATATCCTGCGCATCAATGCGCTGAACATCTGCCCGCTGGCGGTGGACGAAGCCGGGCTGGTGCCGCCGGAGCAGCCGACCAACCCACCGCGGCTGATCTTCGTGACCCCGTCGCACCAGTATCCGCTCGGCTCGGTGATGAGCCTGGCGCGCCGCCAACGGCTGCTGGCGCTGGCGCGCAACGCCGGCGGCTGGATCGTCGAGGACGACTACGACAGCGAATTCCGCTTTTCCGGCCAACCGATCCCGGCGCTGCAAGGGCTGGAGGCCGACGCGCCGGTGATTTACATCGGCACCTTCAGCAAAACGCTCTACCCGGCGCTGCGCCTCGGCTATGTGGTGTTACCGCCGCCGCTGGTGCAGGCGCTGAAAACCGCCCACGCCGAGCTGTACCGAGGTGGGCACCTCCTGATCCAGAGCGCGCTGGCTGAATTTATTCAGGCAGGGCACTACACCGCGCATATCCGCCGCATGCGGTTGCTGTACGCCCGGCGGCGCGCCTTCCTGACCGGATTGATCGAACAGCACATCGGCAAACAGGCGCTCAGCGAATTCAACAGCAACGCCGGATTGCACCTGATCCTCAACCTGCCGGACGAGGCCGACGACGTGGCGATCGCCGCCGCCGCCGGCGCGCAGGGGGTGCTGGTGCGGCCGCTGTCGCGCTACTACATGCTGCCCAACCGCCGGCGCGGCCTGCTGATGGGGTTTGCCTGCGTGCCGGAAGAGCAGATGGCCGCGGCCTTCACCCAACTGTTGGCCTGCATTAACGCGCCCGAGATGAAAAAGGCGGCCCCCTAGGGCCGCCTTTGCGCGTTACCAGGCCTGAAGCCGCCAGCCGTCCGCCTGCCGGTTCAGGCGGTGCGTCGGCCGCAGCGCCTGCAGGAAGTCTTCGTCGTGCGATACCACCAGCATCGCGCCGGGGAAATCCGCCAGGGCAGTTTCGATCGCCAGCGACGACGCCAGATCCAGGTGGTTGGTCGGTTCGTCCAGCAACAGCAGCTGTGCCGGTTGTCGCCGCCACAGCGCGCAGGCCAGCGCCGCCTTGAGCCGTTCGCCGCCGCTAAGCGAGCCCAGCGGCAGCGCGATGCGATCCGCGCCAAGCTGCAGCTGCGCCAGCCGGGTGCGCAACGCGCCTTCCGCCAGCGGCGAATCCTGCAGCCCCAGATGGTCCATCACCGACAGACTCGGGTCGAGCTGCGACAGAGTTTGATCGAGGTAGGCCGTCGACAGCGGGCAATGACAATGGCCGGAAAGCGCCGTCAGCTGACCGAGAACGGTCTTCAGCAAGGTGGATTTGCCGCAGCCGTTGGGGCCGGTCAACGCCACGCGCATCGGGCCGTCGATCCGCAGATCCAGCGGCGGCGCGCTGACGAACGGCAGCTGCAGCTGCTCGAGTACCAGTACCTGCTTGTTCGCGCTCACTTCGCTGCCCGGCAGCGCCAGCAACACCGGCTGCTCGTCCTCCACCCGCTGATAGGCCTCGCGCACCGCCGCATCGAGGCTGTCACGCTGATCCTGATGCTGTTTGCGCAGCGTGCCAAGGCTCTCCTTCGCCGCCGATTTGTAGGCCGCCCGTTCGAAAGAGGCGATATTCAGCGTATCGACGACGCGCAGCGTTTGCGCCGAGCGCCGCTGGCTCATGTCGTGCTCTTTCTGCTGACGGGCGCGGGTGCGGCGGCGCTCCTCGCGCGCATGTTCCAGATCGGCGCGCGCCGCCTGCTGCTCCGTGTCGCGCTGGCGCCGGTAGTCGTCGTAGTTGCCGCCATAGCTGCGCAGCGCGCCGGGCGTCAGTTCGACGATGCGCTCCATACGCCCCAGCAGCTGCCGATCATGGCTGGCGATCAGCAGCCCGCCGCGCCACTGATCCAGCTGCTGATACAGCCAGGCGCGCCCGGCGCTGTCGAGGTGGTTGGTCGGTTCGTCCAACAGCAGATAATCCGCCTCCCCCAGAAAAGCGCCACACAGCGCCGCGCGCATCCGTTCGCCGCCGCTCAGTGAGCTTGCGGGTCGCAGCGGATCGAAGGCCGGCAGCCCGGCGGCGGCGAAGGCGCTTTGCAGGCGATCGTTGAGATCCCAGCGTCCTTCCAGACGATCGATGTCGTCCGCCAACGGCCGCCCTTGCTCGATGCGCGCCAGCGCGGCGAAGACCTCTCCGTAGCCCAGCAGCTGCGCCAGCGTGGTGTTCGCCGCGATCTCCGGCTGCTGCGCAACGTAAGCCAATGCGGCATGGGATTCGACGTGCCCGTTGCCCGGCCGCTCCCGCCCGGCGATCAGGCGCAGCAGCTGGGTTTTGCCGACGCCGTTACGCCCCACCAGGCCGCAGCGCGACCGTTCGAAAGCGAGATCCAGCGGGCCGAACAGCGTTTCGCCGTCAGCAAATTGGCAGGTCAGTTGATGTAAAACGAAATAAGGGGACTGCGCAAAATGAGCCATAAGCACTCCTGAATGAGATCAAAACATCCCCACAGGGCGCGGGAGCGCACAGCGTGGGACCCGATATCAGCAGGTGTGGTTGTTCATTTTCGGTTATGGCTCCGCAGAGAGAAGGTATTTACAACGCGCAAAGGTTAACCGATCTTTTGTTCGTTATGCAAACGGTGCCTGAGATTCATGACGTCTATCACATTCGGCACAACGCAGATTCCCAAGCGGCGCGACAACGGCTAGATTTATCTCATCCGACCACTTGTGTTCACATAATAATAACAGATGCTCATCCCCAATCGCTTTCAACCTGTAGCTAGGCGGCAAGTTCGGGCGTTCCCAGGAGCTTACTCAAGTAAGTGACTGGGGCGAGCGAACGCAGGCAACAACGCTGCAGGTTGAAAGAGGCGGGGGATGAACGATGGAGAGTGCAATGAGCAATTACCCTCACCTGCTGGCGCCGCTGGATCTCGGCTTCACCACCCTGAAAAACCGGGTGCTGATGGGATCGATGCATACCGGCCTGGAAGAGCTGCCTGACGGCCCGCAGCGCCTGGCCGCGTTCTATGCCGAGCGTGCCGCCGCCGGCGTGGCCCTGATCGTCACCGGCGGCATCGCGCCCAACGACAAAGGCGTGGTGTATCGCGGCGGTTCCACCCTCAACAACGAGGCGCAGCTGCCTCACCATTGGCCGGTCACCGAGGCCGTTCATCGCGCGGGCGGCAAGATAGCGCTGCAGATCCTGCATGCCGGCCGCTACAGCTATCAGCCGCACCCGGTGGGCCCTTCCGCGCTGCAGGCGCCGATCAATCCCTTCGCGCCAAGCGCGCTGAGTGAAGCGGAGATCGAGCAGACCATCGCCGACTTCGCCCGCTGCGCGGCGCTGGCGCAACAGGCCGGCTACGACGGCGTTGAGGTGATGGGTTCCGAAGGCTACCTGATCAACCAATTTTTGGCGGCGCGCACCAACCAGCGCGACGATCGCTGGGGCGGCAGCTTCACCAACCGCATGCGCTTCGCCGTCGAGATCGTGCGGGCGGTGCGCCAGGCGGTGGGCGCGGAATTCATTCTGATCTACCGGCTGTCGATGCTCGATCTGGTGGAAGACGGCTCCAGCTGGCAGGAGATTGAACAGCTGGCGCTGGCGGTCGAACAGGCGGGCGCCACGATCATCAATACCGGTATCGGCTGGCACGAGGCGCGCATCCCGACCATCGCCACCATGGTGCCGCGCGCCGGGTTCAGCTGGGTGACCCGCAAGCTGATGGGCAAGGTGGGTATTCCGCTGATCACCACTAACCGCATCAACGATCCGGCGGTGGCCGAGCAGGTGCTGGCGGACGGCTGTGCCGACATGGTGTCGATGGCGCGCCCGTTCCTCGCCGACGCCGCCTTTGTGCAGAAAGCCGCCGAGGGACGCGCCGACGAGATCAATACCTGCATCGGTTGCAACCAGGCCTGTCTCGACCAGATTTTTGAAGGCAAGCTGACGTCTTGCCTGGTCAACCCGCGCGCCTGCCGCGAAACCGAAATGCCGTTGACGATGGCGGAGAAACCGAAAAAGCTGGCGGTGATCGGCGCCGGCCCCGCCGGGCTGGCCTTCGCCACCACTGCCGCCAGCCGCGGCCATCAGGTGACGCTGTTCGACGCGGCCGATCAGATCGGCGGCCAGTTCAACATCGCCAAGCAGATCCCCGGCAAGGAAGAATTCCATGAAACCCTGCGTTACTTCCGCCGCCAGCTGGCGCTGCGCGAAGTGACGGTCAGGCTGGGCGTCAAGGTCGAGGCGGCGGATTTAAGCGAATTCGACGAAGTGATCCTCGCCTGCGGCATCTTGCCGCGCACCCCGGACATCCCCGGCATCGGCCACGCCAAGGTGCTGAGCTATCTGGACGTGCTGCGCGATAAAAAACCGGTCGGCCAGCGGGTGGCGATCGTCGGCGCCGGCGGCATCGGCTTCGACACCGCCGAGTACCTCAGCCAGCACGGCGTGTCCAGCAGCCAGGATCAGGCGGAATTCAACCGCGAATGGGGCATTGACGGCCGCCTTGAGCAGCGCGGCGGGCTGGCGGCGCAAGGCCCTCAGGCGCCACGCGCCGCGCGGCAAATCTATCTGCTGCAGCGCAAAACCAGCAAAGTGGGCGAAGGCCTGGGGAAAACCACTGGTTGGATCCACCGCGCCAGCCTGGCGATGCGCGGCGTGAAAATGCTCAACAGCGTCAGCTATCGGCTGATCGACGACGAAGGGCTGCACATCACCCGCGCCGAGCAGGACAGCTGCCTGCCGGTAGACACGGTGGTCATCTGCGCCGGGCAGGAACCACGCCGCGAGCTGCAGCAGCCGCTGCAGGCGATGGGGAAAATCGTACATCTGATCGGCGGCGCCGACGTGGCCGCCGAGCTGGACGCCCGCCGCGCGATCGATCAGGGTACGCGGCTGGCGATGGCGCTGTAAAAAAGGGGCGCACAGCGCCCCTTGGTCATCACGCTCAGCGACGCGCGCCGGATTTAACCGCTCTCAAGATCACGAACTTCTTGTTCGAGGCCACCAGCGTGCAGTTGCCGAACAGACGCTTGAGCTTCTGATGATAGTCGAGGTGGCGGTTGCCGACGATGCGTAACTCGCCGCCTACCTGCAGGCAGCGCTTGGCGTCGCAGAACATCTGCCAGGCGGTGTGATCGGTAATGGCATGCTGCTGGTGGAACGGCGGGTTACACAGCACCGCCTGCACGCTTTCGCGCTCGATGCCCGCGAGCGCGTTGTTCACCTCAAACTGACAGCGATCCAGCTCTTGCGGCAGGTTGTGCTCCACGTTCAGCTCGCTGGAGGCCACCGCCATGTAAGATTCATCGACGAAGGTCACCTGCGCTTCCGGGTTTTGCGCCAGCGCCGTCAGGCCAATCACGCCGTTGCCGCAGCCCAGATCGACGATATGGCCGTTCAGGCCACGCGGCAGATGTTCCATAAACAGGCGCGCGCCGATATCCAGGCTGCCGCGCGAGAAGACGTTGGCGTGGTTGTGGATAAGCCAATCGGTGCCGTCCAGCGTCCAGTCGGTGGTTTCCGCCGCCGCCGGTGGGACGATATCCGCCGCCTGGCAGAAGATCAGGCGCGCTTTCTTCCACGCCAGGCTGGTGCGCGTCGGGCCCAGCACCTTTTCAAACAGCTGCATCGTCGAGGTATGCACGTCGCGCGCCTTGGCGCCGGCGACGATCAGCGTGTCTTCGGTCACGACGTGGCGCAGCGCGCGCAGCTGCTGCTCCAGCAGCGCCAGCGCTTTCGGCACGCGAATCAGCACCACCGCCGGCGCCGCCGGCAGCTCGGCCAGGCTGTCCAACAGCGTGACCTGCTCGGGATCCAGACCGTTGAGCTTCAGGTTGTGGCGCGTCGCCAGCTGGCTCATGTACGAGTCGCTGACGCTGTAAGGACGATGCGCGTGCAGCGCACAGGCCAGGGTGCCGAAGTTATCGTTGAAAATCAGCACCGGACGGCCGCCGATATCTACGTTTTCAAGCTGTTGCAGCAGATATTCGTCCGCTGCTTCCCACGCCTGCAGTTGGGTGGATTCTTCCTGTTGGGGATAACGCTCCAGCTCAAGTTGCTGTGTTCCCAGATCGAGTTGGCTCATTGCCCCTCCTGACTGATAAAATTTGGGCTGTTTATCCCCTAAAAACGCCCGTCAGTAAAATGTTTTTTCGGATAAATTGCGTATGTCAGGATTTGAGCGAAAAAACAGCATAGAATGACCGGCTGAATGGCCGTTGATACGGAACAAGAATGTCTGAATTGACCTACCTGCAAGGCTACCCAACGCATCTGCAAAGCCAGGTGCAGCAACTGATCCATCAGAACCGGCTGGGAGACGTGCTGCTGCAGCGCTATCCGCAGGTGCACGACTGTACCACCGACAAGTCGCTGTATCAGTTTACCGTCGATCTGAAAAACCAGTATCTGCGCAACGCCCAGCCGCTGAGCAAGGTGGCCTACGACAGCAAGATCCACGTCATGAAGCACGCGCTTGGCCTGCATACCGCCATCTCGCGCGTGCAGGGCGGCAAGCTGAAGGCCAAGGCGGAAATCCGCGTGGCGACGGTGTTCAAGGTGGCGCCCGAACCCTTCCTGCGCATGATCGTGGTGCATGAGCTGGCGCACCTGAAAGAGAAAGATCACAACAAGGCGTTCTACAGCCTGTGCTGCCATATGGAGCCGGATTACCACCAGCTGGAGTTCGATACCCGGCTGTATCTGACGCACCTTTCGCTGTTCGGCGAGCTGTATGCATAGCGAGTGAGGCCGTGATAATCTGCGGTTTTAGGCCTGGACCGGAGCTCGCCATGATTCGCTTTGCCGTCGTCGGCACCAACTGGATTACGGAACGTTTTATCGATGCCGCCCATGAAAGCGGCAAACTCAAGCTGAGCGCCGTGTATTCACGCTCGCTGGACCAGGCGCAGGCCTTTGGCGCCAACTATCAGGTCACGCAGTTTTTCGACTCGCTCGAGGCGATGGCGCAGTCTGACGCCATAGACGCGGTGTATATCGCCAGCCCCAATTCCCTGCACTGCCCGCAGTCGCTGCTGTTCCTGCGCCATAAAAAACACGTGATCTGCGAAAAGCCGCTGGCCTCCAACCAGCGCGAAGCGGAACAGCTGGTAGCCTGCGCGCGGGAAAATCAGGTGGTGCTGTTCGAAGCGTTCAAAAGCGCCTACTTGCCGAATTTCCTGGCGCTGCAGCAGGCATTGCCGAAAGTCGGCCGGCTGCGCAAAGCCTTTATCAACTACTGCCAATACTCTTCGCGCTACCCGCGCTATCTCGCCGGCGAGAACCCCAACACCTTTAACCCCCAGTTCTCCAACGGCTCGATCATGGACATCGGCTACTACTGCCTGGCCAGCGCGGTAGCGCTGTTCGGCGCGCCGCAGTCGGTGCTGGCCAGCGCCACGCTGCTGAATACCGGCGTGGACGCCCACGGCACCGTCTGTCTGAACTACGGCGATTTCGACGTCACGCTTTCCCATTCCAAGGTCAGCGACTCGGCGATCCCCAGCGAGATCCAGGGGGAAGAAGGCACGCTGATTATCGACAAGATTTCCGAGTGTCAGGGCGTGGCGCTGACGCCGCGCGGCGGCAACCGCCAGGATCTGAGCCAGACACAGCACATCAATACCATGCTGTATGAAGCGCTGGCCTTCGCCGAGCTGATTGAGAAGCATCAGGTGGAACACCCGGGGCTGGAGAATTCGCTGATCGTCGCCCGCCTGCTGACCGACATCCGCCGCCAGACCGGCGTCGTCTTCCCCGCCGACGGAGAATGAGATGAAACCGCTGCTCGTGATGCAAACCGGCGACGCGCCGCAGGCCATTCGCCAGGAACTGGCCAACTTTGAAGGTATGTTCCTGCAACAGGGCAACATCGACGCCGAACGCGCGCACATCGTGCATCTTCCCGCCGGCGAACGGCCGTTGCCGCCGGCCGCCTATTGCGGCGTAGTCATCACCGGATCGCCGGCGATGGTGACCGAACAGCTGCCGTGGAGCGAGGAAGCCGCCGAATGGCTGCGTCAGGCGATGGCGATCAAACTGCCGCTGTTCGGCGTCTGCTACGGCCACCAGCTGCTGGCCTACGCGCTCGGCGGCGAAGTGGGCTACCACCCGCAGGGCATGGAGGTGGGTACGCTGGAGATCGAACTGCTGCCCGCCGCGGCCGAAGACCGGCGGCTCACCCTGCTGCCGCCGCGTTTCAAGGCCAACCTTATCCATTCGCAGAGCGTGCTGACGCCGCCCGCCGGCGCGCAGACGCTGGCGCGTTCGCAGCAGGACGCGCACCAGATCCTGCGCTATGGCGATCACGCCCTGACCACCCAGTTCCATCCGGAATTCAACGGCGCGGTGATGAGCCAGTATCTGCAGTGGCTTGGCGAACTGCATCCCGAGCAACAAGCCCGCTATCAACAGCAACAACAACAGGTTAGCGACACGCCGTTCAGCCGCCTGCTGCTGCAGGGATTCGTCGTCAGCCTCGGCGCGCAAAAAGCGATGGCCGGCTAACGCGATTCACGTTGACCGCCGACACATTTTGCATTACTTTCTGCTCTGCAAAGGGGAGTAACTTCATTGCCGGTCAATCGTCATTACGATGCGCAAGCATCCGGTTACCGGGCAACCTGATGTCAAAGGTGTAACCACCTTCATCAACGTTGTAAGTGAGACCTTGCCGGAAGGCGAGGTTTGCTTGCAGCGTTCACAGAGCGGCTGGCGTCTTCCGACGTTGGCCGTTTTTGTTTTTGAAGGATACCTCTGATGATGAATTCCGTTGGCACACCGTGGTTATGGGGCAGCTTCGCCGCCGTCATAGTCGTGATGCTCGCAATCGACCTCCTGTTGCAGGGCCGTAAAGGCGCGCACACCATGACCCTGAAGCAGGCCGCCAGCTGGTCGCTGGTGTGGGTCAGCCTCTCCCTGCTGTTCAATTTCGGTTTCTGGTACTACCTGAATGAAACCGCCGGGCGCGCCGTCGCCGATACCCAGGCGCTGGCCTTCCTGACCGGCTACCTGATCGAAAAAGCGCTGGCGGTGGATAACGTGTTCGTCTGGCTGATGCTGTTCAGCTACTTCGCCGTGCCGGCCAACCTGCAGCGGCGGGTGCTGATCTACGGCGTGCTGGGCGCGATCGTCCTGCGTACCATCATGATCTTCGCCGGCAGCTGGCTGGTCAGCCAGTTCCAGTGGCTGCTGTATCTGTTCGGCGCCTTCCTGCTGTTCACCGGTATCAAGATGGCGCTGGCGAAGGAAGATGACTCGGCGATCGGCGACAAGCCGCTGGTGAAATGGCTGCGCAGCCACCTGCGCATGACCGACAGCCTGGAAGGCGAGCGCTTCTTCGTGCGCCGCAACGGCATCCTGTTCGCCACCCCGCTGGTGCTGGTGCTGATCCTGGTCGAACTGAGCGACGTGATCTTCGCGGTGGACAGCATCCCGGCGATCTTCGCCGTGACCACCGATCCGTTCATTGTCCTGACCTCTAACCTGTTCGCCATCATGGGCCTGCGCGCCATGTACTTCCTGCTGGCCAACGTAGCGGAGCGTTTCTCGATGCTGAAATATGGCCTGTCGGTGATCCTGGTGTTTATCGGCATCAAGATGCTGATTATCGACTTCTTCCACATCCCGATCGGCGTGTCGCTCGGCGTGGTGGCAGGCATCCTGACGCTTACCTTGCTGATCAACGCCTGGGTCAATCGCCGCAACGATCGCCTGGCGAAGAAATAACCACAATCTGTTATCCGGGGCGCTAGTCGCCCCGCGATTGTTTGGCAATTCCCCCAAAACGCCAAACGTTATTGCGATCACACAAATGTAACCAGTATGTTATCAAGTGTTGATCCGCGCTCAGAATTTCATCCCCGCCTCTTTCCAACATCATTCGATTGCTGAATACTGATTCGGCAAACACACTTAGTTACAGAATCATATAAAGCTACCCGGCGTCGTTCCCGCCGCGGCGGCCAGATAACATCAGGAAGAAAGCACTATGCAAAAACTACTACAAAGGATTACTCAGGGCAGCTTGGTCAAACAAATCATGGTCGGCCTGGTGGCCGGCATTCTGGTGGCGCTGGTTTCGCCGGCAGCCGCGGCCGCCGTCGGCCTGCTCGGTACCCTGTTCGTCGGCGCGCTGAAAGCGGTGGCGCCGGTGCTGGTGCTGATTCTGGTGATGGCCTCGATCGCCAACCATAAACAGGGGCAGAAGACCAACATTCGCCCGATCCTGTTCCTCTACCTGCTGGGCACCTTTGCCGCCGCGCTGGTGGCGGTCGTCGTCAGCTTTATCTTCCCTTCTACGCTGGCGCTGACCACCGGCGCGACGGACATTACCCCGCCGGGCGGCATCGTGGACGTGATGAAAGGCCTGTTGATGAGCGTGGTGGCCAACCCGTTCCATGCGCTGATTAACGCCAACTACATCGGTATTCTGGCGTGGGCCGTCGGGCTGGGGCTGGCGCTGCGCCACGCTTCCGAAACCACTAAAGGGCTGATCAACGACATGTCCCATGCGGTTACGCTGGTGGTGCGCGCGGTGATCCGCTGTGCGCCGCTCGGCATCTTCGGCCTGGTGGCTTCCACGCTGGCGGAAACCGGCTTCGGCGTGCTGTGGGGCTACGCCCAGTTGCTGATGGTGCTGCTCGGCTGCATGCTGCTGGTGGCGCTGGTGCTCAACCCGCTGATCGTTTACTGGAAAATCCGCCGCAACCCGTATCCGTTGGTGTTCGCCTGCCTGCGCGAGAGCGGCGTGACCGCCTTCTTCACCCGCAGCTCCGCCGCCAACATCCCGGTGAACATGGAGCTGTGCAAGAAGCTGAATCTGAATGAGGACACCTACTCGGTTTCCATCCCGCTGGGCGCCACCATCAACATGGCCGGCGCGGCGATCACCATCACCGTGCTGACGCTGGCGGCGGTGAACACGCTGGGCATCGCGGTGGACGTCCCGACCGCTCTGCTGCTGAGCGTGGTGGCCGCCCTGTGCGCCTGCGGGGCCTCCGGCGTGGCCGGCGGCTCGCTGCTGCTGATCCCGTTGGCGTGCAACATGTTCGGCATTCCGAACGACGTGGCGATGCAGGTGGTGGCGGTCGGCTTTATTATCGGCGTGCTGCAGGATTCGGCGGAAACCGCCCTCAACTCCTCCACCGACGTGCTGTTCACCGCCGCGGCCTGCCAGGCGGAAGATCAACGGCTGGCGAACGAAGACCCGCTGAAGGTGCGTTAAGCGCAAGTTGCTTCATAAAAAGGCGCTCCCTCGAGCGCCTTTTTTGTCAGCGTTAGAGCGTCACCCCGCTTTTAAAGATCGCCAGCTCGCGGAAATCGTTGGCTTCATTGCGCGCCGGGCGGCCGTTGGCGATCTCGACGATCAGATCGACGAAGCGGCCGAGCAAGGTCTCCATCGCCACGCCGTGGATCAGGCCGCCGGCGTCGAAATCGATCCAATGCGGTTTCTTCGCCGCCAGCTCGCTGTTGGTGGCCAGCTTCACCGTCGGCACAAAGCCGCCGTACGGCGTGCCGCGCCCGGTGCTGAACAGCACCATATGGCAGCCGGCACCGGCCAGCGCGCTGGTCGCCACCGCATCGTTGCCCGGCGCGCTGAGCAGATTCAGCCCCGGCACGCGCAGCCGCTCACCGTACTTCAGCACGTCCACCACCTGGCTCAGGCCCGCTTTTTGGGTGCAGCCGAGCGATTTCTCTTCCAGCGTGGTAATGCCGCCGGCCTTATTGCCCGGCGATGGGTTCTCGTATATCGGCTGTTGATGGGCGATGAAATAGCGTTTGAAATCGTTGATCATGTCGACGGTTTTGTCGAAGGTCTCCCCGTCGCGGCAGCGGCTCATCAGAATGCGCTCGGCGCCGAACATCTCCGGCACTTCGGTCAGCACCGTGGTGCCGCCGTTGGCGATCACATAATCGGAAAAGCGCCCCAGCAACGGGTTGGCGGTGATGCCCGACAATCCGTCCGAACCGCCGCACTCCAGGCCGAACTTCAGCTCGCTCAGGCGGCCCGGCTCGCGGCGATCGTGGCGCATCTCCCGGTACAGCTCGTGCAACAGCGCCAGCCCGGCCTCCACCTCGTCGTCCTGCTGTTGGCACACCATAAAGCGCAGCCGCCGCTCGTCCGCCATCCCCAGCGTGGCGCGAAAAGCATCCACCTGATTGTTCTCGCACCCCAGCCCGATCACCAGCACCGCGCCGGCGTTGGGATGGCGCGCCATGTTCTGCAGCATGATGCGGGTGTTGGCATGATCCTGCCCCAGCTGCGAGCAGCCGAACGGATGGCTGAACAGATGCACGCCGTCGATCCCCTCCGCCTGCGTTTGCTGCAAAAAGCGCTGCTGGATCTGGCGGGCGATGCCGTTGACGCAGCCGACGGTCGGCACGATCCACAGTTCGTTGCGGATCCCCACGTCGCCGCCGGCCCGGCGGTACAGCTGCACCTCGCGATCCGCCGCCTGCGGCGGCAACGCCGGGAACTGCGGCTGGTAACGGTAGCTGTCCAGATCGCTCAGGTTGGTTTTGGCGTTTTGCGAATGAATATGCTCCCCAGGGCCGATGGCCACGAGCGCGTGGCCGATCGGCTGGCCATATTTGATGATGTCCTCGCCCTCGGCGATCGGGCCGAGCGCAAACTTGTGCCCGCGCGCCACCGGCTGCGCCAGCGGAACGGCGACGCCTGCCAGCTCAACCGTGTCTCCGGCGGCCAGGTCGCGCAGCGCTACCGCCACGTTATCCTGCTCGTGAATCTTTATCGTACTTTGCATAAACCGGTCCCGGATAACGGCTACGCCAGGTCAATGGCGAAATAGTCTTTGGCGTTGTCGAAGCAGATGTTTTTCACCATCCCGCCCAGCAGCGCGATATCGGCCGGCGCTTCGCCGTCCGTCACCCAGCGGCCGATCATCTGGCAAAGGATGCGGCGGAAGTATTCATGGCGCGTATACGACAGGAAGCTGCGACTGTCGGTCAGCATGCCGACGAAGCGGCTCAGCAGCCCGAGCTGCGCCAGCTGCGTCATTTGGCGCTGCATGCCGTCCTTCTGATCGTTGAACCACCAGCCGGAGCCAAACTGCATCTTGCCCGGCGTGCCTTCCCCCTGGAAATTGCCGATCATGGTACCGATCACTTCGTTATCGCGCGGGTTGAGGCAATAGAGAATGGTTTTCGGCAGGCCGCCCTGCCGCGCCTGGGCATCCAGCAGCCGCGACAGCGGCTCCGCCAGCGGCCGATCGTTGATCGAGTCGAAGCCGATATCCGGCCCGACGGCGGCCAACATGCGGCTGTTGTTATTGCGCAGCGCGCCGATGTGATATTGCTGCACCCAGCCGCGGCGCCGGTATTCGCCGGCCAGGAACAGCAGCACCGCGCTTTTGAACTGCGCGCTCTGTTCCGGCGTCGGCAGCTCGCCGTTCAGGCGACGCAGCAGGATCGCATCCAGCGTCGCTTCATCGGCCTCGCCGAACACCACCACGTCCAGCGCATGGTCGGCCACCTTGCAACCGTGGGCGGCGAAGTGATCCATACGCTTGTGCAGGGCGTCGCACAGCATGCTGAAACGGCCGATGGCGGTGTCCGCCGCCGCCTCCAGCTGCCGCAGATAGTCATTGAAGCCGGGCGCATCGATGGCGAAGGCCTTGTCCGGCCGCCAGCTCGGCAACACCTTGATATCGAAGCTATGATCGTCGGCGATCGCCCGATGGTGGCGCAGATCGTCGATCGGATCGTCGGTGGTACCGACCATTTTCACGTTCATCTGCCGCATGATGCCGCGCGCGCGAAACTCATCCTGCGCCAGCAGCGCATTGCCGCGCTGCCAGATCTCATCCGCCGTGCTCGGCGACAGCAGCGTCCCGGTGATGCCGAACGGCCGGCGCAGCTCCAGGTGTGTCCAGTGATAGAGCGGGTTGCCAATGGTGTGCGGCACCGTGGCGGCCCAGGCGTCGAATTTCTCGCGATCGCCCGCATCGCCGGTGCACAGCCGCTCCGCCACGCCGTTGGTGCGCATCGCCCGCCATTTGTAGTGATCGCCCCGCAGCCAGATATCGTACAGGTTGCTGAAGCGGGTATTCTCCGCAATTTGCTGCGGCGGCAAATGGCAGTGGTAGTCGAAAATCGGCTGCTGCGCCGCGTAGTCATGGTACAAACGCCGGGCAAATTCGCTGTCCAGCAGGAAATCTTCGCTCAAAAACGTCGCCATCTCGGGCTCCTTACCTTACTTGCCGTGCGGCACAGGGATCGAATCACAAAAGTTATCACACCAATTTTAGCGAGCGTCCAGCAAATTTTTCCCGCCATCTGCCGTTTTGCTGTCCTCCAATCCCTTTTTCACTCGTTTTTACGGCAAATGTGCGGCATAAACGCCCTATTTCACCGGCGACAGTATCGCTCAGGCGAATAATGCCTTTTGTGATATCACTCAACTTTTAAACCTGTATGACAGGTTATTGTCTCGCCAGCCGCATCGCCGGCCATACCTTCAAACGGGGAGACATTTCGGATGCGTAAAATTAAAGGGTTACGCTGGTACATGATCGGGCTGGTGACCGTCGGCACCGTGCTGGGTTACCTGACCCGCAACGCCATCGCCGTGGCGGCGCCGACGCTGGAAGATACGCTGCACATCACCACCCAGCAGTATTCCTATATCGTCGCCGCCTATTCCGCCTGCTACACCGTGATGCAGCCGGTGGCGGGCTATGTGTTGGACGTGCTCGGCACCAAGGTCGGTTACGCCATGTTCGCCATTCTTTGGGCGGTGTTCTGTATGGGCACCGCGCTGGCCAACAGCTGGGGCGGACTGGCGTTGGCGCGCGGCGCGGTCGGCATGGCCGAGGCGGCGATGATCCCCGCCGGGCTGAAGGCCAGCAGCGAGTGGTTTCCGGCCAAAGAGCGTTCGATCGCCGTCGGCTATTTCAACGTCGGTTCGTCGATCGGCGGCATGATCGCCCCGCCGCTGGTGGTATGGGCCATCGTGGCGCACAGCTGGGAGATGGCGTTCATCATCACCGGCGTGCTGAGCCTGATCTGGGCCATCTGCTGGCTGCTGTTCTACAAGCACCCGAAAGATCAGAAGAAACTGAGCCAGGAAGAGCGTCGTTACATCCTCGAAGGCCAGGAAGCGCAGCACCAGACCTCAAACGCCAAAAAGATGTCCGCCTGGCAGATCGTGCGCAACCGCCAGTTCTGGGGCATCGCGCTGCCGCGCTTTCTGGCGGAACCGGCCTGGGGCACCTTCAACGCCTGGATCCCACTGTTCATGTTCAAGGCCTACGGCTTTAATCTGAAAGAGATCGCCATGTTCGCCTGGATGCCGATGCTGTTCGCCGATCTCGGCTGCATCGTCGGCGGCTACCTGCCGCCGCTGTTCCAGAAGTATTTCAAGGTCAATCTGATCGTCTCGCGCAAGCTGGTGGTGACGATGGGGGCGGTGTTGATGATCGGCCCCGGCATGATCGGCCTGTTCACCAGCCCTTATGCGGCTATCGCGCTGCTGTGCGTCGGCGGTTTCGCCCATCAGGCGCTGTCCGGCGCGCTGATCACCCTCTCTTCCGACGTGTTCGGCCGCAATGAGGTGGCGACCGCCAACGGCCTGACCGGCATGGCGGCCTGGACCGCCAGCACGCTGTTCGCCCTGGTGGTCGGCGCCCTGGCGGACACCCTCGGTTTCAGCCCGCTGTTCGCCGCACTGTCGGTCTTCGACATTCTCGGCGCCATCGTCATCTGGACGGTGCTGCAAAACCGCCCGGCCGCCGAAGCGCAGCCTGCCACGCTGCAGCCAGCCCCGGCGCGCAGCTGATCCCGCCGCCCGGCCGCCGCGCCGGGCCTTTTGCTCCTCTGGCAGCGGTGCCGAATAAGTGGTATAACAAATCCGATGGCCACGCGCCCCCTCCCACCGCACCGTATAGAGCATTCACTATGGAATTCACCGAAACCAGACGCCTGTATCAGCAACTGGCCGCCGAGCTTAAGCAACGTATCGAAAGCGGCCGCTACCCGGTAGGCGACAAGCTGCCGGCCGAGCGATACATCGCCGAAGAGATGAATGTCAGCCGCACCGTGGTGCGCGAAGCGATCATCATGCTGGAAGTGGAAGGCTATGTGGACGTGCGCAAGGGTTCCGGGATCCACGTGGTGTCCAACCAGCAAAAACACCTGGTGGTGCCGGGCGACAGCATCGAGTTCGCCACCGCCGGCCCGTTTGAGCTGCTGCAGGCGCGCCAGCTGATCGAAAGCAACATCGCCGAATTCGCCGCCACCCAGGTGACCAAACAAGATATCGTGCAGCTGATGGAGATCCAGGAGCACGCCCGCAAAGAGGATCGCTTCCGCGACTCGCAGTGGGATCTGAAGTTCCACGTGCAGGTGGCGCTGGCCACCCAGAACACCGCCATGGCCACCATCGTGGAAAAAATGTGGGTGCAGCGGGTCAACAACCCTTACTGGAAGAAACTGCACGAGCATATCGACGAACGTTCGATCGCCAGCTGGTGCGACGATCACGATCAGATCCTCAAGGCGCTGATGCGCAAAGATCCTTACGCCGCCAAACTGGCGATGTGGCAGCACCTGGAAAACACCAAGCAGATGCTGTTTAACGCCACCAGCGACGACTTCGAATACAACGCCGATCGCTACCTGTTCGCCGAGAATCCGGTGGTACATCTGGATGGCGTGAACCACGAGCCGAAATAGCCCCGGCGGTCAAAAACCGTCGGCTTATGTCAGGTAATGTAAAATCCGCTGAATCGATGCCGGAACCGCCGTTTGCCGTGTACTATTTCACCGTCGGCAACGTAGATTTCCCTGTTGCCAATCGTGCTATTTTGGTAGAGTTAGCCCACTTTTTTACCCATTGCTGCGGGGGCGGGACGCGAATAAATGCGCTGGTTGTTTGCCATGCTGATTGCTGTTTTCTGCTGGACCGGTTCGGTCTCCGGCCAACAGCTATGCGTGGCGTCACCCAAGCCTACCCCCAGCGCGCTGAGCAGCCTGCCGCTGCTGGCGGAGCCGGCGCTTTCCCCCTATGATCATGTGTATCGGGCGCCGGCCGAAGCGCGCCGCAAAGCCCCCGGCAAGTTGCCGCTGCTGCTGCCCAGAGCGCACTCTTTCCCCGGTTCGCTGCTCGCGTCCTCTCTGACGGCGCCGGTCTATACCCTGGCCGCAGAGCCGGGCTACCGAATTCGTTTCCCCCGCCAGGACACCCCGGCCCCCAACCGGCTTGCCCAGGTCGACTGGACGCTGGACGCCTCCAGGCAACAGAGCCGGCAGGCCGGCTGGAAAGAAAGCAACATGCAGTACCGTGGCACGCTGACTTACCACCTATGACCGGTGTCGCACCGCTTAGAAACCTTAAAGCAACGCCGTTTCATCGTTATCAGCATTCAGGATCGCCGCGCGCTTTCAGCCCACGCCCGCTCCGCCGCTGAGATAAAAATAAACAATGACGTTTTAGGAACACCGGATGGATATCATTAAAGAACTGATACATGCCTTGTGGCAGCAGGATTTTGAGACGCTGGCGAACCCTTCGTTGGTGTGGACCCTCTACATTCTGCTGTTCATGATCCTGTTTTTGGAAAACGGCCTGCTGCCGGCCGCTTTCCTGCCGGGCGACAGCCTGCTGATCCTGGTTGGCGTGCTGATCGCCAAAGGCACCATGGGCTTCCCGCTGACCATCGTCATCCTGACCGTCGCCGCCAGCCTGGGGTGCTGGGTCAGCTATATACAGGGCCGATGGCTCGGCAATACGCGAACGGTGCAAGGCTGGCTTTCGCACCTGCCGGCCCACTACCATCAGCGCGCTCACAACCTGTTCCACCGTCACGGGCTTTCCGCCCTGCTGGTCGGCCGCTTCCTGGCCTTCGTGCGCACCCTGCTGCCGACCATCGCCGGCCTGTCCGGCCTGAGCAACGCGCGCTTCCAGTTCTTCAACTGGATGAGCGGCCTGCTGTGGGTCTTGATTCTGACGACGCTGGGTTTCGCGCTGGGGAAAACCCCGGTGTTCCGCAAGTATGAAGATCAGCTGATGTTCTGCCTGATGATGTTGCCGCTGGTGTTGCTGGTGGTCGGGCTGGTCGGCTCACTGATCGTGCTGTGGCGCAAAAAACGCGCCGGCAGCCAGAATCCGGGGAAAGGGGCGTGACAGCAAAGCGCCCGCGCTGGCAATACGTCTTGATGATCGCGCTCGCCCTGCTGGCGTTGGCGACGCTGTTGGTGCCCTGCATGGTGCGCACCGAGAGCGAGCTGCGCATTCGCGCCAGCCAGCAAGGGCTGTCGCTGCCCGACGGTTTTTACGTCTATCAGCGCCTGGATGAGCGCGGCATCCGCATCAAAAGCATTACGCCGGAAGGCGATGGCCTGGTCATCCGTCTGGATTCGCCGGAGCAGCAATTGCTGGCGCGCGAAGCGCTGCAAACCATCCTGCCGCCCGGTTACCACATCGCGTTGAGCGAGTCCCCCGTGCCGTCGCACTGGGTACGCGAATTTGCGCGTTCCCCACTCAATCTGGGATAATCCCCTTCATATGAAGGGGTTTCCTTTCATTGCCATTATCTTCATTTTCATTCGCATCGATTAGCTCAAAAATCAATCAGTCGGCACTAAGTCACGGCTGATTCTTTGGGGGCACGCCGGTTTCATGACTATGCTGAAGGGTAACTTCAGCTGGCGATGAACGCCCTCCTCTCGCGCTGCCGCCTTCGGCAGTCAGGAAAGCGGATGCCTGTTCAGGCATCCCATGAAAAGGAACTGAAAGATGAAATTACGCCATTCACTGTTACTGCTGTTGCCACTCTGCACGCTGCCGTCGCTCGCTTCAGCCGCTGAGGGCGGCTGCGCCGCCAAAGCGCAAGACATCCAGCAGCAAATCGACTACGCCACCCAACACGGCAACACCCACCGCGTGGACGGGCTGAAAAAAGCGCTGAGCGAAGTGCAGACTCACTGTACCGAAGCCGGTCTGCAGGCCGAACGCCAGAAAAATATCGCGGAGAAGCAGCGCAAGGTCGACGAGCGCCGGCAGGAACTGAAAGAAGCGCAGCAAACCGGCAAGCTGGATAAGGTCGCCAAGAAGCAGCAAAAGCTGGCGGAAGCGCAGGCTGAGCTGAAACGCGCCCAGGCGGAATAATTTTTTTACACCAGCGGATTTATCGATGAGAGCCCCATCACACGGGATTTCTTAAGCATATGGAATTGATGCCTGGTGTTATCTGCTGGCCATCACCCCTTTGCTCCGGCGAAAAAATCCGCTATGTTAAAAGTCTGTCGAAATAAACGTTAAGGAATAATCACATGGCACATGATTCAAATGCAGAAAACTTACGCGCTGAACTGAAGTCCTTAGCCGATACGCTGGAGGAAGTGCTGAACTCCTCCACCGATAAGCCGAAAGCCGAGCTGGAGAAGCTGCGTTCGAAAGCGGAAGGCGCGCTGAAAGAGAGCCGCGCTCGCCTGAGCGACGCCGGTGACAAGCTGGCTTCGCAAACCAAACAGATCGCCGGTCAGGCCGACGACTACGTGCGCGACAACCCGTGGACCGGCATCGGTATCGGCGCGGCGGTCGGCGTCGTGCTGGGCGTGCTGCTCGCGCGTCGTTAATCATGGCTGAACAACCGCAAGTGCGCGCGCAGGGCCCCGCTAAAGGGGTCCTGGATATCGGTCAGCGCATCATCACGATCCTGGTCGGCATGGTGGAAACCCGTGTCCGGCTGGCGGTGGTCGAGCTGGAAGAGGAGAAAGCCAACCTCATTCAGCTGCTGATCATGGCCGGTATGACGCTGCTGTTCACCGCCTTCGGTTTGATGAGCCTGCTGATCCTGATCTTCTGGGCCATCGATCCGGTCTACCGGCTGGTGGCGCTGGGCGCCACGACCGGCGTGCTGCTGTTCCTGGCCGTGGTTGGCACCATCTGGACGCTGGTCAAGGCCCGTCGCACCACGCTGCTCGGCGCCACGCGCAAGCAGCTGGAACTCGACCGCGCCGAACTGGAGCGCGAGCCATGAGCCGCCGCCGCTACCTGGAATGGAAAAAAGAGAGGCTGATTCGCCAGATCCAGCAGCAACGCCTGGATCTGGCCGAACACAAGTCTCTGTGGTTGGAGAAGACCGAACGCATCGACCGCGGCTGGCAAACGGTGTTTGGCCTGCGCCGCTATCTGGTGCTCGGTTCCAGCGTCATGGCGCTGTACGGCATTCGCCACCCCAGCAAGATGATCCGCTGGTCGCGCCGCGCTTTCGGTGCCTGGAGCGCTATCCGCCTGTTTAAAAAGACCTTCTCCGCCAAGTAAGCCCCACGCCTTTCCTTCAAACATCCTGTTGCTCCGCCCTCGTTTTCCCCCTAAAACAGCGCTGCTTATCCCGAGGGCCGGGCAACCTGCTGACCAGCGTCAGTTTATTAGCACGCTAAAGATTCAGATTTTTTGAAAAATTACGACAGTTTTACTTGCTAACAACCTGAGCACTTCCCGCTTAACATTCACTCCATCAATACGATATGGGCCGGACAGGGTGAGAGACCCGATATACCGCCCGTTGATATGACTACCGCCGAACAGGCGCACAAAAACACTTTGGAGTAGATGATGAAAAAATTAGAAGATACAGGTTTGCTGGTTGCTCGTATTCTGATGCCAATCCTGTTTATCGTGGCAGGCTACGGCAAAATGGGTGACGCTTATGCCGGTACCCAACAGTACATGCAATCGATGGGCGTGCCTGGCTTCTTGCTGCCGCTGACCATCCTGCTGGAATTTGGCGGCGGTCTGGCGATCCTGTTCGGTTTCCTGACCCGCACCGTAGCGCTGTTCACTGCCGGCTTCACCATTCTGACCGCGCTGCTGTTCCACACTGACTTTGCGGAAGGCGTAAACCAGCTGATGTTCATGAAAAACCTGACCATCGCCGGCGGCTTCATCGTGTTGGCGGTTGCAGGCCCGGGCGGCTTCAGCATCGACCGTCTTCTGAACAAGAAATGGTAATCTAAACTGTCATTCAGGGCCCGGCATGCCGGGCCCTGTCGCTTTTCACTCGGACACCAAGGAGATTCCCATGGGACAACTCGTCGATGGCGTTTGGCAAGACATCTGGTATGACACGAAATCTACCGGCGGCCGTTTCAAACGTTCAACCGCTCAGTTTCGCAATTGGGTGACCGCCGACGGTCAGCCGGGCGAACACGGCGCAGGCGGCTTCCAGGCCGAAGCGGGCCGTTATCACCTGTATGTTTCTCTCGCCTGCCCCTGGGCGCACCGCACGCTGCTGATGCGCAAACTGAAAGGGCTGGAGCAGATCATTCCGGTCTCGGTAGTGCACCCGCTGATGCTGAAAAACGGCTGGACCTTCGGCCAGGATTTTCCTGAAACCACCGGCGATCCGTTGTATCACGCCGACTTCCTGTATCAGATCTACCTGCAGGCCGATCCGCACTACAGCGGGCGCGTGACCGTGCCGGTACTGTGGGATAAACAGCGGCAAACCATCGTCAGCAACGAATCCGCCGACATCATCCGCATGTTCAACAGCGCGTTTGACGGCGTGGGGGCCCGCGCGGGCGATTACTACCCGGCCGAGCTGCGCGGCAAAATCGATGAGCTGAACGGTTGGATTTACGATCAGGTGAACAACGGCGTGTACAAGGCCGGTTTCGCCACCAGCCAGGAAGCGTATGACGAAGCGGTCAACGGGGTCTTCAACGCGCTGGAGCGCCTGGAGCAGATCCTGGGGCAGCACCGCTACCTGACCGGCGATCGGCTGACCGAAGCCGACCTGCGTCTGTGGACCACGCTGGTGCGCTTCGATCCGGTGTACGTCACCCACTTCAAGTGCGATAAACACCGCATCAGCGACTACCTGAACCTGTACGGTTTCCTGCGCGACATCTACCAGATGCCGGGCATTGCCGACACGGTCAGCCTGCCGCACATTCGCAACCACTACTACCGCAGCCACGCCACCATCAACCCGCACGGCATCATTTCCATCGGGCCGGCGCAGGATCTGGACGAGCCGCACGGCCGCGATCGGCTCTTCGGCTAAGACAAAAAAATCCCCTTGCCGCCCGGCAAGGGGATGTCATCCCACCGACGTTAACGCTGCGCGAACAGGCGCGGAATTTCGCGCAGGAACCAGGCTTTCGCCTCCCCCATGCTGTCGCGTCGCCAGGCCATGATGATATCGGCTTCGCGGCTGTATTCCGGCCCCACCACGCGCAGCCGCCCGGCCTCGATGTCTTTCTCCACCATCGGATACGGCATGGTCGCCACCCCCAGCCCGGCCAGCAGCGCCAGACGCTTGTCTTCGATCGTGCTCACCGTCAGACGCTGCTGCTTATCCAGCAGCTGCACGGTCAACACCGGGCGCTCGCGGGCGGTATCCGCCACCGCGATGCCGCGGTACTTCACGCGGGTCACCTCGGACAACGGCTCCGGCTCCTGGTGGATAGGATGATCCGGCGCGGCGACATAAACGCTCATTACCTTGTACAGTTTGCGGGTGTTGATCTCCGACGACGCGCGAAAATGCATGTCCGGCGCGATCACGATGTCGGCGCGGCCCTGCTCCAACCGCTCCCAGGCGCCCGCCAGCACCTCGGTGAAAATCGACACCTGGGTATTGGCCTTCAGCGCCAGCTTGTCCACCAGCGGAAACAGCAGGCTCGGCGGCGACAGCGCTTCGCTGACGATGGTCAGGTGGGTTTCCCAACCGCGCGCCAGCGCCTCGGCGTCAGTGGTCAGCTTGTCGGCCGCTTCCAGCAGCACCCGCCCGCGCTCCAGCAACATGCGCCCCACGTTGGTGAACTTGGTGCGGTGGCCCGAACGGTCGAACAGCACCACGTCCAATTCTTCTTCCAATTTTTGCATGGTGTAGCTAAGCGCCGACGGCACCCGGCCCAATTCGTCGGCGGCCGCGGCGAAGCTGCCGCGCCGGTCGATCGCGTCCATCACTCTCAGCGCCTCAAGCGTGAGCGCCCGATCTCTGGCCATCACATCCCTCTGTCAGGAAATTTGAATATGCCGACCAGATTAACTGGCTAACAATCCGACGTCCAGATGCTTACCATTTGGATAATGAATTTAGAGAGCCGATTGCCATGATTACATGCAGAACAGCACAACAATGCGGGCAAGCTGACTTTGGTTGGCTGCAGGCTCGCTACACCTTTTCCTTTGGTCACTACTTCGATCCCAAACTGATGGGCTATGCGTCGCTGCGGGTGCTGAATCAGGAGGTGCTGGCGCCGGGCGCGTCGTTCCAGCCGCGCACCTATCCCAGCGTGGATATCCTGAACCTGATCCTGCAGGGCGAGGCGGAATACCGCGACAGCGACGGCAACGCCGCGCGCGCCAAAGCCGGCGAAGCGCTGCTGCTGGCCACCCAGCCAGGCCTGAGCTACAGCGAACAGAACGTCAGCAGCGATACGCCGCTGACCCGCCTGCAGCTGTGGCTGGACGCCTGCCCGGAACGCAACAACGAGCGGGTGCAGCGCCTGACGCTGCCGACGGCGGGCAACCTGCTGCTGGCCTCACCGGACGGTGCGCAGGGCAGCCTGCAGCTGCGCCAGCAGGTTTGGATCCACCATCTCGATCTGCAGCCGGGCGAAGAACAAACGCTGACGATTAACGGGCCGCGCGCCTATTTGCAGTCGATTCACGGCACCATCGCCGCCACCGGCGAGCGCCACGAAGCGCAGCGCCTGACCTGCGGCGACGGCGCCTTCGTACGCGAGGAGAATCGCCTGACGATCCGCGCCGAGACCCCGCTGCGCGCGCTGCTGATTGACCTGCCGGTGTAAGCCGGCCGGAAAACGAAAAACCCCGCGCAACTTGCGTTGCGCGGGGTTTTCTTTTGTCGAGGGAGTTGACCGGTAAGCCGGGTTCTGTCGTGGACAGTCATTCCTCTAGGCCAGCAATCGCTCACTGGCTCAAGCAGCCTACCCGGGTTCAGTACGGGCCGTACCATGTGAACCCCTATTTGGCCTTGCTCCGGGTGGAGTTTACCGTGCCACGAACTGTTGCCAGCCGCGCGGTGCGCTCTTACCGCACCCTTTCACCCTTACCTGATCCCGCTTGCGCGGGCCATCGGCGGTTTGCTCTCTGTTGCACTAGTCGTAGGCTTGCGCCTCCCAGGCGTTACCTGGCACCCTGCCCTATGGAGCCCGGACTTTCCTCCCCTCCATCTGTCTCCCCGAAGAGGACGGCAATGAAGCGGCGACTGTCTGGTCAACTCCGGCGCGGATAGTAGCGTCGCGGCGGCGGCAGGTCAACCGCTTTACGGCTGTTGTTGCTCCAGCGCGTGCTTATACAGCGCATTTTTCTTCACGCCGTGAATTTCCGCCGCCAGCGCCGCCGCCTTTTTCAGCGGCAGCTCTTTTTGCAGCAGCGCCAGCGTGCGCAGCGCCTCGAGCGGCAACGCATCCTCCTGCGCCTTGTGGCCTTCGACGATCAGCACCATCTCGCCGCGGCGGCGCACTTCATCTTCCTGCACCCACGCCAGCAGTTCGCCCACCGGCGCACCGTGGATAGATTCCCAGGTTTTGGTCAGCTCGCGCGCCAGCACCACATAGCGCTGCGGGCCCCAGACGGTGACCATGTCCTGCAGGCTTTCCAGCAGGCGGTGAGTGGATTCGTAGAAAATCAGCGTGCGCGGTTCCTCCGCCAGCGCCATCAGCGTATCCTTGCGCCCCTTGGTTTTCGCCGGCAGGAAGCCTTCATAGCAGAAGCGGTCGGAAGCGACGCCCGCAGCGCACAGCGCGGTGGTGGCGGCGCAGGCGCCCGGCAGAGGCACCACGCGAATGCCGGCCTCGCGGCAGCGGCGCACCAGGTGATAACCGGGATCGTTGATCAGCGGCGTGCCGGCGTCGGACACCAGCGCGATGCTCTGGCCTTCCTGCAGTTTCGCCAGCAGCTGATCGGCCTTTTGCTGTTCGTTGTGGTCATGCAGCGCGAACAGACGCGCGTTGATCGCGAAGTGTTGCAGCAGCAATCCGGTATGGCGCGTGTCTTCCGCCGCGATCAGATCAACGCTTTTCAGTACCTCTAACGCCCGGTGAGTGATATCGCCCAGATTGCCGATGGGGGTGGGCACCACATACAGCGTTGATGCAGAAATGACTGATTGTTGGTGTTGATTCATTGTTTCATCCGGGTTGCCGATTTAATATTGAGCATCTTGAAAAAAACATCACTGGATACAGTATGCTTTCCTCAACATTCGTTCGTACCAAAGCAGGGCGTTCCAAGCCTGTCCGACTTACCGCAGTCATCGCGGCCGCCCTTTTCCTGGCAGGCTGTCCAAGTCGGGCCCCGCAAACGCCGCCCGCCAATATACAGGACGAAGCGAGCGCCAGCTCCGATTACTACCTGCAGCAGTTGCAGCAAAGCAGCGATGATAACAAGGCTGACTGGCAATTACTTGCTATTCGCGCCTTGCTGCGTGAAGGAAAACTGCCGCAGGCCGGCGACCAGCTGAACCAGCTGCCGAAAAACCTCAGCGGTGCGCAGCAGACTGAACGCCAGTTGCTGACCGCCGAACTGCAGATCGCCAACAAGAGCTACGTCAGCGCCCGCAGTACGCTGGGCCATCTGGACAGCGCTTCGCTGTCGCCGAATCAGAAGGTGCGCTACTACCAGGCGCAGATTGCCGCCAATCAGGGCAAAGCGTCGCTGCCCTTGATCCGCGCCTATATCGCTCAGGAGCCGTTGCTGACCGGCAAACCGCACCAGGACAACCTGGATCAGACCTGGCAGGCGCTGCTGCAGCTGACGCCGCAGGAGATGAACAGCCTGGTGATCAACGCCGACGAGAACGTGCTGCAAGGCTGGCTGGATCTGCTGCGCGTCTATCAGGACAACAAGCAGGATCCCGATCTGCTGAAGGCCGGCATCAAAGACTGGCAGAACCGTTATCCGAAGAACCCGGCGGCCAAAACGCTGCCCGCTCGCCTGAACCAAGTGCTGAACTTCACCCAGGCCTCCACCTCGAAAATCGCCCTGCTGCTGCCGTTGAACGGCCAGGCGAAAGTGTTCGCCGACGCCATCCAGCAAGGCTTCGAAGCGGCGAAAAACGGCGGTACCATGCCGGCACCGCAGCCTCAAGCCGCGCAACCGGCTAGCGCACCGGCCCAAACGGCGCCGACCGATCAGGCCGCCGCGGGTGACATCAACGCCAACGGCGCGGTCAGCCCTTCGGCGCAAGAGAGCCAGCCTGCCGTGACCGCCGCGCAACCGGCGGCGCCGTCCAGCGCGCCGATAACGCCGCTGCAGGCCGCTAACGCACAGGTCAAAGTGTACGATACCACCAGCCAGCCGCTGGCCGCCTTGCTGAGCCAGGCGCAGCAGGATGGCGCCACCCTGGTGGTCGGGCCGCTGCTGAAAGAGAACGTCGATCAGCTGTCCGCCAGCACCACCACGCTGAACGTGCTGGCGCTCAACCAGCCGGAAACGCCGAAGGACAACCTGAACATCTGTTACTTCGCCCTGTCGCCGGAAGATGAAGCGCGCGACGCCGCCCGCCACATCTGGGAACAGCAGAAGCGTCAACCGCTGCTGCTGGTGCCGCGCGGCGCCTTCGGCGATCGCGTCGCCAAGGCCTTTAACCAGGAATGGCAGAAGCAAGGCGGGCAAACCGTGCTGCGTCAGGACATCGGCTCCGCCGGCGAACTGCGCCAGATGGTCAACAGCGGCGGCATCCGCATGACCGGCACGCCGATATCGAGCGCCCCGGCGCCGCAGAGCGTGACCATCGCCGGATTGACCATTCCTGCGCCGCCGAGCGACGTGCCCGCCGCGACCGGCGGCAGCGTCGACGCGGTGTATATCGTCGCCACCCAGTCTCAGCTGACGCTGATCAAACCGATGATCGACATGGCCACCAGCTCGCGCGGCAAGCCGGCGATGTACGCCAGCTCGCGCAGCTATCAGGCCGGTGCCGGCCCGGACTTCCGCCTGGAAATGGAAGGCCTGCAGTTCAGCGACATCCCGCTGCTGGCCGGTTCAAACCCTCAGCTGTTGCAGCAGGCCAGCGCGCGCTTCCGCAACGACTACTCGCTGGTGCGCCTGTATGCGATGGGGATGGATGCCTGGACATTGGCCAACCACTTTGCTGAAATGCGCCAGCTGCCGGGCTTCCAGGTTTCCGGCACCACCGGTACGCTGAGCGCGTCGCCGAACTGCGTGATCAACCGCAAACTGCCTTGGCTGCAATACCGTCAGGGTACGGTCGTTCCGGTCTCTTGAACCCACGCGCCTCAGGGGCGGGCTATGAGTTACTGGCCCGCCGTCACCTGGAACACGCCGGGCTCACCTTCTGCGCCGCCAACGTCGCGGTGCGCGGCGGTGAGCTCGACCTCATCATGCGCGACGGCGCCACCTGGGTGTTCGTCGAAGTGCGCTACCGCCGCAACGACGCCTTCGGCGGCGCGGCCGCCAGCGTCACCTTTCGCAAACAACAGCGGTTGCTGCATGCCGCCGCCGTCTGGCTGGCGGGGCGCGGAGCCAGTTTTGACACATCATCTTGCCGTTTTGATGTTTTGGCCATTACCGGTAGCCAGTTAGAATGGATACCCAACGCCTTCAATGCGGATTAATCGGGGTTTTGCGGCGCAGACCGGCCCTTTGACTTAGTGGATTAATACAACGTGCTGGATAGAATTAAAGTCTGTTTTACCGAAAGCATCCAAACCCAGATCGCGGCGGCGGAAGCATTGCCGGACGCCATTTCCCGCGCTGCGATGACGCTGGTTCAATCCTTACTCAACGGCAACAAAATCCTGTGCTGCGGCAACGGCACCTCGGCGGCCAACGCGCAGCACTTCGCCGCCAGCATGATCAACCGTTTTGAAACCGAGCGCCCCAGCCTGCCGGCCATCGCCCTCAACGCCGACAACGTGGTGCTGACGGCGATCAGCAACGATCGGCTGCACGACGAAGTGTACGCCAAGCAGGTGCGCGCGCTCGGGCACACCGGCGACGTGCTGCTGGCGATTTCCACCCGCGGCAACAGCCGTGATATTGTGAAAGCGGTCGAGGCGGCCGTCACGCGCGATATGACCATCGTCGCGCTCACCGGCTACGACGGCGGCGAGCTGGCCGGGCTGCTCGGCCAGCAGGATGTCGAGATCCGCATCCCGTCGCACCGCAGCTCGCGCATTCAGGAAATGCATATGCTGACCGTAAACTGCCTGTGCGATCTGATAGACAATACGTTATTCCCCCACCAGGACGATTAAGGAACTGAGATGAAGCTAAAAGCCACATTTGCAGTGCTGTCCAGCGCCCTGCTGTTGCAAGGCTGTATCGCCGGCGTCGTCGTCGGCAGTGCGGCCGTCGCGACCAAAACCGCCACCGACCCGCGCAGCGTCGGGACCCAGGTGGATGACGGCACGCTGGAAGCCAGGGTCGAAAGCGCTCTGAGCAAAGACCAGCAGTTGAAGAAAGACGCCCGGGTGGTCGCCACCGCCTATCAGGGCAAAGTGCTGTTGACCGGCCAGTCGCCTAACGCCGATCTCACCGCGCGCGCCAAGCAGATCGCCATGGGCGTGGAAGGCACGACCGAAGTGTACAACGAAATCCGTCAGGGCACGCCGGTCAGCCTGAGCACCGCGTCCTCCGACACCTGGATCACCACCAAGGTGCGTTCGCAGCTGCTCACCAGCGATACGGTGAAATCATCCAACGTGAAGGTCACCACCGAAAACGGCGAAGTGTTCTTGCTGGGCCTCGTCACCCAACAGGAAGGGCAGTCGGCGGCGCAGATCGCCAGCCAGGTGAGCGGCGTGAAGCACGTCACCACCGCCTTTACCTATGTGAAGTAATCCGTTCTGGCGGGAGCGGCACCGTGCCGCTCCCGCCCGTTTAATCCAGCTTGTTCTCGCTTAAAAACGCTTCCCCGCCCAGCTGCCGCATCTGGCGCATGATCCACTGCTGTCGCTGTATCACATAGCCGGAAGGCGCATCGGCCCTAAAGCGATGCGGATTCGGCAATACCGCCGCCAACAGCGCCGCTTCCGCCGCGCTTAGCCGTTTGGCCGGCTTATGGAAAAAGCGTTGTGAAGCCTCTTCAACGCCAAACACCCCGTCGCCGAACTCGACGATGTTCAGATACACCGTCAGAATGCGCCGCTTGGTCCACACCAGCTCGATGCCCGACGTCAATCCGGCCTCCAGCCCTTTGCGTAGCCAGCTGCGGCCATCCCACAGAAACAGGTTCTTGGCGGTTTGCTGCGACAGCGTGGACGCGCCGCGGATGCGCGTCGGGCGCTTCTCGTTGTGGCTGAGCGCCTTTTCAATGGCCGCCACGTCGAAGCCCCAATGGTCTGGAAACTTCTGATCCTCCGCCGCCATCACCGCCAGCGCCATCTGCGGCGAGATGTCGTCCATCGACACCCAATCCGAATGGGCGACGTAGCCAAAGTCGCCGCTCAGCCAGGCGCTGACTTGCCGCTCCACCATCACGGCGGAAAACGGCACCGGCAGGAAGGCAAAGGCCACAATGCCCAACACCCACAGGCCGAGAATCGCGATGACCCCGCGCTTCAGCCAATACCACGGGCGCAGTCGCCGCCATCCGCCGAGCGATTTTCTCATTCAGCCATTTCCAGTATCCGCGCCACCAGCTTATCGATACCGAGGGCCGCCTGCGCGATCGACGGCGCCAGCATATAGGCCGGCGTGGTCACGACTTTGTGTTCGCTGTCCACCACGATATCGTCCACCGGACAAATCACCGGCTCGCCGCCCATGGCGTCAATCACTTCTCCCAGGTCCGGATCGTTGCCAATGGTCAGCCGCGCTTGTTGATCCAGCAGTTTCGGCAACAGCGCCGGCGCGATGCACATCAGGCCAATTGGTTTGCCGGCCTTATGCATCTCGCGCGTCAGACGCGCCAAATCCTCATCGACCCAACATTCCGCGCCGGCTTCGGCGAAATTGCTGAGGTTCTTGGCGGCGCCGAAGCCGCCGGGCACGATCAGCGCATCCAGCTGCGCGGCCTCCGCCAGCGCCAGCGGCTGCACCGCGCCGCGGGCAATGCGCGCCGACTCAATCAGAACATTGCGCGACTCCGCCATCTCCTCACCTGATAAGTGATTAATAACATGGCATTGTGGTTTATCGGGCGCAAAGCACACCGCCTGCGCGCCGGCACGGTCCAACGCCAGCAGCGTCAGCACCGCTTCATGGATCTCCGTACCGTCATAAACGCCGCTGCCGCTGAGGACGACACCCACCTTTTTCATCACTCTTACTCCTGTCGCTGCTGTCAACTGGTTCGTGCTCGGAGTTGACAAACACTAATCTACATCACACATTTTAATGAATCTTCTAACAAGAGCGCTTACATTTGCTATGTTGTTGGCTGTATGATGTTTAGGAATTCGCTACAACCTGCTCGACCAGAACACTGAAACCAATACGCAGGTTCACAATTTCCCTGGTGTTGGCGCAATATTCGCGCACCCCGGCTTAGGTCGGGGTCATTTTTTTTCAGCGTTCTCAACCCAAGCCCGCAGTACCTGCACGTCGTTGCGCCACTCTTGTTTCAACTCATCCACCCAATCCTGCACGTTATCCCACCAGGCCGGCAGCGTCGGCGTTTGAATCTGTTGCGCCAGCTGCTGCAGGTGACGCAGACCGACCGAACCGGCGGCGCCTTTGATCTTGTGCCCTTCTTCGGTGATGCCTTTCTGATCGCGCGCCGTCATGTTGGAGTCCAGCACCGCCAGGTAGCCCGGCATCATCTGTTCGAACATCTCCAGGCTTTGGTGGATCAGCTGCGGGCCAACCAGGTCCATGTACTGCTCCAGCATCGCGGTATCGAGTAACGACTCATTAATCTGCATCGCCTTGTGCTCCGTTTTCTTTGAAGTGTGAGAAGGTTGATGATCCCAATAGTGTTTGATGACCTGGGTCAACGCCGGCACCGACAGCGGCTTGCTCAGCACATCGTCCATGCCCGCCTCGAGGTACTCTTTTTTGTCTTTCAGCACGTTAGCGGTCAGGGCCACCAGCGGCGGCAGCGCCTGCCCGGCGTAGCGTTCGCGCAGCACCCGGGCGATGTCCAGCCCGGTCATGTCCGGCAGCTGGATGTCCAGCAGCACCAGATCGAACTCGTCCGGATCGAACATCGCCAGCGCGTCGTGGCCGTTCATCGCCACCTCGACGCTGTTGCCCAGTTTCTCCAGCACCGAGCGCGCCACGATCACGTTCAGCTCGATATCCTCCACCAGCAGGATGTGCAGCGCCGGCAACGGCAGTTCCTCTTCCTCCGGCACCGCGCTGGCGGCTTCCTGCACCGCCGGCGCCTGGATGGTCAGAGTGAAGCAAGAACCGTGCCCCTGTTCGCTGCGCACGGTGATGTCGCCGCCCATGCTCTGCGCCAGTCGCTTGGAGACCGCCAGCCCGATGCCGGTGCCGGTGGCCGGGCGGCCGCCGCGCTGATCTTTCACCTGGTAATACATGGCGAAGATCTTGTCCTGCTCGTCCTGCGGGATGCCCATGCCCGAGTCTTCCACCTCGAACACCAGCTTCTCCTGCGCCTCACGCCGCACGCGCACCACGATTTGCCCCTGCTGGGTGAATTTCACCGCGTTGCCGATCAGGTTCCACAAAATCTGCCGCAGGCGCGTACCGTCGGTCACGATCTGCTGCGGCAGCGGCGTCTGCGGCTCCATGATGAACTGCAGCCCTTTCGGCTGCGCCAACAGGCCGGAGAGGTTCTCCAGATCTGCCAGGAAGCCGGTGAAGTCCACCGGCTGGTTGTCGAGCTGCACCTTGCGCCGCTCGAGCTTATCCATTTCGATAATGTCGTTGAAGATATTGCCGAGGGTGATGGCGCTGACGTGAATGGTCTTCAGGTATTTCAGCTGCTCGTCGTTCAGCTCGGTATCGAGCAGGATACGGCTCAGGCCAACGATGCCGTTAAGCGGCGTACGCAGCTCGTGGCTGATCGTGGAGATAAAGGTGGTCTTCTCCCTGCTGGCGTTCTCCAGCGCGTCCTGGTAGCGCTTACGCTCGGTAATATCGCGGCCGAAGCCCATCAGCCCGTGGCGTTTGCCCACCCGGTCATAAAACGGGACCTTGCGCAGCTCGAAACAGGCCTTGCGGCCATCGGGATACACCAGCCACTGTTCGTAGGTCAGCGAGACGTTGTGGCGGAACACCTTCTCGTCGGTCTCAATGACCTTTTCGGCGATCTCCTGGCCGTAGACGTCGAACGGCGTCAGGCCGATCAGCTGCTTCTCGCTCTTGCCGGTCAGCAGCTCCATCGCGCGGTTGCAGCCGGAAAATTCTTTGTCTTCGTTGCGGTAGTAGACCAGATCCGGCGAGGCATCGAGGAAGGAACGCAGCAGCGCCGATTGCTGGCCCAGCTCAATCTGCGCCAGTTCACGCTGTTCCATCTCTTCCGTCAGCTTGTCCATCACCTGCAGGCGCTCTTCTTCCGCCTTGATACGGTCAGCGATCTCCTGGTTCAGCTGGCTGATATTGTCCTTAAGCTGCTGATTGAGCTCCAGATCGCGGTGGCGCATTTCCTCCAGCTTGTCCACCAGCCGCGCCAGCCGCTGGCGCGACTCCTCCAGCTGCTCCACCACCACCGAGAGGAAGTAGACCGCCCACGGGGTGATCAACAGGCCGAAGAAGATCGAACGCACCACGTCGATGCTTTCCACTTCGCCGCGCAGCAACATGGTCACCGCCATCTGCACCACCATCGCCAGCACCACCAGCGCCGAGGCCAGCAGCAGCGAGAAGCGCACCAACCCCAGTTTCACCATTAAATCGACGTAGTACTGGGCCAACACCCGGATTTGCTTCATAGCGGCTCCCATCAGACACAATCTTTTGAATCATACCGTAAAACAGCGGTGAGATAAGGCGGCAAACGCCGAAGTGTGGCAAAGATTGCACTTCAGAGCGGCATTCCAGGGCGGTAGCGCCGCTTTTCATCCAGCGCGCTGCCCTGCCCACCGCATTGCTGCAGATAAGCGCCCACCGCCTGCATGCCGCTCCAGCGGTTTTCGCACCACAGCGGCGCCAGCAGCGTGGGCCGACGGGCGCTGGCGGACAGGCGGTGATACACCACCTCGCCAGGCGTGTGGCGGATCATCTCCCCGGCGCTGGCGGCATAGTCCTCCAGCGCCAGTTCTGGCAAACGCCCGGCATGCCACGCCCGTGCCAGGGTACTGCCAGTGACGACGTGCAGCGGATGCAGCTTGATGCCATCCACGCCGGACTCCACCACCCGCTGCAGCGTGAGCAGATGATCGCGCTGGGTTTCTCCCGGCAGCCCGACGATCAGATGGCAGCACACCTTCAGCCCGCGCTGCCGGGCCCGTTGCGCGGTCTGCTGATAGCAGCGGAAATCATGGCCGCGGTTGATGCGTTTGAGCGTTTTATCGTGCGCCGTCTGCAGCCCCAGCTCCAGCCACACTTCATAACCCTCCTCGCGATACCCCGTCAGCAGATCCAATGCGGCGGGCGGCACGCAGTCCGGCCGGGTGCCGACGCACAGGCCGACCATCTCACTCTGCGCCAACGCCTGCCGATACATCGACGCCAACAATTCGACCTCCGCATAGGTGCTGGTATAGGCCTGGAAATAGGCCAGATAGCGCCGCGCCCGGTTGACCCGCGCGGCCTGCTGCGCCAGCTGTTCGGCGATACTTTGCCGCTGCATCGCCTCATCGGCAAACGAAGCGACGTTGCAAAACGTACAGCCGCCGCGCCCCAACGTGCCGTCGCGGTTAGGGCAGCTGAATCCGCCGTGCAGCGTGAGTTTATGGATCTTTTCGCCATAGCGGCGCTGGAGATCTGCGCCAAACATATTGACTAATTGCGGCAACTGCATAATCTTGGTGATTCTCTGTGTTCAAAGCCGCGATGCTAATAAGAAACGGCTTTTCCCGCGATGACAGAGATCAACGCTTTCCCCGCAAGGCGCCACCAGGCATAACTATTCATCATAAATGCAAATCAATTCACTATAATTCTGATGAATTATTCTAATCGTCGCGCAACCGTTAACGGCAATATGACAATGCGGTGAAAAACAGTGACAAACATCAACAAAGAAATATCTTATAGAATAAAATTCTGCCATTAACCCCCGCACTAGCATGGTGCAGAGATTAAGGGGTTGCACTATAGTGAGACAGCTCACACTTCTGTGGGGATCGGCGTTGCCCCACGATAGTGCAAAAACACATTAAAATACTTATTTTTCAAATAAATAAACATCATCAATTCGATAAGAATCTATCTTAAGCCCACATTTGACCTGCGAATTCTTTCTCGCTAAGTTGGAAGTCCGCTGGAAGCTTTCTGGACGGGCAAACGTCTCGTCATATTTATGCAGTAATTGAAGACTCCCTCTTAAAACAAGTCCTATACCACTTGTGAGACCGTCACGAGAGGCCATTGATGGAGGGCGGAAAAGCAGATTAGCGGGGTTAACTTGCTGATTGGACTTCTGCCTGAAATTGGGAAGCCCCCTCGCAGTAGGTTGTGAGAGTCACGCAGAGCCTGGGGAGGTTCACTGATATGTTGTACGATAAATCCCAAGAGAGGGACAACTGTGGTTTCGGCCTGATCGCCCACATAGAAGGCGAACCTAGCCACAAGGTGGTTCGCACCGCCATTCACGCGCTGGCCCGCATGCAACACCGCGGCGCAATCCTGGCCGACGGCAAGACCGGCGACGGCTGCGGCCTGTTGCTGCAAAAACCCGATCGCTTCTTCCGCATGGTGGCGGAAGAGCGCGGCTGGCGTTTGGCCAAGAACTACGCCGTCGGCATGATGTTCCTCAGCCAGAATGAAGAGGAAGCGCGCCTCAGCCGCCGCATCGTGGAAGAAGAGCTGCAAAACGAAACGCTGTCGATCGTCGGCTGGCGTGAAGTGCCGACCAACCCGGACGTGCTGGGTGAAATCGCCCTCTCCTCCCTGCCGCGCATCGAGCAAATCTTCGTTAACGCCCCGGCCGGCTGGCGCCCGCGCGATATGGAGCGCCGCCTGTTCGTGGCGCGCCGCCGCATCGAGAAACGCGTGCAGGACAACAGCTTCTACGTCTGCAGCTTCTCCAACCTGGTGACGATCTATAAAGGCCTTTGCATGCCTGCGGATCTGCCGCGCTTCTATCTCGATCTGGCGGACCTGCGCCTGGAGTCGGCCATTTGCCTGTTCCACCAGCGCTTCTCCACCAACACCGTGCCGCGCTGGCCGCTGGCGCAGCCGTTCCGCTACCTGGCGCACAACGGCGAAATCAACACCATCACCGGCAACCGCCAGTGGGCGCGTGCCCGTACCTACAAATTCCAAACGCCGCTGATCCCGGATCTGCAGGCCGCCGCGCCGTTCGTCAACGAAACCGGCTCCGACTCCAGCTCGCTGGACAATATGCTGGAGCTGCTGCTGGCGGGCGGGATGGATCTCATTCGCGCCATGCGCCTGCTGGTGCCGCCGGCCTGGCAGAATAACCCGGACATGGACGGCGATCTGCGCGCCTTCTTCGACTTCAACTCGATGCACATGGAGCCGTGGGACGGCCCGGCCGGCATCGTGATGTCCGACGGCCGCTACGCCGCCTGTAACCTCGATCGCAACGGCCTGCGCCCGGCGCGCTATGTGATCACCAAAGACAAGCTGATCACCTGCGCCTCCGAAGTCGGCATCTGGGATTACCAGCCGGACGAAGTGGTGGAAAAAGGCCGCGTCGGCCCCGGCGAGCTGATGGTGATCGACACCCGCAGCGGCCGCATCCTGCACTCGGCGGAGACCGACAACGATCTGAAAAGCCGCCATCCGTATAAAGAGTGGATGGAGAAAAACGTCAAACGTCTGGTGCCGTTCGAAGATCTGCCGGACGATCAGGTCGGCAGCCGCGAGCTCGACGACGCGCAGCTCGAAACCTACCAGAAACAGTTCGGCTACAGCAGCGAAGAGCTGGATCAGGTGATCCGCGTGCTGGGCGAGATTGGCCAGGAAGCCACCGGCTCGATGGGCGACGATACCCCGTTCGCCGTGCTCTCCAGCCGGCCGCGCATCGTTTACGACTATTTCCGCCAGCAGTTCGCGCAGGTCACCAACCCGCCGATCGATCCGCTGCGCGAAGCGCACGTCATGTCGCTGGCCACCAGCATCGGCCGTGAAATGAACGTGTTCTGCGAAGCCGAAGGCCAGGCGCACCGCCTGAGCTTCAAATCGCCGATCCTGCTGTACTCCGATTTCAAACAGCTCACCACGCTGGAAGGCGAATACTATCGCGCCGAGACCCTCGATCTGACCTTCGATCCGCAGCAGCAGGATCTGGAGCAGACCATTCGCGCCCTGTGCGACGAAGCGGAACGCAAGGTGCGCGAAGGTGCGGTGCTGTTGGTGCTGTCCGACCGCGCCATCGCGCCCGGCCGCCTGCCGGTACCGGCCCCAATGGCGGTTGGCGCCGTGCAAACCCGCCTGGTTGAGAAAAGCCTGCGCTGCGACGCCAACCTGATCGTTGAAACCGCCAGCGCCCGCGATCCGCACCACTTCGCCGTGCTGCTCGGCTTCGGCGCGACCGCCATCTACCCGTACCTGGCCTATGAAACCCTGGCCAAGCTGGTGGACAGCCAGGCGATCGACAAGAAATACCGCGACGTGATGCTGAACTACCGCAACGGCATCAACAAAGGCCTGTACAAGATCATGTCCAAAATGGGCATCTCGACCATCGCCTCTTACCGCTGCTCCAAGCTGTTCGAAGCGGTCGGCCTGCACCGCGATCTGGCGGATCTGTGCTTCCAGGGCGTGGTCAGCCGCATCGGCGGCGCCAGCTTCAGCGATTTCCAGCAGGATCTGCAGAACCTTTCCAAGCGCGCCTGGCTGAAACGCAAGCCGCTGGAGCAAGGCGGCCTGCTGAAGTTCGTGCACGGCGGCGAATACCACGCCTACAACCCGGACGTGGTGAACTCGCTGCAAAAAGCGGTGCACAGCGGGGAATACAGTGACTATCAGGCCTACGCCAAGCTGGTGAACGAGCGGCCGGTCGCCATGCTGCGCGATCTGCTGGCCATCACGCCGAAAGGCGAACCGATCCCGGTCGATCAGGTTGAACCGGCGGAGTCGCTGTTCAAACGCTTCGACACCGCGGCGATGTCGATCGGCGCACTGAGCCCGGAAGCGCACGAGTCGCTGGCGATCGCCATGAACGGCCTCGGCGGCTTCTCCAACTCCGGCGAAGGCGGCGAAGATCCGGCGCGCTACCGCACCAACAAGGTGTCGCGCATCAAACAGGTGGCCTCCGGCCGCTTCGGCGTGACGCCGGCCTACCTGGTGAACGCCGACGTGATCCAGATTAAGGTGGCGCAGGGCGCCAAGCCGGGTGAAGGCGGCCAGCTGCCGGGCGACAAAGTCACCCCGTACATCGCCAGACTGCGTTACTCGGTGCCGGGCGTGACCCTAATCTCCCCGCCGCCGCACCACGACATCTACTCGATCGAAGATCTGGCGCAGCTGATCTTCGACCTGAAGCAGGTCAACCCGAAGGCGGTGATTTCGGTGAAACTGGTGTCCGAACCGGGCGTCGGCACCATCGCCACCGGCGTGGCGAAAGCCTATGCCGATCTCATCACCATCGCCGGTTACGACGGCGGCACCGGCGCCAGCCCGCTGTCCTCGGTGAAATACGCCGGCTGTCCGTGGGAGCTGGGCCTGGTGGAAACCCAGCAGGCGCTGGTGGCCAACGGCCTGCGCCACAAGATCCGCCTGCAGGTGGACGGCGGCCTGAAAACCGGCGTGGACATCGTCAAGGCGGCGATCCTGGGCGCGGAAAGCTTCGGCTTCGGCACCGGACCGATGGTGGCGCTGGGCTGTAAATACCTGCGCATCTGCCACCTCAACAACTGCGCGACCGGCGTCGCGACTCAGGACGACAAGCTGCGCCGCGATCACTACCACGGCCTGCCGGAACGCGTGACGAATTACTTCCAGTTTATCGCGCGTGAAACCCGCGAGATCATGGCGCAACTGGGCGTGAGCCAACTGGTGGATCTGATCGGCCGCACCGAGTTCCTGACCGAGCTGGACGGCATCTCTGCCAAGCAGAACAAGCTGGATCTTTCGCCGCTGCTGAAAACCGCCACGCCGCATCCGGGTAAAGCGGTGTACTGCACCGAAAGCAGCAACCCGGCGTTCGACAAGGGCCTGCTGAACAAAGAACTGCTGGCGCAGGCGCAACCGCATATCGAAGCGAAGCAGGGTAAAACCTTCTACTTCGACATTCGCAACACCGACCGCTCCGTGGGCGCCATGCTGTCCGGCGCTATCGCCGACGTGCACGGCGATCAGGGCATGGCGGCCGATCCGATCAAGGCGCACTTCTCCGGCACCGCCGGGCAGAGCTTCGGCGTCTGGAACGCCGGCGGGGTCGAGCTGACCCTGACCGGCGACGCCAACGACTATGTCGGCAAAGGCATGGCCGGCGGCAGCATCGCGGTGCGTCCGCCGATCGGCTCCGCCTTCCGCAGCCATGAAGCCAGCATCGTCGGCAACACCTGCCTGTACGGCGCTACCGGCGGCAAGCTGTTCGCCGCCGGCCGCGCGGGCGAACGCTTCGCGGTGCGCAACTCCGGCGCCATCACCGTGGTGGAAGGCATCGGCGACAACGGCTGCGAATACATGACCGGCGGCATCGTCTGCGTGCTGGGTAAAACCGGCATCAACTTCGGTGCGGGCATGACCGGCGGTTTCGCCTACGTGCTGGACGAAGACGGCGAGTTCCGCAAGCGCGTGAACCCGGAGCTGGTGGAAGTGCTGGATGTCGATCAGCTGGCGATCCATGAGGAGCACCTGCGCGGCCTGATCACCGAACACGTGCAGGCGACCGGCTCTTCCCGCGCGGAAGAGATCCTGGCCAACTGGCCGGAGTGGGCACCGAAGTTCGCCCTGGTCAAACCGAAGTCCAGCGATGTCAAAGCGCTGTTGGGTCACCGTAGCCGTTCCGCAGCCGAGCTGCGGGTGCAGGCGCAGTAAGAGGTAGGTCATTAATGAGCCAGAACGTTTACCAATTTATCGACCTGCAGCGTGTTGATCCGCCAAAGAAACCGCTGAAGATCCGCAAAATCGAGTTCGTCGAGATCTACGAACCGTTTTCGGAAACCCAGGCCAAGGCCCAGGCGGACCGCTGTCTGTCCTGCGGCAACCCGTATTGCGAGTGGAAGTGCCCGGTGCACAACTACATCCCGAACTGGCTGAAGCTGGCCAACGAAGGCCGCATCATGGAAGCGGCGGACCTGGCGCATCAGACCAACAGTCTGCCGGAAGTGTGCGGCCGCGTGTGCCCGCAGGATCGCCTGTGCGAAGGCTCCTGCACCCTGAACGACGAGTTCGGTGCGGTCACCATCGGCAATATCGAACGCTACATCAGCGATAAGGCCATCGAAATGGGCTGGAAGCCGGACATGTCGCACGTGCAGCCGACCGGCAAGCGCGTGGCGATCGTCGGTGCCGGCCCTGCCGGGCTGGCCTGCGCCGACGTATTGACCCGCAACGGCGTCAAGGCGGTGGTATATGACCGTCATCCGGAGATCGGCGGCCTGCTGACCTTCGGCATCCCGGCCTTCAAGCTGGAAAAGGAAGTGATGGTCAAACGCCGCAGCATCTTCAGTGAGATGGGCATCGAGTTCCAGCTGAACACCGAAGTGGGCAAAGACATCAGCATGGAGACCTTGCTGAGCGAGTACGATGCGGTATTCCTCGGCGTCGGCACCTATCAGTCGATGCGCGGTGGCCTGGAGAACGAGGAAGCGCAGGGCGTGTACGATGCGCTGCCGTTCCTGATCGCCAACACCAAGCAGCTGATGGGCTATGAAACCGAGCAGCACGAGCCTTACGTCAGCATGGAAGGCAAGCGCGTGGTGGTGCTGGGCGGCGGCGATACCGCCATGGACTGCGTGCGTACCTCGGTGCGCCAGGGCGCGACGCAGGTCACCTGCGCCTACCGCCGCGACGAAGCCAACATGCCGGGTTCCAAGCGCGAAGTGAAGAACGCCCGGGAAGAAGGGGTGGACTTCCAGTTCAACCTGCAGCCGCTGAGCATCGAGCTGAACAGCGCCGGCCGCGTGGCCGGGGTGAAGATGGTGCGCACTCAGCTGGGCGCACCGGATGCCAACGGCCGTCAGGCGGCGGAGCAGGTGCCGGGTTCCGAACACGTGATCGACGCCGACGCGGTGGTGATGGCATTCGGCTTCCGCCCGCACCGTATGGACTGGCTGGCGGCGCACGACGTGCAGCTCGATAAACAGGGCCGCATCCTGGCGCCGGAAGGCAGCGACAACGCGTTCCAGACCAGCAACCCGAAAATCTTCGCCGGCGGCGACGCGGTGCGCGGTTCCGACCTGGTGGTGACGGCGATCGCCGAAGGCCGCAAGGCGGCAGACGGCATCATGAACTACCTGGAAGTGTAAACCTTCCGTACCGCCAGAGGCCCGGCACATTGCCGGGCCTCTGTTTTTAGCCTGCCACGCTTTGTAACAACCTCCCCTCACCTCACCGCGTCAACGCGCTATAGTATTGAGTTAGCACCATTGCGGGGCGCGGCTGCGCCTGACACCGAGATAAGGATAGCGAACATGAAATGCTCCATTTCCCTGTTGGCCGGCGCAGTGCTGGCCGTCAGTTTCAGCGCTTCAGCCATGGCGCTGGATTCGCAGGAGGTCGGTTACAATATCGAAGCGCGCGGCGCGCGGCCGGTCGTGGCACAGTTGGGCAAGGCCGGGCAGTTCAGCGCCGTGGAAAACAGCATCCGGCTGGGGGACGACAGCTGGATTGCCCTGGCGCCCAAGCTGGCCGGCGGCGGCAATGCCGGCTTCACCGCCGGCATCAAATCGGCGCTCTCCGCCGCCCTGATTTACAATCCGGCGGCGGTGTTGCAGGCGCTCAACAAAGGCAACGATCTGCCGCTCAATGACATTTGCACCGCGCCGCCGGAAGTGCAAGGCGACACCGCCATCACCAGTTTCCGCCAGCGCGCAACCCGCGCCTTGTCCACCGTGCGCGTAGGCGATCTCAGCGCACCGCGCGATGCCTGCATTGCCGCCTTGAAAGGCTGATCCGCTTCTGCCGGGCAAAAAAAAAGCACCCCATAGGGTGCTTTTTCGTTTGTTCGCGCAGGGATTACTTCACCACGCGCAGCGCCGGGCGGCCACCGCGCGGCGGCTGCGGCGGCTCGTCGTCCGGGCCGTTGTCTTCCGCGGTATCCGGGCGATCGCCGTCGATCACCGACATCAGGGTTTCCGAAGGGATCGTCTCATTGTCCAGGCCTTCGAACACGCCTTCGCTCTCGTCGTAGGCGGCTTCCGGTTCGAACATCGTGCCGGCGCCGTTTTCACGCGCATAGATCGCCAGCACGGCGGCCATCGGCACCGAAACCTGACGCGGCACGCCGCCGAAGCGCGCGTTGAACTGCACGTCTTCGTTGCCCAACGCCAGGTTGCCTACCGCGCGCGGCGCGATATTCAGCACGATCTGGCCGTCACGCGCGAACTCCATCGGCACCTGCACGTCCGGGCGAGTCACATCGACCACCAGGTGCGGCGTCAGCTGGTTATCCAGCAGCCAGTCATAGAACGCCCGCAGCAGATACGGGCGACGCGGCGTCATCTGAGACATGTCCATCGCGCTTAGCCCCGGGTTTGCAGGCGCATTTCACGCTCGGCTTCGGTCAGGGAAGCCAGGAAAGCGTCGCGTTCGAAGACGCGGGTCATGTAGCCTTTCAGCTCTTTGGAGCCGGCACCGCTCAATTCAATGCCCAGCTGCGGCAGACGCCACAACAGCGGCGCCAGATAGCAATCCACCAGGCTGAACTCTTCGCTCATGAAATACGGCGCCTGGCCGAAGATCGGTGCGATCGCCAGCAGCTCTTCACGCAGCTGACGACGGGCGGATTCCGCTTCCTGACCGCTGCTCTTCTCGATCTTGTCCATCAGCGAGTACCAGTTCTTCTCGATGCGCAGCATCATCAGACGGCTCTCGCCACGGGCAACCGGGTAAACCGGCATCAGCGGCGGGTGTGGGAAACGCTCATCCAGGTATTCCATGATGATGCGGGATTCATACAGGGTCAGTTCGCGATCGACCAGCGTAGGCACCGTCTGGTAAGGGTTGAGGTCAATCAGATCTTGCGGCAGGTTATCCATTTCGACCTGCTCGATCTCGACGCTGACACCTTTCTCCGCCAGTACGATACGTACTTGATGGCTAAAAATGTCGGTCGGGCCAGAGAACAGCGTCATTACCGAACGTTTGTTGGCAGCGACAGCCATGAAAACCTCCAAGTTATCTAGAAAATACTGCGAATAGCCAACTGACAGGCTGCTATCCTGAATAATCTTGCCGCAGGCCGGCAGCACGCAGCGCGACCCGAGCCCATGAAAAACCGGCCCAGGAGGTCAACTGCACGGCGAACAGGCGCAAAAGTGGGTGATAGTTTACCAGATTTTGCTTGTTTTGTGGGGACGGTGCGGTGAATTCATGTTGAATTGTCTGATCTGCCACAGATTTTAGTCGGGGACGGCGGATTTCAGGCATAAAAAAACCCGGTGAAGCACCGGGTTTTTTGCGTAAATCGCACTGCCGAAGCAGCGAAAATTAACGCTTGGAGAACTGCGGACGACGACGTGCTTTACGCAGGCCGACTTTCTTACGTTCAACCTGACGAGCGTCACGGGTGACGAAGCCAGCTTTACGCAGTTCAGAACGCAGAGTCTCATCGTACTCCATCAGTGCACGGGTGATACCGTGACGGATAGCGCCAGCTTGACCGGAGATACCACCACCTTTAACGGTGATGTACAGGTCCAGTTTGCCAACCATGTCGACCAGCTCCAGCGGCTGACGAACTACCATGCGGGCAGTTTCGCGACCGAAGTACTGTTCCAGGCTGCGCTGGTTGATAACGATGTTACCGTTGCCCGGCTTGATGAAGACGCGAGCGGCGGAGCTTTTGCGGCGACCAGTGCCGTAGTATTGATTTTCAGCCATTGCCATTAATCCCGATTAAATGTCCAGAACTTGCGGTTGCTGTGCCGCGTGATTGTGCTCGGTGCCCGCGTAAACTTTCAGTTTACGGAACATAGCACGACCCAGCGGGCCCTTTGGCAGCATGCCTTTAACCGCGATTTCAATCACGCGCTCAGGACGGCGGGCAATCATCTCTTCAAAGGTCGCTTGCTTGATACCACCGATGTGGCCGGTGTGGTGGTAGTACACTTTGTCTGTACGCTTGTTGCCGGTTACAGCAACTTTGTCAGCGTTCAGAACGATGATGTAATCACCGGTATCCACGTGCGGGGTGTATTCCGCTTTATGCTTGCCGCGCAGGCGACGAGCCAGTTCAGTAGCGAGACGGCCTAAAGTTTTACCATCTGCATCAACAACGTACCAGTCGCGTTTTACGGTTTCTGGTTTAGCTGTAAAAGTTTTCATTAGAAAGCTTACCCAATAATTAGTTACACGTTGGTGAACACCCAAACGCTCGAAAACAGTTGAGGCTCACACGACCATACAAGTCCAGCAAACCTACCCCTTCGAATAGCCATTGCCGGCACTATAAAGTTTTTGGGAAAAAAACTTTGTTGTAACGTGGGGTCGCAAGATTATAGAGAAGTCGCTCACAAAGATCGAACGGTTTTTGAATGGAAAATAAATTTATCGCCGGCGGCAGGCAACCGGCGATAGGCCCGGCGGACTCAGGGCAGATGCGGCAGCTTGAGGTACTCTTCGCTCTGCATTTCCTGCAGGCGCGACAGGCAGCGCTGGTACTCGAACTTCAGCCTCTCCCCCTGGTAGATCTCGAACATCGACGCCTCGGCGCCGATCACCAGCTTGACGTGTCGCTCGTAGAATTCGTCCACCAGCGCCAGGAAGCGGCGCGCGGTATTCTCTTTCAGCGGCCCCATCACCTGCACATTATACAGGATCACGCTGTGATATAGCCGCGACAGCGCAATGTAGTCCAGCTGGCTGCGCGCCTCTTCGCACAGCGTGTGGAAATCCACCGCCAGCACGCCGTCCACCGAACGGATCGCCTGCAGCGGCCGATGGTTGATCTGCAGCACCGGCGCGTCCTCCCCCGCCTTGCCCGCCAGCTTGACGAACATCCGATCCAGGGTCGCGCGCGTCTGGTCGTTCAGCGGCGTCAGGTAGAGGTGCGCCTGGGTCAGGGTGCGCAGACGATAGTCGATGCCGGCATCGACGTTCATCACGTCGCAGTACTCATTGATCAGATCGATGGCCGGCAGGAAACGCGCCCGCTGCAGGCCGTTGCGGTACAGATCGTCCGGCGGGATGTTCGACGTGGCCACCAGCGTGATGCCGCGGGCGAACAGCGCCTGCAGCAGCGTGGCCAGCAGCATGGCGTCGGTGATGTCGGACACGAAGAATTCGTCGAAGCACAACACATCGGTCTCAGCCTTGAAGCCGTCAGCGACGATTTCCAGCGGGTTTTCCCGCCCTTGCAGTTCGGTCAGCTCTTCATGCACCCGCAGCATGAAGCGGTGGAAGTGCAGACGCATTTTGCGATCGCCCGGCAGGCTGTGGAAGAACATGTCCATCAACCAGGTTTTGCCGCGCCCGACGCCGCCCCACATATACAGCCCCTGCACCGGACGCTGCGGCGCCGTTTCGCCGCCCTTGCCCAACAAACGGCTGAGCTTGCCGCGCAGCCCGCCCGCAGGCGCGCTCGCTGCGGGCTTTTGCAGCAGAGCCTGATAAATGCGATCCAGTTGAGCGACGGCCCGGCGTTGAACCTCATCGGCCTGATATTCCCCCGCGTCCAGCGCCTGCTGGTAGCGAGATAACGGTGATAGTGCCTGCATCTGTTCGATGTTCCCTAAGAACGCTTAGAAATTATTTAGCCAACGTTGGCGGCAAGTTGATGCCGATTCGCACCGTTATCGCCACAAATGCCCGCTGCGGGCGCCGTTGAAAACCCTGTAAACACTGGGTGGAAGCGCATCAGGATTCCACTCGGACAAGGTTAACGGTTATAGTGGATATTATTAAGTGAAAAATCCCTGCGGAACAACGAAGTCAAAATAGGAGTCATCATGACCTGGGAGTATGCGCTGATTGGTTTGGTCGTCGGTATCGTGATTGGTGCGGTGGCGATGCGTTTTGGCAACCGTAAATTACGTCAACAACAAGTCCTGCAGAACGAGCTGGACAAGAGCAAAACCGAGCTGGAAGAGTACCGCCAGGAGCTGGTCGGCCACTTCGCCCGCAGCGCCGAGCTGCTGGACAACATGGCTCGCGATTATCGCCAGCTGTATCAGCATATGGCGAAAAGCTCCAACAACCTGCTGCCGGATCTGCCGATGCAGGAGAATCCGTTCCGCTATCGCCTGACCGAAGCGGAAGCGGACAACGATCAGGCGCCGGTGGAAATGCCGCGCGACTATTCTGAAGGGGCCTCCGGCCTGCTGCGCGGCCAAAGCGCTCGCCGCGACTGATATTCCTTCTTCGCCCGCGGGGCCACCCGCGGGTTTATTCCCCCTTTGTGCCTTATTGACCTTCCTTCGCATTACCTTTACTGAACTTTGCACGCAAATTCACGGTCTTACCCTTCACTATGACAAGGTGATTGCCTTATCATCAAATTTTCATCGGCAGGTATTGAGAGAGTTATCATCAATGAAGAAAAAGTCTTTAATTCTTAGTGCATTGGCAATGAGCCTCGGCCTGGCGTTCAGCGCCGTACCGGTGGCCAACGCGGCGCTGCCCGTTGCCGTTCAGGGGCAGCCGCTGCCGAGCCTGGCGCCGATGCTGGAAAAAGTCTTGCCCGCCGTAGTGAGCGTGCATGTCGCAGGCACCCAGGTGCAGCGTCAACAGCTGCCGGAAGAGTTCAGACGCTTCTTCGGCCCCAATTTCCCCGGCCAACAGCAGAGCTCCCGCCCGTTTGAAGGGCTGGGTTCCGGCGTCATCATCGACGCCGCCAAAGGCTACGTGCTGACCAACAATCACGTCATCAACAACGCCGATAAAATCCGCGTGCAGTTGAACGACGGCCGCGAACTGGACGCCAAGCTGGTCGGCCGCGATGAGCAATCCGACATCGCCCTGCTGCAGCTCAGCGACACCAAAAACCTGACCGCCATCAAGATGGCCGATTCCGACCAGCTGCGCGTCGGCGACTTCGCCGTGGCGGTCGGCAACCCGTTTGGCCTGGGCCAAACCGCCACTTCAGGCATCATCTCGGCGCTGGGCCGCACCGGCCTGAATCTGGAAGGGCTGGAAAATTTCATTCAGACCGACGCCTCGATCAACCGCGGCAATTCCGGCGGCGCGTTGGTTAACCTGAACGGCGAGCTGATCGGCATCAATACCGCCATTCTCGCGCCGAGCGGCGGCAACGTCGGCATCGGTTTCGCCATTCCGAGCAATATGGCGCAGAACCTGAGCCAGCAGCTGATCGAATTCGGCGAAGTGAAACGCGGCCTGCTCGGCATCAAGGGCAGCGAAATGACCCCTGACATGGCCAAAGCCTTCAACACCGACGCGCAGCGCGGCGCCTTCGTCAGCGAAGTGCTGCCGAAATCCGCCGCCGCCAAGGCCGGCATCAAAGCCGGGGATATTCTGGTTTCCGTCGACGGCAAGCCGGTGAACAGCTTCGCCGAGCTGCGCGCCAAGGTCGGCACCACTGCGCCGGGCAAAACCCTCAAAGTGGGCCTACTGCGCGACGGCAAACCGCAGGAAGTCTCGGTCACGCTGGACAACAGCGAGAGCGCTTCGACCAATGCCGAAACGCTGTCGCCGGCGCTGCAGGGCGTTTCCCTCAGCAACGGTGCGCTGCCGAGCGGCGACAAGGGCGTGAAGGTAGAGAACGTGGATAAAGGCTCGACGGCGGCGCAAATCGGCCTGCAAAAAGGCGACGTGATCATCGGCGTCAACCGCCAGCGCGTGGACAGCATTACCGCGCTGCGCAAGGTGCTGGAAGCCAAACCACCGGTGATGGCGCTCAATATCGTGCGCGGTACCGAAACCATTTATCTGCTGCTGCGTTAATTTGTGCAAAAACCGGGCTCGGTGACATACTGCGCCCGGTTAACTCATGCTATCCTCCGAACATCGTTCACCACACCACGAAAACTCCATGTTTGCTAAGCTCTTGCGTTCTGTCGTTATCGGTCTCATCGTTGCCGGCCTGCTGTTGGCTGCCCTGCCCATGCTGCGCTCTTCCAACGGCCTGTTTGCAGAGAAAACCGAGAATACCAGCGACGAAACGCCGGTGAGCTACAACAAGGCAGTGCGCCGCGCCGCACCCGCCGTGGTGAACATCTACAACCGCAACCTGAACGGCGCCGCCAACGTGCTGTCGCTCGGTTCCGGCGTGATCATGAACGAACGCGGCTATATCATCACCAACCGCCACGTGATCAAAGACGCCCAGCAGATCACCGTGGTGTTGCAGGACGGCCGCCGCTACGAAGCGCTGCTGGTCGGCTCCGACGGCCTGACCGATTTGGCGGTGCTGAAGATCGATCCCGGCAACCTGCCGGTGATCCCGACCAACAAAAACCGCGTTGCCCACGTCGGCGACGTGGTGCTGGCTATCGGCAACCCGTATAACCTGGGGCAGACCGTCACTCAGGGCATCCTCAGCGCCACCGGGCGCATCAGTATGAGCACCACCGGCCGACAGACTTTCCTACAGACCGACGCTTCAATCAACCGCGGCAACTCCGGCGGCGCGCTGGTCAACTCGCTGGGCGAGCTGATCGGCATCAACACCCTGACCTATGACAAAATCACCGACGGCGAAACGCCGGAGGGCCTCGGCTTCGCCATTCCGATCGAACTGGCCACCAAAATCATGGACAAGCTGATCCGCGACGGCCGCGTGATCCGTGGCTATTTCGGCATTCAGGGTAAGGAGATCATTCCGCTGCGCTCCTCCAATTCCGGCATCGATCGCCTGCAGGGCATCATCGTGACCGAAATTACGCCGAACGGCCCGGCGAGCAGCGCCGGTTTCCAGATCAACGACATCATCATCAACGTGGATAACAAACCGGCGGTATCCGTGCTGGAGACTATGGACCAGGTGGCGGAGATCAGGCCGGGCACCGAGATACCGGTTATCGTGCTGCGCGACGGTAAACGCATTACGTTGAAAATGACGGTGGGTGAATTCCCGGAAGACAGCAATTAGCCCTCTTATCGCACACGCGCCGCTTTAGCCCCACTCAAAGAGCGGCGCCCCTCACCACGTTCCTGATTTACCCCGCCAATTCTTATTACTTTACGAATCTAATAGGCTTCATTTCCTTGTTGGCGCCCTAATTTATAGCCCGCAATTATAATTCAAAGCAAAAACATATTACATTCATCTCATTAAATAAATAATTAACAATAATAAAATCTTAAAAAACCAGAAAATTCCAAATTAAAAGAAAAATAATCAAAAAGCATTGCGATTAAAAAATCGAAAACCAATAATATCAAGGGTAAATTCTAGCAATACACATGAAATAGATTAAGCATCCATTCATTTTTTATATGGAATTCCTTTCGTGAATAACATAATTAATATCATTACCTCCCGTTTTCATTGCGTATTAGTGAAGTTTATTCACGTAGCACAGCAAACTTTTTTTTATTTTCAAACGCCAGCAAACCTCCTGTTCGTGCTGTTCACGCCCTTAGCCACGTCAGCCGCATTACCAAATGCAGGGCAAGTCATGAGAGATCTCGAAGAGACTCGCCTGAATATTCCTGCCCCGGTAGAGGTAAAGCCCTCTCCACCCGAAGACGCCCCCATTACGCCCGCAGCGGAGAATTCACCAACTTTGTTGGTAAGCAGTTTCTTTCTTAACGGGAACAAGAGTATTTCCTCAGCCAAACTCTTGCCTTTGATTGCAGAGTTTCAAGGGCGTAAATTAACGGTAGCGCAATTAAAAACGGCCGTTCAGAGAATAACCATTTACTATCGAAACAAAGGTTATTTCCTGGCCAGCGCTTACCTGCCCCGGCAAGAGATTGTCGATGGCAAAATTCGTATTGATATTGTTGAAGGTCGCTACGGAAACATTACTCTAAATAATAAAGCTCCAGTCAGAGACGAGATATTGCGCTGGCAGCTATCCCATGTCCGCAGTGGCATGGCCATCACAGATTCTCAGCTAGAGCGAAATCTTTTATTGCTAAACGATATTCCCGGGATATTGATCAACAGCACTTTGCTACCGGGTTCTCAGCCCGGCACCACGGATTGGCAGATCAAAGCTACGCCAGGAAAACGAGTGGATGGCATCTTGCAAGCGGATAACTTTGGCGATGCCTACACCGGAGAATATCGCGGCATGGCGACACTCGGCCTTAACAGCCCGTTGCGCTTGGGCGATCGCCTTGAGCTGCGGCTACTGAGCAGCGATAAACACCAACGCTATTACCGCATGGCATACCAACTTCCCGTCAGTCCTTGGTCGACACGCGTTGGCATTGCGCACTCTTACATGAATTATCGCTTAGGCAAAGATTTCAGCGAGCTGCAAGCCCACGGCAACGCCGCCATCAGCAGCGCCTTCGTTACCCAGCCCCTGCTGCGCAGCCGCCTCCTGAACGTCAACGCACAGCTGCAATTCGATCACAAGACGCTTCGCGACGATATCGATCTCTTCGAAAACCGTAGCCGCAAGCGTATCGGTTTGTGGACGATGGGCGTCGACGTCAATGCCCAGGATCGCCTGTTTGGCGGGGGGCAAAGCGTGGCATCGCTGTCTTATAGCCTCGGCAATCTGCACATTGAAGATCCCTCAGCTCGCCGCTGGGACGGACGAACCGCAAAAACCGAAGGGCAGTTCAGCAAACTGGCACTGAGCGCGGTCAGGTTGCAAAACCTGAGCGGTGACTTCCAGCTGTATACCCAGCTCAACGCGCAATGGGCCCCTGACAATCTGGACTCCTCTGAGAAATTCAGCACGGGCGGCCCCTATGCTGTACGGGCTTACGCGCCGGGCAGCGGCAACGGCGATCTGGGTTGGCAAGCCAGCATGGAGCTGCGCTACGCCCTAAGACCCGGCTGGCAACTGAGCACCTTTATCGACCAGGGGCAAGCGCGCCTCAACAAACACCCCTGGACGCCGGAAAAGAATAACGTGCACCTGTCCGCCGCCGGTTCAACGCTCGTCTGGGGAGGTGAAAATCATCAGGTCGCCTTGACGGCAGCCTGGCCGCTGGCTGCTTCCGGCCCTGGCAGCGCTCAGGATAAATCACCAAGAGTTTGGCTACAGGCGGCCCGCTATTTCTAGCCGCCTGATGCTGAGAACCCGCCGCTGGAAAGCGGCAGACACAACAAAAAGGAAATAAGCGATGAACAAGATCTATGCATTGGTCTGGAACCCGGTTCGGGAGTGCTGGAACGTAGTCAACGAACACTGCAGCCGCCGCGGCAAAGGCAACAGCAAGCGCCGCCTGGCGGCAGCACTTTCTCTGCTGAGCTTGCTGCCGTTGGAACAGGCGCTCGCCCTGCCCAGCGGGCAAAATATCGTCTCCGGCAAGGGCGACATCACCACCAACGGTCCTGATATGACCATCAATCAGCACAGCGACAAATTAATCACCCAATGGGATAGTTTCAACGTGGGTGGCAACGAGAGCGTGACGTTCCGCCAGCCAGGCGATACATCCGTGGCGCTCAACCGTGTCATCGGCGTGAACGGCAGTGACATTCAGGGCAAAATCAACGCCAACGGCAAAGTGTTTATCGTCAACCCGAATGGGGTGATATTTGGCAAAAATGCGCAGGTCAACGTCGGGGGGCTGGTGGCTTCGACTCGCGATATCAGTAATGCCGACTTCCTGGCGGGAAAAAACCGTTTCGTCGGCAGTTCTCAAGCGGAAGTTATTAACGAAGGCCGGCTACAAGCGGCTGACGCAGGCAGCATTGCGCTACTGGGCGCACGGGTGAATAACCAGGGTGTCATTCAAGCAAACCTGGGCACCGTCGCACTGGGTGCGGGTGACGATATTACGTTGAACTTCGATGGCAACAAACTGCTTAATCTGCAGATCGATGCAGCAGCGCTCAATGCGTTAGCGCAAAACGGTGGCGTCCTGCGTGCCGATGGCGGCCAGGTGTTGATGAGCGCCAAGGCTGCGGGCGATGTGCTGAGAACCGTCGTAAACAATCACGGTGTCATCCTGGCAGATACCGTGCGCGAGCAAGCCGGCCGTATCGTGCTGGATGGCGGCGACAATGGCCTCGTTAACGTTGGAGGCACTCTGAGCGCGACGGCCAACGTCGGCAACGGCGGCTTTATTGAAACCAAAGGCGCGCAAGTGGTCGTACAGCCAACGGCCAAAATTAGTACTCGTTCACTCAACGGTAAAACTGGTAGTTGGAAGCTGGCATCCGCCGACGTTAATGTGAAGGACGGCGGCACGCTCAATGCCCAAACTCTGGAACAAACTTTAGAAAACAGCAACGTAGAACTGGTCAGCACCAAAGGCGATGTCAGCGTTTCTCAACAAGTCCGCTGGCAGAATGCCAACAAACTGTCGCTGACGGCCGAGCAGGCTGGCATCAAGATCAACGCTCCGCTCAAAGCGACCGGCGCAGGCGGGAGTTTGGCGTTGAATCATAAAACAGGCTACACCCTGAACAATGATGCGGCGGTCACCCTGTCCGGCGCCAACGCTTCGTTCAGCGTCAACGGTGAAAATTATCGGGTAATACAGACGCTGTCACAGTTGCTGGATGTCAACAAAGACCTGAACGCCCGTTATGTGCTGGGGAATGCCATTACCGGTAACAGCCGTATCAATGCCATCGGCGGCGATTACGCGTTTAACGGTATCTTTGAAGGATTGGGCAACATGATTCAGGGGCTGGAGATCAGCAACAATGGCCCTTATCTCGGTTTGTTCAACTCGTCCACCGGCTCTATCAACAACCTGAAACTGGATTCGCTGTCATTCACACCAACACAATTCACGCAATACACCGGGGCACTGACCGGGCTCAATTTCGGGGCCGTTTCCAACGTTCATGCGACACGCATCAACATTCGTGGCGGTGGCGACATCGGCGGTTTGGTCGGCATCAACTTAGGCAAAGTGCTTGGTTCCTCAGCCTCCGGCAAGGTAACCGGTACCGCCAGCTACAGCAATCTCGGTGGCTTGGTTGGTTTTAACCTGGGTACAGTTCAGGATAGTCGGGCAAAGGTCGATGTATTGAGTGTCGCCGGCGCTTCCCATAGCAAAATCGGTGGCTTGGTGGGCGACAATAGCGGCCACATCGTTGGCTCGTCAAGCGAAGGGACCGTGAGTGCCTTAGGCGAGCAAATGGAAATCGGCGGGCTGGCTGGTACCAACAACGGCACCATCGCCCATTCGGTTGCCAACGCAACGGTCTCAGGCAAACACAACAGCTATATAGGCGGCCTGGTCGGCACAAACAACGGCAAAATCGACAATGCAACAGCCAATGGTTCTGTCACCGGCGAGGAAACATACGCCATAGGTGGCCTGGTCGGCCAAAATAACGGCGTTCTGAATGCTGTCTGGGCGACTGGCAAAGTCGTTGACAATAAAGGGCGGCACATCGGCGGTTTGATCGGCATTAACAATAAAAATGCGCGTGTACAAAATGCACATGCCAAAAACACAGTCATTGGTGGCGATAATGCCAACATCGGCGGATTGATTGGTGATAACTACGGTAATCTGACGGACGTCAGTGCGGAAACTGAAGTCTATGCCGGTAAAAATAGCCTGGCGGGCGGGCTGATCGGTAACAACAATAAAGCCTCCGTTACCAACGCCAAAGCGCAGGGATCCGTTAACGGCCTGGACGGCAGCTTCCTTGGCGGCTTAATCGGCCTGAACAACGGCGGAACGCTTAAAGCCGTCACCGCCAATACCCAAGTGCGTGGAGGCAACGGCTCTTACGCCGGTGGGCTGGTCGGCCTGAACCGCAGCGGTTCCATCGCGCAAGCGGAAGCCTTCGGCTCGGTAAGCGCGGCGGCCAACAGCCGGGTCGGTGGCCTGGTTGGCAGTAACGAGCAAGGCAGCGTGAGCGATTCAACGGCAAACGTCACGGTCTCCGGCGGCAATGCCAGCTATGTTGGCGGTGTAGCCGGCTACAACAAAGGAACGCTGACCCAGGTCAATGCACAGGGTAATGTTCATGGCGCTGCCGGCAGCGACGTTGGCGGCATTGTTGGCCTCAACGATGTGGCCAGCCTCATTGAGCATGCCAGCGCGTCTGGTGACGTAAGCGGAGAGGTTCGCAGTGCAGTTGGCGGTGTGGTCGGCAGAAATGGCGGCACCGTCAAGAACGTGGTTGCAGCAGGAAAAGTGAACAGCGTTGGCGTCTCCCAGCGAGGGGGATTAATCGGCATTAACGTCGGCCACCTGTACGATTCCACCTTCACGGGCTCAATAGCGCCGTCATCAATGGACGGACAATGGGTCGGCAGTCTGATTGGTTCGCAATTCGGGGGAGACGTGCGTAATAACAACGCATCAGGATCGTCTGAAGATCAACCTCTCTTCGGCCGCGCCTTGAGCAAACTCACCCAGTAATTGTCCTAACAAAAACGGCTTCCTTCAGGAAGCCGTTTTTACACCGTTAACAGCAGGGCAACTTACTCGCCTTTCACGCGCTCGATGTTCGCACCCAGCGCGCGCAGCTTGTCTTCAATACGCTCATAGCCGCGATCGATGTGGTAGATGCGATCGACGACGGTCACGCCGTCGGCGATGCAGCCGGCGATCACCAGGCTGGCGGAAGCGCGCAGATCGGTCGCCATTACCTGAGCGCCGGACAGCTGCTCAACGCCGTGGCAGATCACGGTGTTGCTCTCGATTTCCGCGTGCGCGCCCATGCGGATCAGTTCCGGCACGTGCATGAAGCGGTTTTCGAAGATGGTCTCGGTGATGACGCCGGTACCTTCCGCCACCAGGTTCAGCAGGCTGAACTGGGCCTGCATGTCGGTCGGGAAGCCCGGGTGCGGCGCGGTGCGCACGGTGACCGCTTTCGGGCGTTTGCCGTGCATGTCCAGGCTGATCCAGTCTTCGCCCACTTCGATATCGGCACCGGCTTCGCGCAGCTTGGCCAGCACCGCATCCAGCGTGTCCGGACGGGTGTTGCGGCACATCACTTTGCCGCCGGAAACCGCGGCGGCGATCAGGAAGGTACCGGTCTCGATGCGGTCAGGCAGCACGCGGTACACGCCGCCGCCCAGACGCTCGACGCCCTCGATGGTGATTTTGTCACTGCCGGCGCCGCTGATCTTCGCGCCCAGCGTGTTGAGGAAGTTGGCGGTATCGACAATTTCCGGCTCACGCGCGGCGTTCTCGATAACGGTGGTGCCGGTCGCCAGGGTCGCGGCGCTCATGATGGTCACGGTCGCGCCCACGCTCACCTTGTCCATGACGATGTGCGCGCCCTTCAGGCGGCCCTCGACGGACGCCTTGACGTAACCTTCTTCCAGCTTGATCTCGGCACCCAACTGCTCCAGGCCGGTGATGTGCAGATCGACCGGACGCGCGCCGATCGCGCAGCCGCCCGGCAGGGAAACCTGGCCGCGGCCGAAGCGCGCCACCAGTGGCCCCAGCGCCCAGATGGATGCGCGCATGGTTTTCACCAGATCGTAAGGGGCACAGAACTCGTTCACCCCGCTGGCGTCCACGAAGACCGAACCGTTGCGCTCAATCTTGGTACCCAGCTGGTTGAGTAGTTTAATGGTGGTGTCGATGTCCTTCAGCTTAGGGACATTCTGCAGTTCGACCGGCTCTTCCGCCAACAGGGCGGCGAACAGGATCGGCAGGGCGGCGTTTTTGGCCCCGGAAATAGACACTTCACCGCTCAGGCGAGTCCGACCCTGCACACGAAATTTATCCATCTGACTACTCTCTGTTATCTAATCTGAAGCTGCCCGCCCGGCAGGGCAAACAGCCTTAAAATCCGTTGAGTTTGCGGTCTCGCTGCCACTCTTCAGGGGTGTACGCCTTGATAGACAAGGCATGAATGCGGTTGTCCGCAATGTATTCCATCAGCGGTGCGTAAACCGTCTGCTGTTTTTTGACGCGGCTCATACCGGCGAACAGTTCACCGACCACGATCGCCTGAAAATGGCTGCCGTCGCCCGTCACATGTACTTCATCCAGTGCCAATGCCTGCATCAGCACGTCTTTAATCTCGTTGGTTTCCATAGTATCCAGTTCTGCCGCTAAAGGATCATAAACAGCCTAGTATCTTAGTGGAATACGATGTTTTCTTAAACTAAAGAAAAAGCCCCTGCGTAACAGGGGCTTTGTATCGTTTTACCACGCAAGGGCGGCGTAAAACGCCGCTAACCGGCGGTATCGACAGGCATTATCGCCTGCAGGTTGTAGAGCGCGATCAGCGTTTTCAGGCGCTCGGTGGCGCCGAAAATTTTTAGCGCTACGCCGCGCTCGCGCTGCTCTTCCTGCAGATGCAGCAACAGCGCCAGCCCGGCGGAGTCCACCCGCTCCAGTTGCGCCACGTCGATCGCGGTTTTATCCGCCATCAGCGCATCGCGCTGCCGCCACAGCGGCTGCAGCGTTTCCCGGTCCAGTTCACCGCGCAGGATCAGCGTCTGCTGCTGTGATTCGAAGCTGAGCGCTGCCGACATCAGTTTTTCTTGTCCAGCGTAATAGGCTGCGCGGCGGCGGCCTGCAGCTGTTTGGTCAGGCCATCGATGCCCTGAGTACGCAGCGTGGACGCCCACTCGTTCTGCTTGGTGGTGATCATGCTGACGCCTTCGGCGATCATGTCATACGCCTGCCAATAGCCGGTTTTGCTGTTCTTGCGCCATTGGAAATCCAGACGTACCGGCGGGCGGCCGCCGTTGTCGATGATGGTGACGCGAATGGCCACGATGTCGGCATTGCCCAGCGGCTGTTCAGGCGCGATCTGGTAAGTCTGGCCGTGGTACATCGCCAGCGCCTGGCCGTAAGCCTGCTCCAGGTAAGACTGGAAGGCGGTAAAGTAGGCTTCGCGCTGCGCAGGCGTCGCGTCTTTGTAGTAACGGCCCAGCACCAGCGCGCCGGCGTATTTCACCTGCACGAACGGCATCAGTTCCTGATGCACGATGGAGCGCAGGTAGTTCGGGTCCTGCTTGATCTTCGGCTGTTCGTTCTTCAAACGGCTGAAGGTCTTCTGCGCCGCGTCTTGCATCAAGCTGTAAGGATTGGTTTGGTCGGCTGCGCTCGCCAGCGGTGCAACCACCAGCAGAGCCACCATCAGTAAACGTTTAAACATGCAGGTATCCTCTCTTAATGATTTGGAACAGCGGGTTGCGGTGCGGCGCCGGCAGCCGGCTCAGCGGCCGCGTCTCCCGATTTGGCGCTGTCCTGACCGCCGCTTTTATACAGGAACTGGCCGATCAAATCTTCCAGAACCATGGCTGACTTGGTGTCCTGGATGGTGCCGCCGTCTTTCAGAATGGTGGTGCCCATGTCAGGATCTTCGAAGCCCACGTTAAGCGCCAGATATTGCTCGCCCAGCAGGCCGGAGGTGCGGATCGCCAGCGAGCTGGTATCCGGGATTTGGTCGTACTTTTTCTGGATATCCAGCGCCACGCGCGGCGTGTAGGTTTTCGGATCGAGCTCGATGTCCGCCACGCGGCCGATCACCACGCCACCGATCTTCACCGGCGAACGCGGTTTCAGGCCGCCGATGTTGTCGAACGTCGCGTAAATGCGGTAGGTCGGCTCGCTGCCGATCGATTTAAGGTTCGCCACCTGCAGGCAGATAAACACGATGGCGCACAGCGCGATCAGCATAAATGCCCCAACCCAGATTTCACTCTTCTTCGTTTGCATCGAATCAATTCCCAAACATCAGTGCTGTCAGCACGAAATCCAATCCCAACACCGCCAGTGACGAATGCACCACGGTACGCGTCGTCGCCCGGCTAATCCCTTCAGAGGTAGGCACGGCGTCGTACCCGTTGAAAATGGCAATCCAGGTTACGGTAATGGCGAATACCACGCTTTTGATCAGGCAGTTGAGCAGATCTTTTTTCCACTCCACGGCGCCCTGCATCGCCGACCAGAAGAAGCCGCTGTCGATGCCCTTCCAGTCCACGCCGACCACCGAGCCGCCCCAAATGCCGATCGCCACGAAAATGATGGTCAACAGCGGCATGCTGATGAGCCCCGCCCAGAAGCGCGGCGCCACGATGCGCCGCAGCGGATCGACCGCCATCATTTCCAGGCTGGAGATCTGCTCCGTCGCCTTCATCAGGCCGATTTCCGCCGTGAGCGCGGAACCGGCGCGGCCGGCGAACAGCAGCGCCGTCACCACCGGCCCCAGTTCGCGCAGCAGCGACAGCGCCACCATCATGCCGAGGCTGGCCTCGGCGCTGTAGGTGGTGAGCACGATATAGCCCTGCAGGCCCAGCACCATGCCGATGAACAGCCCGGAGACCATGATGATCAGCAGCGACTGCACGCCGACGCTGTAGAGCTGTTTCAACAACAGCGGCCACTGCTTGCCGGGTTCCGGCCGGCCAATCAACGCGTTGAACAGCATCAACCCGGCGCGGCCGAAGCTGGCGCTGGTGTTGATGCCACTGCGCCCCAAGGACGCTAACGCTCTTAATAACATGAGCTTATTTACTCCCTAAGCCTAGCAGTTCGGTCTGATAATCCCCGGCCGGGTAGCGGAACGGCACCGGCCCATCCGCTATACCATCCAGGAACTGGCGCACGCGCGCATCAGGATTGTTCTGCAATTGCTGCGTGGTGCCTTCGGCGATCACCCGGTGATCGGCCACGATGTAGGCGTAGTCGGCGATGCTCAGCACCTCCGGCACGTCGTGCGACACCACGATGCAGGTAATGCCCAGCGCATGGTTCAGCTCATCGATCAGCTTGACCAGCACCCCCATGGTGATCGGATCCTGGCCGACGAAGGGTTCGTCGAACATGATCATCTCAGGGTCCAGCGCGATCGCGCGCGCCAACGCCGCCCGGCGCGCCATGCCGCCGGAAAGCTCATTGGGCATCAGTTGGGCCGCGCCGCGCAGCCCTACCGCCTCCAGCTTCATCAGCACCGTGCTGCGCAGCAGGGGTTCAGGCAGGTTGCTGTGCTCGCGCAGCGGGTAGGCCACGTTTTCGAATACGGTCAAATCGGTGAACAGCGCGCCCGACTGGAACAGCATGCTCATCTTTTTGCGCGCGTCGTATAACTGACGGCGGGACAACGCGGGAATGTTGTCGCCGTCGAACCAAATCTCCCCGCTGTCCGGCGTCAGCTGGCCGCCTATCAGGCGCAGCAGCGTGGTTTTGCCGATGCCCGATGGCCCCATGATTGCCGTGACCTTGCCTCGGGGCACCGTCAGGTTGATGTCTTCAAATATCCGCCGGTCGCCGCGCGAGAAGCTCATGTCGCGCACTTCGACCAAATTATCTGCCTTATGGAGCATGTTAATGGACCCTTTACGACTCATCTGTTGCTGAATCTACCCGTGATGTTAAAGCAATGGGCTCAATCCGTCTCATCTTTACAAAAACTTACTGCCATTTCGCGACCAATGGTGCCATTGGTTTTACTTTTCCGCGCCACCCGGTCAAAATTGGCGCCATAACGAAAAAAAACGAAACTGTTCAACTATTAGCCGGGAAAAACCGTTGCTGTAGCTCTAGCGCGCGCAACGGAGGGCAAGCAATACCGCCGCATTGACGGCTTTAACCAACGAACCGGGATAATACCCGACAAAGGACCCTGCATGTTTCTCGCGATAGCATTATTAATCGTTGGTTTATTTCTACTGGTGTATGGTGCAGACCGCTTAGTTTATGGTGCTGCCGTGATTTCCCGCTCGCTCGGCGTCCCGCCGTTGATCATCGGCATGACCATCGTCGGCATCGGCACTTCGCTGCCGGAGCTGATCGTGTCCACCACCGCCGCGCTGAACGGGCAGATAGATATGGCCGTTGGCAACGTATTAGGTTCCAACATTACCAACATTTTATTGATCCTGGGCGTGGCGGCGCTGATTCACCCGCTGGCCGCGCGCTCCGAGATACTGCGGCGCGAACTGCCGCTGATGTTAGCGGTCACAGTATTGTGCGGTTTCGTGTTGATGGACGGCACCCTGAGCAGGCTGGACGGCGTGCTGCTGCTGGCCGCCGCCGCCGGCTTCATCCTGCTGATGCTGAAAATCGCCCGGCTGGCGCAGCGCGAGGGCAGCGACAGCCTGACCATGGAACAGATCGCCGAGCTGCCGCAGGACAGCAGCAACACCGTGGCGGTGCTGTGGCTGGTGTTGGCGTTTATCATTCTGCCGCTCTCTTCCAGGATGGTGGTCGATAACGCGACGGTGATTGCGCACTATTTCGGCCTGAGCGAACTGGTGGTCGGGTTGACCATTATCGCCATCGGCACCAGCCTGCCCGAACTGGCCACCTCCATCGCCGGGGCGCTGAAGGGCGAGGATGATATGGCGATTGGTAATATCATCGGCTCCAATATTTTCAACACGGTGATCGTGCTGGGCGTCCCCGCCCTGCTATCGCCGGGTAGCGTGGACACCGCCGCCTTCCAGCGCGATTACTGGGTGATGCTGGCGGCCAGCGTGCTGCTGAGCGTGCTGTGCATCGGCCGCAAACACCGCATCGGCCACCTGGCGGGCGCGCTGTTATTATGCGGCTTTATTGCGTATCTTGCGGTGCTGTTCTTTAACCCTTTCAGTACTTTCGGCTAAACCGACGGGAATGAGTATGTCGAACATTGAGTTGCAACCGGGCTTCGATTTTCAGCAGGCCGGCAAAGAAGTGCTTCAGATAGAGCGTGAAGGGCTGGCTCAGCTCGACAGCTACATCAACGCAGACTTCACCCGCGCCTGCGAAACGATCGCCGCCTGCGGCGGCAAAGTGGTGGTGATGGGCATGGGCAAATCCGGCCATATCGGCTGCAAGATCGCCGCGACCTTCGCCAGCACCGGCACCCCCTCATTCTTCGTTCACCCGGCGGAGGCCAGCCATGGCGATTTGGGCATGGTCACCCCGCAGGACATAGTGCTCGCCATCTCCAACTCCGGCGAGTCCAGCGAGATCCTGGCGCTGATCCCAGTATTGAAACGCCAGCAGATCACCCTCATCTGTATGACTAACAATCCGGAAAGCTCGATGGGCAAAGCGGCGGATATCCACCTGTGCATCAAGGTGCCGCAGGAAGCCTGCCCGCTGGGGCTGGCGCCGACCACCAGCACCACCGCCACGCTGGTGATGGGCGATGCGCTGGCCGTCGCGCTGCTGAAAGCGCGCGGTTTCACGCCGGAAGATTTCGCGCTGTCGCATCCGGGTGGCGCACTCGGCCGCAAACTGCTGCTGCGGGTTAGCGATATCATGCACAGCGGCGACGAAATGCCCCACGTCAGCGCCGACGCCTCGTTGCGCGACGCGCTGCTGGAAATTACCCGAAAAAATCTGGGCCTGACGGTGATTTGCGACGATCTGATGAAAATCGCCGGCATCTTCACCGATGGTGACCTGCGCCGGGTGTTCGACATGGGCATCAACCTGCACGAGGCGAAGATCGCCGACGTCATGACGCCGGGCGGCGTGCGGGTGCGCCCCAATATTCTGGCGGTCGATGCATTGAACCTGATGCAACAACGCCACATCACCGCGCTGCTGGTTGCCGATGGCGACCAGTTGCTGGGTGTGGTACATATGCATGACATGCTGCGCGCCGGCGTCGTTTAATTAAGGAATAGAACGGAATGGGTATGGTAGAAACCTGCTACGGGCCGGTAGAACAAGAGGTTATGGCGCGTGCCGGGAACATCCGCCTGTTGATTTGCGACGTTGACGGCGTGCTGTCGGACGGCCTGATCTTCATGGGCAACAACGGTGAAGAACTGAAGGCGTTCAACGTGCGCGACGGTTACGGCATCCGCTGCTTGAAAACCTCGGACATCGAGGTGGCGATCATCACCGGCCGCTCCGCCAAGCTGCTGGAAGACCGCGCGCAGACGCTCGGTATCACCCATCTGTATCAGGGGCAATCCGATAAGCTTTTGGCCTTCCGCGAACTGTTGGATAAACTGTCGTTAACGGCGGATCAGGTCGCCTATATCGGCGATGACCTGATCGACTGGCCGGTGATGGCGCAGGTCGGCCTGGCGGTCGCGGTGGCGGACGCCCACCCGCTGTTGACGCCGCGCGCCCACTACGTCACCCGCATTGCCGGCGGCCGCGGTGCGGTGCGCGAACTGTGCGACATCATTCTTTTGGCTCAAAATAAGCTGGAGGACGCCAAAGGGCTGTCGATATGAGTAAAACCAAACTGTGGATCACCATCCTGTTGACGGTGATCGTTCTGGCGCTGATCGGCTGGAACATGACGGACTTCAGCGACGAGACGGCCCCTGGCCCGGTCAACGATCAGGATCCGACTTACCAGAGCCAGCACACGGTCACCGTGGTGTACAACCCGGCCGGCAAGCTGAATTACAAACTGGTGGCGGAAGACGCGAAGTATTACACCGCCGGCGAGCTGAGCTGGTTCACCCAGCCGGTGATGACGCTGTTCGATGAGAATGCGGTGGCCACCTGGTCAGTTCGCGCCGATCGCGCCAAACTGACTAAAGACCGGATGCTGTATCTGTATGGTCACGTCGAGGTAAACAGCCTGACCACCACCTCGCAGCTGGAAAAAATTAAGACGGACAACGCTCAGGTAAACCTGGTCACCCAGGACGTCACCTCCGATGACGAAGTCACGCTTTACGGGACCAATTTTACCTCTAACGGCATGAAAATGCGTGGGAACCTGCGGACCAAAACCGCTGAGCTGATTGATAAGGTTAAGACCAACTATGAAATTCAGAACCAAAAACCAACTCCGTAACCTGTTGCTCGGCAGCTTAGTTTTGGCCGCCAGCGCCCCCGCACTGGCGCTGAAATCCGACTCCAGCCAGCCGGTGAGCATCGACTCGCTCAAGCAGTCGTTGGACATGCAAAGCAACGTCAGTACCTTCACCGACAACGTGGTGATCAAGCAAGGCACCATCGATATTCGCGCCGATAAGGTGGTGGTCACCCGTCCGGGCGGAGATCAGAATAAGACCTATATTGAAGCGTTCGGCAACCCGGTAACCTTCTACCAGATGCAGGACAGCGGCAAGCCGGTCAAAGGCCACGCGCAGAAAGTGCGTTACGACGTGGCGACCCAGCTGGTGACCCTGACGGGCAACGCCTATCTGGAGCAGCTCGACAGCAACGTGAAAGGCGATCGCATCACCTATCTGGTGCAACAGCAGCAAATGCAGGCGTTCAGCGATAAAGGCAAACGCGTGACAACGGTTCTGGTACCGTCGCAGTTGCAAGACAAAAACGGGCAAAAAAAGAGTAACTAATCACTTATGGCAACACTCATCGCAGAAAACCTGGCGAAAGCCTACAAGGGCCGTAAAGTTGTCGAAGACGTCAGCCTGAAAGTGAAATCCGGCGAGATCGTCGGCCTGCTCGGGCCGAACGGCGCCGGTAAAACCACCACCTTCTACATGGTGGTCGGCATCGTGCCGCGCGATGCCGGGCGCATCGTGATCGACGAAGAAGACATCAGCCTGCTGCCGCTGCACGCCCGCGCGCGCCGCGGCATCGGATACCTGCCGCAGGAAGCGTCGATCTTCCGCCGCCTGAGCGTGTACGACAACCTGATGGCGGTGCTGGAGATTCGCCCCGACCTCACCAGCGAACAACGCGAAGACCGCGCCAAAGAGCTGATGGAAGAGTTCCATATCTCCCATCTGCGCGACAGCCTCGGCCAGGCGCTGTCCGGCGGTGAACGCCGCCGCGTCGAAATCGCCCGCGCGCTGGCGGCCAACCCGAAATTCATTCTGCTGGACGAACCCTTCGCCGGGGTGGATCCGATTTCCGTTATCGACATCAAAAAAATCATCGAGCACCTGCGTGACAGCGGCCTGGGCGTGCTGATCACCGACCACAACGTGCGCGAGACGCTGGACGTGTGTGAACGCGCCTACATCGTCAGCCAGGGCAAACTGATTGCCCACGGCACGCCGGATGCTATTCTGGCCGACGAGCAGGTTAAACGCGTTTATCTGGGCGAAGAGTTCCGCCTCTAAGCGCCGGCGCGCCCTTCGGGGCGACACCGTTAACGGAAGTAGACAGAAAACTATGAAGCAAGGTTTGCAACTCAGGCTCAGTCAACAGCTGGCCATGACTCCTCAGCTCCAGCAGGCGATCCGCCTGCTGCAGTTGTCCACGCTTGAGCTTCAACAAGAGATCCAGCTGGCGCTGGAGAGCAATCCGCTGCTTGAACAGACCGATCTGCACGACGAAATCGACGCCAAAGAAACCCAGGAGACCGAGGGGCTCGATACCCGCGAGGCGCTGGAACAGAAAGACATGCCGGAAGAGCTGCCGCTGGACGCCACCTGGGATGAGATCTACACCGCCGGCACGCCGTCAGGCACCGGCACCGACTACAGCGACGACGAGCTGCCGGTCTATCAGGGCGAGACCACCCAAACGCTGCAGGATTACCTGATGTGGCAGGTGGATCTGACGCCGTTTTCCGATACCGACGCCGCCATCGCCACCTCCATCGTCGACGCGGTGGACGACACCGGCTATCTCACCGTGCCGCTGGAAGACATTCTGGAAAGCCTGGGCGACGAAAACGTGACCCTCGATGAAGTCGAGGCGGTGTTGAAGCGCGTGCAGCGTTTCGATCCGATCGGCGTCGCCGCGCGCGATCTGCGCGATTGCCTGCTGGTGCAGCTCTCCCAATACGCCAAAGACACCCCTTACCTGGCCGAAGCGCGGCTGATCATCAGCGACCATCTGGATCTGCTGGCCAACCATGACTTTCGCAGCCTGATGCGATCAACCCGGCTAAAAGAAGATACACTGAAAGAAGCGATGCTGCTGATTCAGTCGCTCGATCCGCGCCCGGGGCAGTCGATCAATACCGGCGAATCGGAATACGTGATCCCGGACGTGCTGGTGCGCAAGACGCAGAACAAATGGACGGTCGAGCTCAACGGCGACAACGTTCCGCGTTTAAAGATCAATCAGCAATACGCCGCGCTGGGCAACAGCGCCCGCAGCGAAGCCGACGGCCAGTTCATCCGCAGCAACCTGCAGGAAGCCAAGTGGCTGATTAAAAGCCTTGAGAGCCGTAACGAGACGCTGCTGAAGGTCACCCGCTGCATCGTCGATCAGCAGCAGGCGTTCTTCGAGCAAGGCGAAGAGTTTATGAAACCCATGGTGCTGGCGGATATCGCTCAGGCCGTGGAAATGCATGAATCGACGATCTCGCGCGTCACCACGCAGAAGTTTCTGCACAGCCCGCGCGGCATTTTCGAATTGAAATATTTCTTCTCCAGCCACGTGAATACCGACAGCGGCGGCGAAGCCTCCTCGACGGCGATCCGCGCATTGGTGAAGAAATTGATTGCGGCGGAAAACCCCGCCAAACCACTCAGCGACAGCAAGCTGGCCACCCTGCTCGCCGATCAGGGGATCATCGTGGCGCGGCGCACCGTCGCCAAGTACCGAGAGTCTTTGTCCATCCCGCCGTCGAACCAGCGTAAACAGTTGGTTTGACCTCTATTGAGAAGGAAGACACTATGCAGCTCAACATTACCGGACACCACATCGAAATCACCGATCCGTTGCGCGAGTTCGTGAACAACAAGTTCGCCAAACTCGAACAGTATTTTGATCGCATCAATCAGGTGTATGTTGTATTAAGTGTGGAAAAAGTGCAGCAAATTGCGGAAGCAACGGTGCACGTGAATGGAGGCGAGTTGCACGCCACCTCGGAAGACGAGAATATGTATGCCGCAATTGATACGCTGATCGACAAATTGGCACGTCAATTGAACAAACATAAAGACAAATTGAAGCAACACTGACACCCTAACCCATTCCGTGAGGTTGCCTCCGTCGCAGCCTCGCCCTTCGGCGCGTGACCCGCATGGGTGACGCGCCGAACGGTAATCAGGGTTAAAACCGACGAAAAACCGCCTTGCCGGGCGCGCCCGGCGGCGCGGTTTTAAGTGAAGATGAGATGAACAACGAATATATGCAATTAAGCTCGGTGTTAAACATCGAGTGCACCAAAAGCTCGGTACACTGCACCAGCAAGAAGCGGGCTTTGGAAATTATCAGCGAACTGGCCGCCAAACAGCTCAATCTGCCTTCGCAGGTGGTGTTTGACGCGGTTCTCACCCGGGAACGCATGGGCAGCACCGGTATCGGCAACGGTATCGCCATTCCCCACGGCAAACTGGAAGAGGACACACTGCGGGCCGTTGGCGTGTTTATCCGTCTCGACCAACCCATCGCTTTCGACGCTATCGACAACCAGCCGGTCGACCTGCTGTTCGCGCTGCTGGTGCCTGCCGATCAGTGCAAAACCCATTTGCATACCCTGTCGCTGGTCGCCAAACGCCTGGCCGACAAAACCGTATGCCGCCGCCTGCGCGCCGCGCAGAGCGACGAAGAGCTTTACCAAATCATCACCGAGTGAGGCCCGGCCGGCGTGACTTCCAGCCCGGATAACGCTACTGTTTCACGATGATGGATCCGGCTGCGGCCGGAATAACAAAGTTTCCACCGGTGGCGATGAACGCCGCCGCGATGCCAGGGGAGTTGCCACATGGTGCTGATGATTGTCAGCGGCCGTTCCGGTTCCGGAAAATCCGTCGCCTTGCGGGCGCTGGAAGATATGGGTTTTTACTGCGTTGACAACCTGCCTGTGGTGCTGCTGCCGCAGCTCGCCAACACGCTGGCGGAACGCAATATCTCCGCGGCGGTCAGCATCGACGTGCGCAACATGCCGGAATCGCCGGAAGTGTTCGAATACGCGATGACTCAGCTGCCGGACAGCTTCTCGCCGCAGCTGCTGTTCCTCGACGCCGATCGCAACACGCTGATCCGCCGTTACAGCGACACCCGCCGCCTGCACCCGCTCTCCAGCAAAAACCTGTCGCTGGAAAGCGCCATCGACGAAGAGAGCGATCTGCTCGAACCGCTGCGCTCGCGGGCTGACCTGATTATCGACACCTCGGAAATGTCGGTGCACGAACTGGCCGAAATGCTGCGCACCCGCCTGCTGGGTAAGCGTGAGCGTGAGCTGACCATGGTGTTCGAATCCTTCGGCTTCAAGCACGGCATTCCGATCGACGCCGACTACGTGTTCGACGTGCGCTTCCTGCCTAACCCGCACTGGGATCCGAAGCTGCGGCCGATGACCGGTCTGGACAAGCCGGTCGCGTCGTTCCTCGATCGCCATACCGAAGTGCACAACTTCATCTACCAGACCCGCAGCTACCTGGAGCAATGGCTGCCGATGCTGGAAACCAACAACCGCAGCTACCTGACAGTCGCCATCGGCTGTACCGGCGGTAAACACCGCTCGGTATACGTGGCGGAACAGCTGGCCGATTACTTCCGCTCGCGCGGCAAGAACGTGCAGTCGCGCCACCGCACGCTGGAAAAGCGCAAACAATGACGGTTAAACAGACGGTTGAAATCAAAAACAAGCTGGGCATGCACGCGCGTCCGGCGATGAAACTGTTCGAGCTGGTGCAAAGCTTCGACGCCGAGGTGATGCTGCGCAACGAAAGCGGCACCGAAGCCGAAGCCAGCAGCGTCATCGCGCTGCTGATGCTGGACTCCGCCCAGGGTCGGCATATCGAAGTCGAAGCGACCGGCCCCGACGAAGTCAACGCGCTGGCGGCGGTGGTCGAGCTGTTCAACTCCGGGTTTGATGAAGATTAGCCGCTGAGGGCGCGCCTTTGCGCCCAATCCCCCATATCCTTTCCCCTTAACTCCGGCTCAGGCAGTCCAGCGCCACCGCTTTAAAGCTGTCGAAGCTGTCGCTGCCCAAAAGGCGGCTCATTGAGCGTTCACGCACGAAGGTGACGAACAGCTCGTAGATCGCCATCGCCTCTTCATAGTCGCTCTTGCTGATCGCCAGCAGGAAAATCACGTGCGCGACCTCGCCTTCTCCCCAGGCGACGCCCTGCGGCGCCAACAGCGTCACCACCACGGTCTTTTTGGCCAGCAGCCCCAGCGAGTGCGGCAGCGCGATGCCCTCGCCCAGCAGCGTGGAAACGATCGCCTCGCGTTCGACCAGCGACGGATAGAAGTCCGCGCCGACGTACCCTTCCCGCTCCAGCTGGCCGCACACCCGGCTGAACAGCTCCGCCTGCGTCAACGGCTCGTTGAGCACCATGAAATGCTCGGCGTCGAAGAACTTCTCCAGCATGTACGGTCGGGTGCGATCCACCAGCACCAGCTTGCCCAGTTGCTCCAGTTGGTAATCGGTCGGGAACGGCGACATCACCACCACCGGCTTGTTCTTTTCGCCGATGCGGGCGTTGGAAATCACGAAGTCTTCATCGATATGCTCAAGCATCTCGTAATCGCGCAGCGAGACAATGCGCGTCATCACCAGCTGCGGATACTTGCGCGCAATCTGCGCCTGGATCATGCGCACCGTCGAGTTGCCGGTATCGCACACCAGCATCACCTGCGGGTGGCGCTCATAACCGATGTTGTAATGCCGCTCCAGCCCCACGCCGATGTGCAGCACCAGATAGCCGATTTCGTTCTCGCTCAGGGTATAGGGGGTGTATTTGCCCCAGCTGGAGACCGCCGCCAGCGTCACGTCGTAAGCCATCGGATAGTGCTGCTTGATGTTGGCCAACAGCGGATTGGGGATATTGATCTGGTATTTCACCCGCGTAATCATGGTCTTGATATGGGTGAGCAGATCGGCCCGCAGCTGCTCGTCGCCCTGCAGGTTGTAGTTATAGTGTGCGTTGATGTAGGACAGGATGTAGTCCACCAGCGCTTCTTCATCGTCGGCGTTGATCTCGGTCGGCTGCACGTCCTGCACGCGCCGTGCGGCAATGTTGACCCGCAAATAGGCCTCTTCGGCCATCGAGATCTCTTTGCCGGAGGCCGAACGCAGCTCCGCCGCCAGGCGGGTCGACACCTGACGCACCGCGTCGTCGCCGTCTTCCACCTCGAAGTCCGGCAGCGGATAGCCGTCGTTGATGCGCCGCAGCGCCACCGCGCAGTAGAAGATCAGGTACTGCTCGCCCTCGTCGGTCAGGCGAATGGCATATTGCGACAGCAGCGGGTGCAGCAATCCGGCGAACGCCGCTACCTGCGGCTGCAGCAGGATCTCGTTGTTGAGCAGCGGGTTCTCGGCGTCGGCCAGCTGCAGCTGGAACAGCAGATCGGTGAGACAGGCGCGGATCGCCATCTCGGCGCCGAACAGCTTCATGCCGTAGCGCGGCTTGGTTTCGATCGTCAATTGATAGTGCGCCAGACGCTCTCTCACCTCAGCCATGTCGTTTTGCAACGTACCGCGGCTGACGAACCACTCGTCGGCCAAATCTTCCAGTTTGAGGGAGAAGGCTGAGGTCAAAAAACGCACCAGCAGATAATGCACCCGCTCCTGTGCGCTGCGCGGGGTGGCGTGCTTGCGGCGCTCCTGATGCTGCAGGGCGCTGAACAGCGCGGCGTTATCGACCTGCAGGCGATAGCCGGCCCCGCGGCTATGCACGAAACGCGCGCCGTATTTGTCCAGAATCTCGTTCAGCGCGGTGATGTCCGCCCGCACCGTGCGGGTGGACACGGCGAAACGCTTCGCCAGCTCATCCTGCGGCAAAGTCTCGGTTTGCAAAGCATCGAACAAGTAAGCCAAACGCGGGTAAGGAAATCGCACCATTCTGTGTCCGTCAATCAGGCAACCCGCCCGGTGAACCGGGCGGGCCACGGGTTACTTCGGCGGCGGCAGGAACGCCATTTGCGAGGGGCTGCCGATCGGCAGATAGCCGCCCACAAAGCTGAGTTTGCCGTCCGTCGGATTTACGCTGAAACGGGTAACGTTATCGCTGCGCTGGTTCAACGCATACAGATAGCGGCCATCCGGGCTCAGCGCCAGCAAACGCGGGTAATCGCCACGCGTCCAGGTTTCCGCCACCGGCTTCAACTCACCGCCGGCGCCCACGCTGAACTGGGCAATGCTGTTATGCAGCCGGTTGGCGACGTACAGCGTGCCGCCGTTTTTGCTGAGCGCCAGCCCCGAAGCGAAGCTGGTGCCCTGATAGTCGGCGGGCAGTGCGGAAACCGCATGCAGTTGTTTCAGAGTACCTTTTTGGCGATCAAAACGGTAGCTGGTCAACGTCGAGGCCTCTTCGTTCACCAGCAGCACGGTTTCGCCGTCCGGATGGAACACAAAGTGACGCGGCCCCGCGCCGGCGGAAGAGGCGGCGATCCACGGCGGATCGTTCGGCGTCAGCCGGCCGCTCGCGGCGTCAAAGCGCCATTGGTAGATGCGATCCAACCCCAGATCGGTGGAGAACACGAACTTGCCGCTCGGATCGCTGGCGATCATATGGGCATGCGGGCCATTGTGATCGCTGATGGCGAAGCTGCCGTTCACCGCCGCCGCCGGTTTGGCCGCGCCCGCCGGGCCCTGCTGTTGCTGCACCGAGCTGGCGGCGCCCAGGCTGCCGTCCGCTTCGATCGGGAAAGCCGCCACGCTGCCGCTGACGTAGTTGGCCACCAGCAGATGCCGCCCGTCCGGCGTCGATGAGAGATACACCGGCCCCGCCCCCTGCGAATCCACCTGGTTGAGCTGCGTCAGGCCGCCGTCGGCAGGATTGACCCGGTAAGCGGTGATGCCGCCGTGTTTGCCGCCGTTGAAATCGGCCACTTCGCTGGCGACATACAGCGTCTTGCCATCGGCGCCCAGCGTCAGCTGCGCCGGATTCGGCACTTTGCTGACCAGCGTAGTGTGGCTCAGCGCGCCGCTGGCCGGATCGACCTGCACCCGGTAAACGCCTTCGCCGTTGGGATTATAGGTGCCGATATAGGCGAAATGAGATGACGTGGAATTCATTGCATCCTCAGCATGCAGCGCTGGGCCGGTCACGGCCAGCAGCGCCAGGAACAACGCGGTGCGTCGGGTTGGAGCCTGCCAGTTTCGCATAGTAATCCTCAGTATATATCCGTCATCTTTCAAGCTGCAGCGTTGTTGGCTGCCCGCACTCACCCCAGTCACTTACTTAAGTAAGCTCCTGGGGCTCCTGCGCTTGCCGCCTAGCTGCAACTTGAAAGCTATAGGCTATAGCTAACGGCGACGCGGCATGCCGCGCCACGGGAAAACCTTCGCCTCCCAGCGTTTACCTCATCCCATTACGCGTTCAGCCCACCAGCTTTTTGGTCATTGCCAGCAGGGTTTTCACGTCCTGCGGTCGCGTGTCGCCGCTGGCGGCGTCGATGATCGAGCTGTAGATATGCGGGATCACGCGTTTCACGCCGGCCGCCAGCGCGATCTCGACGATCGGCTCGTAGTTCTCCAGATCGATGCCGCCGGTCGGCTCCAGCATAAAGTCATGCTCGGCGCAGGCCTTGGCTACGTACTGGTATTCGTCCTTGCACTTCAGGCCGCCCATCGGGAAATACTTGATCGAGCTGCCGCCCATGTCCTTCAGCAAGGCGATGGCGGTTTCCACCGGCACGATGCCGTCAGGCGCTGCGGCACTCAAGGGGCCGGTAGAAATCTTCACCCAGCCGACGCGGCCGGTCGGCGATACCAGGCCGTTGACCACGCTGTCGTTCTGGCCCAGCAGCGCGCGGCTGGCGCCGACGCCGGTAAACACCTGGTTAACGTGCTGCGGCTGCACCTGCTGAGCGATCAGGCTGACCATCGCCGACTGTTTCGGATCGCCGGCGCCCAGGCCGACCGAGAGCGCGTTTTCAATCAGGCGCGCATAGCGCAGCATGTCGGTCACCGCGCTGTCGACGTCCGGGTAGTTCTTGGAGAGTACGCCCACCAGCACATGGCCTTCCGCCGCGGCGTAGATGTCCTGCGCGTTGGCTTTGGAGCCGGCCAGCACGTTCAGGCAGACGCGGTCGCGATAGTAGTTAGGCTGCAGCTTCATGCTTGTTTCTCCGTAAACAGGTTCTTGATACAGCTAAAGACGGTCATCAGCTGTTGCTCGTCGACGCTGCGCACGTCGACCTCAATCTTGCCCTCGTTGGCCTTGTAGCCGCGGAAGTAGATGGCAATATCGCCGGTTTTCAGCGCCTGAACGATGTCATAGGTCGACCGCCCCAGCACCGCTTCGTCGAAGGTGATCTCGGCGCGGGCGATATCGCGGCCGGCGCTGTCCCAGACGGTTTTGGCGCTAACGCCGGTCAGGGTGTTGAGGCTGTCGAGGAACGGCGTCATCCGCGCCACCATCTGTTGCCCGGTGGTTTTCTCAAGCGTCAGATAGCTTTCAATCGCCTGCGTCAGGCCGAGGATGCCCTCTTTGCCGACCTTCATCGCCCGGCCGATACCGCCGGACTGCAGCTTCACCCACTCGACGTACTGTTTCTTGCCGATCACGAGACCGCTGGTCGGCCCTTCGATGGCTTTGGCGCCGCTGTAGATCACCAGATCGGCCCCCATCTGGTAGTAACACATCAGATCTTCTTCCGCCGCGGCGTCGACGATCAGCGGCAGGTTATGCTTGCGCGCCACTACCGCCGCCTGTTCGACGGACAGAATGCTTTTCTGCACGCAGTGGTGCGATTTGACGTACAGGATCGCCGCCGTCTGCGGCGTGATGCAGGCTTCAATCTGCTCCGGCGAACATTCGTTGGCGTAGCCCGCCTCCACCACCTTGCCGCCGCCCAGCGCCACCATGGTGTCCACCGGCGCGCCGAAGTTGACGTTGTGACCGCGCGGCAACACGATCTCGCGCGGCACGGCGATCGGCGCCGAGTGCAGGTTCACCAGCAGATTGGCGTTATCTTTGACGATCGCTGCCGCCACCGACTGGGCGATGCCCGCCGAGGCGCAGGAAACGATCACCGCGTCCTCCACATTGAGCAGATCGGCGATGTAGGCGCCGGTCTTGTTGACTAGGTCCTTGATTTCGAAATAGTGATTCAGGCCGTAGTCAACGGCGTCGATCACGTCCTGGCGCGGCGTGGAAACGCCGAGAATGGTCATGCGGCCGGAGGTGTTGATCACCTGCTTCAAACCGTATTTTTCATAAATCGAAGACATGGGCTGCCTCCCCTTGTTCAGTTAATAGGATTTCCCCGGCCACCACCGCGGCCAGCGGCACCAGCAGCTGTTCGCCCTCGGCGGTTTGCCCTTCGGCGTCGGCGAACACCTGCGGTTCGCGGCGCAGTTCAAACAGCGTGAAATCGGCGTCATAACCCGGCTCCAACCGCCCTTTGCCGCTCAGCTGCAGCGCCGACGCGGCGTTTTCCGTCACGCAGGCGATCACCTGCGGCAGCGTCAGGCCGACGCTGAAAAATTTGGACATCACCGTCGCCAGGCTGTGCACCGGCCCGTTTATGCGATTGCGGCAGTAAATATCGGAGCTGATGGTATGCGGCAAAATGCCCAGCTTGATCGCCTGGCGCGCCACCTCGAAGCTGAAGCTGGCGGTGCCGTGCCCCACGTCGAGCAACACGCCGCGCCGCAGCGCCCGCTGGATCGACTCGCGCAGCGTGCCCGCCGGCGTCAGAATGCGGTTCGGTTTACCGTTGTAGCAGTGGGTGATGATGTCGCCACGGGTCAGCAGATCGGCGATCTCATCCAGATTCGGCGGGTTGTTGCCGATATGCACCATCAGCGGCAGCTGGCGGTTTTCCCGCTGGATCTCTTTGGCCAACACCAGCGGCCGGGTGCCGTTCTTGCCCACCACGCTGCTGCTCATGCGCGCCTTGATGCCGATGATGAAGCCGGGATGGTTGGCGATGGCCTGGCCGGCCTCGTGCTTGTCGATATCCGTCAACTCCGCCAGCTCGTTCTGCCGCAGCAGGCCGATGCGCGAGATGTTGAGGAAGGCGAACACGTTGGTTTTGGCGCTGCGCGTCAGCTGATAAAAGGCGTCGATATCGTCGGCGCCGGTGCTGCCGGCATCGACCACGCTGGTGACGCCGCTGGCGACGCCGACCCGATCGGGCTCGTCATGGTAAATCGGCGAGTCGGGATAGCAGTGCACGTGCGCATCGATCCAACCGGCGCTCAGGCGGCAGTTGCCCGCCAGATCCAGTTGGCGAACGGCGCTGACGTCTGCCGCCAACCGCCCGACCGAGGCTATTTTGCCGTCTTTCACCGCCAGATCGATCAGCGTGTCGTCCGCCAGTCTGGCGCCTCTGATTACTAAGTCATACATACCGCATTGCTCCTGTTAGCCCGGGCGCCGCCGCAGCATCGGGCGGCGCCTGGCGCAGGCCTCTTAAGAAATGGCTACCGGGAAGATCGCCCCCAGGATCATCGCGCCGAGGATCGCTCCGCCGGTGATCGGTTTACCCCAGATATAGAACAGCAGCGCGCCGAGCAGCGAACCGATGCCGATCGGGATCGAGGCGGTCATCGCCGACAGGATGATCAACGGCCCGAGGAAGCGGCCCGACGAGTTGCCCGCGCCCATCATCACGTCCGCCCCGTAGGTGGAGTTGCTCTGATTGATGGTGAATTTGCGCGCCAGGATGATCACGTAACCGATCGCCAGGCCGATGACGAGGCCGGTGGCCAGCGAAGCGGCGAAGTTGGCGACCGGGAACACGATGCCGGCCCCCAGCAGCAGCGCCGGTACGCCCAGCCCGACGCCAGTCTGGATCGCGCCACCGATGTCCAGGATCCCCACCAGCGAGCCTTCGATGATGCGCGCGAACAGGAAGCTGGCGCCGAACGCCGCCACCGCGCCATACACGCCGGTATCCATCCCCGCCCGCAGCATGGAAACGAACGCCACTTCGTTAAAGGCGCCGATGCCATACAGGTAGTACATGTGCGTCCCGGCGAACACGCCGGAGGACAGCAGGCCAACAAAAATCGGGAATGACCAGTCGGCGTACCAGAAGCCTTTTTGGGTTTGCTCTTCCATCATCCCGCTCCTTATTTACCGCTCAGGGTGTTGTGAATGGCGTCCAGCCAGCCCGGCACGCCGAGGCTGAAGGACTCGAGAACTTTCATGTCGAAGCCGCGGAAGAAGCCGCTCAGCACGAACAGCAGCACGATCACCGCCATCATGATCTTGGTGATCTTGTTCCAGCCGCTCTCTTCCACGCCTTTGCCGATCAGAATGCCCAGCACCAGGCCCGGTACGGCGTTGCCCATGATCAGCTGCGCCAGGCCGCCGAAGATGGTGCCCCAGAAGCCAGAACGGCGCCCGGCGTCGATCGCCGCCAGCCAGAAGATCACCGGCATCACGGTGTTCACCAGCAGGTTGGCCGCCGGCACCAGCACCTTGATCGCGGTGACCTGCAGCGCGGCAGGCACGGCGGAAGCGGTGGTATTGAGGAACGCCACCACCAGCATGCCGATGATGCCGCAGGCAATGGCCATTTTTTTCGGATCGTGCAGCGTTTGCGCCAGATTGCGGTTCTTGACCATCAGGGCCGCCGCGCCCCAGTGCGGGATGATGCGGTGGTCGACGTCCTGCGTGAAGGAGCCCGCCGCCACGGAAGACGCCCAGGCGTTGAAGAAGAAGCCCAGACCGAATGAGAAGTGGGAAGCCGGATCGCCCTCGCAGGAATTCAGCTCGCCCAGGGTGCGAAACGCCCCCATGCCCTGTGTTGTCGGTGCGTGGAACATGCGCGCGGCGCCGGCCCCTACGCCGACCCCCACCAGCCCACCGATAATAATCGATTTAAATAAGATGATTAAAAACATCAGTATACCCTTTCATTTATGCTAACGTTTTTATTTCGTGACGAAGACAACCTTATCGGTATTGATAATGGTTACGTTCACGGTTATTTCCAGAGAAACGGCATAGCTCTTTCTTTCACGCGGCAAAAAGAAGAAAAGAAATTTCTCTTTAGTTATTTTCTCTTCCGCTTTCACTACGCTGACGTCCTGCGGCTCGATACGCAGCAGAATATTGTTGGTGGACTTTAATACCGCGCCCTGCACATTAGCCAAGGCGGAAGCAAAAGCTTTCGCTTTGCTGTCGCCTTTACCCTCCACCTTTACCGATGTGGTATATTGCTCTTTCATTATGGATTGCCATGTTTTTTGACGTAAGCTTCCACCAGTTTCTGGCCCAGCTCTTCTTTATCCATAAAGCCGAAGCCCAGCACGTTGTAGCCTTCGTTAATTGCCGTCACGCCCTCTTCCACCGAACGCATGCCATATTTAGCCTTGTAGCCGTGTTTGGTTTGCGCGGTAATCGCGCCGGCGCCGCCGCTGCCGCAAAAAGAGATGCCCAGCTGCGCGTTTTCCGCTTTCATGACGTCGCCCAGCTTCATGTCCGCCGCGACGCCGGGGATGACCACCGCTTTTCCGCCTGCGCTTTCAACGCCTTGGCCAACTTTTTGCCCTTTGCCCAGACGATCGCCGATCACTACGGTAATTTGACCCATGGTATATTCTCCTGATTGAAATCGATGCGTTAACCGCTATGCGTTATTATCTTTCGCCACTTCGAAGTGCACTGACAGCAAATAGGCTTCTTCGATAGGCAATGTGCCAAACTGATTCACCACGCGCTCCGCCATTTGCATGGATTCGGCAGAGATTTCGTCGAACAACGATTTATCCACCTCCGGCAACGGCTCACCGGTTATTGAACGCAGCACCATGGCGCGAATATGCGATTCCAGCATCTGTTGCTGCACCGCATTGGTATAAATATTTTCAGCATTCAGCATCGCGGTAATATCCGCCAACACCCGAGCAGCGATCGCTCCGGCTTCGCTGACATCGGATTGTTCAATTTCTTTTATCGAAGCAGATCCATCATTCACTTTTCAGTACCCCTAGATCCTACATTAATCAGTAAGCCGTAAAGCGCATCACCTGAATAACCCGCTTTCTATGATGTCTTTACCCTACCCCCGGTAGGATTTTCTGTGTAGACCGGTTTTTTCCAGTTCGAAGTGGAAATCGAATGACGCGCGGGGATCCATTTCGCAAAACGGCGCGGCGGTGAAAAAGTCAATGAGATAACAAATAGATAACCGGGCTAACCGTTTCTTTTGCCACGATTGACGATAAAAGCCTTCGTGATCGGGATCTCTTTCTTTTCTCGCCCCAACCGCCTACTATCAATAGGACAAATCGACATTACCCACACCCCCGCTCCTCTGGCGCGGGGGTGTTGCTTTGTGTTGTTTTTCCGAATTTATGGGTGCACAGACTGGCACCCTTTGATTTGACTGGAGAGTGGAATGACCAAACCCATCATTACTATTAATGAGCTGGATGCGGAACGCCTGGATGCGCTATTGGAACAACCGGCCTTTGCCAACACCGACGTCGCCGCCGCGCTGAACGACGAGTTGGATCGCGCGGAAATCCTGCCGCCGGAGAAAATGCCGGCCAACGTGGTGACCATGAACAGCCGCGTGCGTTTTCGCGATCTGCACACCGATGAAGAGCACGTGCGCACGCTGGTTTACCCGGCATCGCTGAAAGACAGCCACGATCAGCTGTCGGTAATGGCGCCGCTGGGCGCAGCGCTGCTCGGCATGCACGTCGGCAAGCAGATCTCCTGGCAATTGCCGAACGGTGAAGAAGCGCGGATTGAAGTGCTGGAATTGCTGTACCAGCCGGAAGCGGCGGGCGAATACCACCGTTAAGCGGTTCTCAGGGCGGCATCCGGCCGCCCTTTCTGTTTCAGAGGCAGATAGCGATCAGCACGGCGATCAGCAGCAGCACGTAGATTTTGGCATGCAGCGCATCGCTCACCTTAGGCAAACAGCGCCTGGCAAACACGATCCCCGCAATTCCCGCGACCACCAGCAACCCCAGAATGTTCAGATTGACGTAGCCCAGATACTGCGGCCCGCTCATCTCGTGCCACCCCAACACGATATACATCAGCGCCCCGATCACCGCCACCGGGATCGACAGCGGGTTGGCGGCACTGACGCAATACTTCATGTCGTAACCATGGCGACGCAGCAGCGGCACGGTCATCACGCTGCCGCCCACCCCCAGCAGGGTGGCGATGCCGCCGATCAGCGGCCCACCGCCCCACAGCGTAACGGGGGACAGTTCGGCGCGCGCCGGTTTGATCAAAAAACCCCGGCGGAACAGGCAGTCGGCGATGGTCACTGCCATATAGACCACAAACAGCCCGCGGATCACGCCGTCCGCCAGCAGTGAAGAGGCGAACGCGCCCAGCGCCGCGCCGATGCCGATGAAAAAGATCAGCGGCACGATGGTTTCACGCAGCAGGTTGCCGCTGCGCCAGTTGGTCAGCGTGGCGTAACTCGCGTTGAGGATCATCACCGCCGTCGAGGTCGCCACCGCGATATGCATCGCCTGGCCGGGCTGCTCGCCCGAGGCGGAGATCAGGTGATAGACGAAAGGCACCACCACAAAGCCGCCGCCGAAGCCGAACAGAATGGTGGTGATGCCGGTCAGAAAACCGGCACCCAGTACAATCAAGGTTTCAATCATGGCCGTGCGCCCGCACGAAGTCGTCGAACCCGGCGCAGAACTGCCCCGCCAGCGGGTGGAAACGATCGCCGACGAACAGCCCCAGATATTGCTCGCGCACGGCGTCATGGTCCACCAGCTCAATGCCCGCCTGCTCTGCCTGCGCCAGCGTCTGCGCGTCCGGGAAGCCCCAGTAGCGCGAATCGCCCTGCTTTTCCGCCGCTATCGCTTCGCTATGCTCCGCCCGCATCAGCTGGCGCGCCAGGAAAGTGCCGCTCTGCACGCCCAACAGCATCATGTTTTCCAGGAACGACAGATCGTGACGCAGCTCGGCGGGCAGGCGGGCGATCACCGGGCCGGCGTCCCAGTGTTCATCCATTTCATGCAGCGTTACCGCACAGTCCCTGTCACCGTTCATCATCGCGCGGAACAGCGTCATCACCCCGCGATAGCGCGGCAAATCCCCCGGATGCAGGTTCCAGAGCAGCTTGCCGCGTCGGCTGAAGGCGCGCACATAGTCGGCGGAGAATTTCTGATAACAGCGCAGGGAGATCACCCCATCCATATGCCCCAGACTGCTGATAAACGCGGTGTCGTTGATGTCGAGAACGCGATGCGCTTTGACCCCGGCGGCGGCCAGGAACAGCGCCGGCGGCTGATAGGCGCCCTCACAGGCGGCGGCGTTGCGGCCCACGAACGGGAACACGAAATCGTTCAGCACTTCGCGCTCATACAGCCCCAGGTGGCGAACCGCCGGCTCCTGCGTGCGCCTGGCGCTTTTCGCCAGGGGGAAATACACCGTAAAGGCACACTCGCCTTTCAGGGCGGCGATCAGATCCTGACACACCAGCCAGGAGAAAATGTCGTTGCCGACAAAGAGCGCTACGTTTTTCATACTTCAGCCTTCTTTGCGTTGAAAATAGGGTTGTTAAACACGATCTTGCTGATATCCCGCGTGATGGACTCCATCGCCGAGGTGTAAAACAGATCGCCCTTGGCGGGCGCGCCGAGCGAGTAGAGATGCTGCTCGCGGCCGCGCCGGTCGGCGATTTTCAGCGTGTGCGGGTTGCACTTCACGCCGCCGAACAGGTTCTCTTGCACCAGCCCGTCTTGCAGCAGCTGATGGCTCAGGCGGTTGGGCGGCAGTTGATAGGAAGGCGTGGTGCAGTTGAACAGATACTGCGCGTGCACCCGCGTCTCATGGCAACGGAGGGTAAACCCGTCCGCTCCCTTGCTGATATCCGCCAGGCCGCCGCAGGCGCGCAGGCGTTGGCTCTCCAGCGCCGCCACGATCTTGTTGGCGTTCTTGATCGGCATGGCGTGCCGATTGCGCATCCAGGAGGAGTTGTAAAAACGCATGAAGACCTGCCGGTTGTTGGCATCCATCTTGACCCAGGCGGCGCACACCGCCGGGTGGATCGCCGCCAGATAGCTGCAAATATGCTCCCGGGCAAAACGCGCGCGATCGAGGCTGTCCGCCAGATCGCGGTAACAATCGCGCCTTTCCCCCAGCGCCGAGAGCACCGTCAACCGCTCCGGCCCCGGATAGTGGCGCGCCAGCGCGGCATTGATCGCATGCACCAGCTGATGCGCGTCAATGAAATCGCTGCCGGCGACAAAGCGCCGCACCCCCTCCACAAACGCCTCCGGCGGCGGACGCATCAGCGCCGGCTGCACGCTGGGGAACAGGCCCGAGCGCGATAAAGCGCAGATGTCGGTCGCCCCCAGGCGCTCCATCAGCTCTACGATGGCGTCAATCGCCGTCAGGCTGCAGCCGATCACGCCGATGGTCGAATAAGGGTTGATCGGCGGCAGATCCTGGTGGGCCTGATAAGCGATCACCCCCTCCACCGGATAGAGACATTCCGGCGGGTTGTGCCCTGAGCACAGCACCAGCGCGTTCATCTGCTCGGCGCCGCCGCAGGCGGTGGTCAGCCGATAGCCGGCTTCGTGCGGCGCGATGGCATTCACTTCGGCGGTCACGAAATTCAGCGTCACATTACTGTCCGCCGCCATATAAATCGTCATGTCGCGAATAAAATCGAGATATTCCCGATACAGCCAGCGCGGCGGATAACGATCCTGGCAAAACTGCGGGAAATGCATGGCAATCCAATCAACAAAGTGCGCATCGTCGAAAATATCCGCCGACATGTTTTCCGGCGTCATATTTAATATATGGCTGTCAAAATCACTGCTGTATGCCATACCGCCTTTGAAGCCCTGCTTGTCGAAAACCTTCAGGGAAAGCGGTCTTTTGCAATGATTAACCGACTTATTTTTTATAAAGTTATACGCAAAAGAGATCCCGGCGGCTCCGCCGCCAATCACACCGAACTTATACATGAAATATCACCTTATAGTCATTGAGCTGCACTAAGAACTATTGCTTCAGGTGTTGGAATAAAATGACGCTTTATTCCTTATTAACTTCTTGTATTGCGAGAACGAGAACGTTCGTCCCACCCCGGTGTGAAAACTTGCATGGGTTGCCTGGCCGATAAAATAGCGGCGCCCCGAACAAGCGTTATTTTTCTGCCCCGATAGTAGGGCGACGGCCGTTGGCTTGCTTTATATGAAGGGCCAACTATCATTGCGTTTCGGCCAATCTGCCCGCCAAAGAGGACACATGCGCAATGTCCGCATTGATGACATCGACCACGTAACGCGCGCGGTGATCGCCATCGGCACCGACTACCCGCCGGGGCATCTGCTGCCGATGCACAGCCACCGGCGCGCGCAGTTGCTGTACGGCGCCACTGGCGTCATGCACGTATTCACCCAGCAAGGCAATTGGGTCGTCCCGCCGCAGCATGCGGTGTGGCTGCCGCCGCAGATGCCGCACGCGGTGAGGATGGTCGGCGTCACCACCCGCAGCCTGTACCTCGAACCCGGCGCATTGCCCGCCGAACGGCCGCAGGTCTGCCAGGTGGTCAGCGTCACCCCGCTGATGCGCCAGCTGTTGATGGCGGCGGTGGATATGCCGCTGGAGTATGAGCGAGACGGGCGCGACGGAGCGCTGGCAACGCTGCTGCTGCATGAGTTGGCCCGGCTGCAACCCTTGCCGTTGCACATCCCGCTGCCCGCCGATCATCGGCTGGGCGAGCTGTGCCACGCCTTTTTGCAGCACCCCGACGCCCACGACTCCGCGCAGCGGTGGGCGCCTCGTCTGTACATGAGCATCCGCACCTTCAGCCGCTTCTTTCGCGCGCAGACCGGCCTGCCGTTTTCGCAATGGCGCCAACGCGCCTGCGTGGTGCTGGCGCTGGCGCTGCTGGCCGAAGGGCGCAGCGTAACGCAGGTGGCGATGGAAATGGGATATGACAGCAGCGCGGCGTTTTCAACCATGTTTCGCCGCGTGCTGGGGCAAGCGCCCTCCTCCTATCTGACGGAAGACGGGCGCGACGGTTGACGGGTTAGCGGAATTTCTTGTGGTTGGCGTCGCGGGTCTGTTTGAACCCCTGCGCCAGCTGCTTCGCTTCGGCGACTTTGCCCTGGTTGGCCAGCGCCAGCGCCTGATCGATCTGGCCGATCAGGGTATCCAGCCCGTGGCGGAAATCTTTCATTTCCGGACTGTCGGCGGCTTTGTCCTCCAGCTTCGGCGGAGTGCCCTGTTTGGCGTCCTGCGCGGCGGCGCGCATGTTTTGCAGGCTCTGTGTGAGGGTAGCGGCGGAATCGGTATTCAGCACCGTTTTGTAGTTTTCCGCCAAGGTGTCCATATCGTCGCCCAGATCGGCGGCGGCCGCCAGCGAACTGGCCGCCAGCAGCGTCAACGCCGCCAGCGCTTTCAGGGTATTCTGCATGTTTGCTCACCTTCCAGTTATTGTTTTAATTAACCCACCGATACCATAGGCAAGGCCGGGCAAAACCGAAACCGGAGATTTGTAAGCAAGGTTGAGGCGGGATAACGCGCAGCCGGCAGGCACCGGCCGCGCAGAGGATCACTGACCGGCGATCTTCATTTCCGGCAGCAGCACCGAACCGCACTGAATATTGCTGCGGGTTTCGATATCGCTGCCGACGCTGACGATGTTGCGCAGCATGTCTTTCAGGTTGCCGGCGATGGTGATCTCGCTGACCGGGTATTGGATCTCGCCGTTTTCGACCCAGAAACCGGCGGCGCCGCGCGAGTAATCGCCGGTAACGCCGCTGACGCCCTGGCCCATCAGCTCGGTGACCACCAGGCCGGTGCCAAGCTGTTTCAACATGCCGGCGAAGTCCGCACCCTGCCCGGCAATGCGCCAGTTATGGATGCCGCCGGCATGGCCGGTGCTGTGCAGGCCCAGTTTGCGCGCCGAGTAGCTGGTCATCAGCCAGGTTTGCAGCACGCCGTCCTTGACGATATCGCGCCGCTGGGTGCGCACGCCCTCGCTGTCGAACGGCGTCGACGCCAGCCCTTTCAGCAGGTGCGGATGCTCCTCGACGGTCAGCCACGCCGGCAGGATCTGTTTGCCGAGCGAGTCCAGCAGGAAGGTCGACTTGCGGTAAACGCTGCTGCCGCTGATGGCGCCCACCAGATGGCCGAACAGCCCGGTGGCCACCTCGGAGGCGAACAGCACCGGCGCCTTCATGGTCGACAGTTTGCGCGGCGCGAGGCGCGCCAGCGTGCGACGGGCGCACTCTTGCCCCACCCACTCGGGGCTGTGCAGATCGCTCATCGCACGGCCGATGGTGTAAGCGTAATCTCGTTCCATATCGCCGTCCTGCTCAGCAATGACGCAGCTGGACAGCGAATGGCGGCTGGAACAGTAGCTTTGCAGCATGCCGTGGCTGTTGCCGAACACCTTGATGCCGTAGTGGCTGTTGAAGCTGCCGCCTTCGGTGTTGGTGATGCGCTTGTCCGCCGCCAGCGAAGCCTGCTCGGCGCGCGCCGCCAGCTCAATGCCGCGCTCGGCGTCCAGTTCGATCGGGTGGAACAGATCGAGATCCGGCGCCTCGAACGCCAGCAGATCTTTCTCCGCCGGGCCGGCGCAGGGATCTTCAGAGGTGTAGCGCGCGATATCCAACGCCGCCTGCACGGTGCGGGCGATGGCGTCCGGGCTGAGATCGGTAGAAGAGGCGCTGCCTTTGCGCTGACGGTGATACACGGTAATGCCCAGCGCGCCATCGCTGTTGAACTCGACGTTTTCCACCTCGCCGAAGCGGGTACTGACGCTGATGCCGGTCGATTTGGTGACCGCGACTTCCGCCGCGTCGGAACCGGCGCGGGCCAGCTCCAGCGCCTGAGAAACGGCCTGTTCCAGCGCCTTGCGCTGTTCTGCAACTTGAGTGACTACTTTCATCAATCTGCCATAATTAATCAGAAAATCGTTGAGAAAAGTGCCGGAGCGGCGTAGTTGTGCACGCGGGGCGGCGCGCAAAAATCCTGAGATCTCTGCCGTTGAGTCTAACAGGAACCGCGTTGAATTTCGCATAAAGCCGGCAACCTGTTAGGATTAGCCTCTTTTTAACGGAGCCTACCATGAACAAACAGCCTGAAGACTGGCTCGACGATGTCCCGGAGAATGAAAACGAGGACGATGACGAGATTATCTGGGTCAGTAAAAGTGAGATTAAACGTGATGCCGAAGCGCTGAAAGACCTGGGGGCCGAAATGGTCGATCTGGGCAAAAACGCGCTGGACCGCATTCCGTTGGACGAAGATCTGCGTGCCGCCATCGAGCTGGCGCAAAAGATCAAGAAAGAGGGCCGTCGCCGTCAGCTGCAGCTGATCGGCAAGATGCTGCGCGCCCGCGATATCGAGCCGATCCAGACCGCGCTCGACAAGCTGAAAAACCGCCACAACCAGCAGGTTTCGCTGTTCCATAAACTGGAAGCGCTGCGCGACCGCCTGGTGGAAGAAGGCGATGACGTCATTCCGTCGATCCTGGATCTGTATCCGGCCGCCGATCGCCAACAGCTGCGTTCACTGGTGCGCAACGCGCAGAAAGAGAAGGCTGCCAACAAGCCGCCTAAGGCTTACCGCCAGATCTTCCAATACCTGCGCGAGCTGGCCGAAGCGGCCGACTAAGCGCCGCCGCCATCCCGGGATGAAGCCGTTTCATCCCCGGTGATGGGCCGGCTCGCCGCTGCTTTCGCGGATATTGAAGCGCAGGCTGCCTTCCAGCTCTTCTTCCGCCTCTTCAAACAGCAGAATGATCGCGCCGAAACGACGCTTGCTGCGGGCATTCAGGTGAGTGAACTCGATTTCCACCGGCAGGCCGATATCGCCGGTCACCACGTCCCACAGCGCGTCGAGGTTGGCGCCGAACCCCTCGTCCAGCGCAAACTTGCGCGCGAAATCGCGGTAGAAGGCCGGCACATCCTGGATCTGTTCAAAATCAAACTCTACTTTTGCCATCAAACTCACTCCACACGAATGAAGTTTTTGTAATGGTCGCGCGTGACGAAGATCAGACCGTCGCTCGAATACAGCAGGCGATCGGCGCCGCGCCGGCCACACTGGTAATTGATGTCCGCTTCGCGCCAGACCCGGCCGCCGGCGGTCGGCAATTGCCCTTCACGGTTAGAGAATCGATCGCCGCCAATCGCCTTGCCCGGCAATACCGCACAGAGGTTGCCTGAACGCGGATCCCAGCCCTGCTCGCGCGCCTGCTTCTTGGTGACGTAATAATCCGGCAGCCGCTGATGCTGCTGCAGGTAACTCACCACCGTTTGCTGCTGCGTGAGCCGATCGATGCTCTGCTGCTGCCCCGCCGGGGCCTGGACCACCGCCGGATTGCCGCCGATCGCACGGTGCTCGTTGCCGCGCAGCGCGCTGAAGACGGCGATAACCACGGCGATGACAATCGCCACCAGAATCCGCTTGTTCATGACATTCCCTGAAATTATGCCGCCGAAGGCGCCGCAGCTCCCCCAGGCTAGTTAGGTATATAGTCGACCTGGATGAAACTAAGATGACCGGCAAGTAACGTTTTCGCGGCGGCTAAGGTTTCATCCATTCATGACAATGATGCCACTTTCCAGCCGTTCTGGCACTCGGAGTCTCTCTGAAAACGGGCCGCCTCTTATGAGACGGCCGCCGTACCAGGCGCTGCTTTCAGTATAGTCAGGGAAGGCGCCGCACAACGCGGCGCAAAAGGCGGGAACGCATCAATCGATCAAGGCGTGGCGATAGCGATGCAGCATGTCGGCCAGGCGTTTCACCGGCCCGGTGACGCTGAGCGGCGCCTGGTTGTCCACCAATTTTTGCTGGTACTCGTTCATTTCACCCAGCAAGCGATCGTAGTAATAGGCGCGCTTGACGTCGTTCTTGGCCGAGACCACCCGATCGGCGGTGCTGCGGATCTGGCGGTGGAAGGCCGACAGCTCTTCGCTGACCGGAATTTCCGCCCGCTGCATACGCTGGTGGGCGATGATCAGGTTCAGCGCCAGACGATACTTGGCGATATCGTTCGGGAACATCATCAGCAGCTGGTTGAGCTGTTGATACAGCGCTGGCAGGTGGTTCTGCCGACGGCGCGCCGCCTTGGTGGTCAGCGCCGACACCGCGCTGCTGACGAACTGGTTGAGCAACGTGCGGCCGGTGCGCTCGCGCGAATTGTCGCGGATCAGCAGCAGCACCATCAGCCCCACGCAGCTACCGAGGAACTGGCCGAGCGCCCCATCGAGAAACTGGGTGACGTTGAACTCCATCGGGTTGCTCAGCACCAGAATGTTGATCGTCCCCGCCAGCAGCCCCAGCGAACCGAGCCGCCGCTTCTGCACCTCGATGCCGATGAAAAACGCCAGCAGGCCGAGGCTGAGACACAGCAGCAAGATGCTCTGCTGCGTCGCCGGCAGGATCACCATGAAGAACAGGGAACCGACCGGGATCGCCGCCAGCATGCCCAGCACGAAATCCATCGCCACCATGCGCGGCGCCGGGGTGCGCATCGCCAGCGAGGTGATTACCGCGATGATCACCATAAAACCGCTGCCGGACGTCCAACCGGTCCACAGCCACAGCAGGCTGCCGAACGCCGTGGCCACAAAGGTGCGCAGGCCGTTGATCATCGCGTGATGCCCTTCCGCCGAGGTCGGCTTGACCACGGTTTCATTGCTCAACACACCCTCTTCCACCGCGCTGATGCTGCCGTTGGTGTGTACGCCCTTCGACAGCAGCAGGTAGCGCGTCGCCGCGCCGACCCAGCCGGTGAGGGTCGGCAGCGTTTCATCGGAGCGATGCGTGGTCAGCACCTGGCGCAACAGCTTCATGCGCTTGTGGATCTCCTGCGGGGTTTCCGCCGGCACCATCAGTTGCTCCCGCAGGCTCGCTTGCAGCGCGTTCGGGTGATTCAGCAGGATCAGATAGGTTTCGCAAGCCTGGGTGATCAGCGTCAGCGACAGGGTATGCAGCGCCTTCACCCGACGGTTGACCTTCTGCCAGCGCGAGGACTCCATCATCAGGTTGTTGCGCATGCCATCCAGCGCCGTGGTGCTCTTGACCAGATTGCTCCAGGCACGGTCAATGTCTTCTTTGTCGGCGTTGCTGATGCACATCTGCATCAGGCGATATTGATCCACCAACAGCTGATCCACCGCCCGATCGATGTCCTGCTTGATCGAACGCGGCGAGAACAGCAGATCCGCCAATACGGCGCTGACGATGCCCAGCACGATCTCGCTGCAACGCTCGATGGCGAACTGCGGCGCTTCCAGCAGATGGGCCTTGCTGGTGGCGACCGTCACGATGATGATCAGCGCGGTATAGCCGGCCAGGCCCCAGGCGTAGGAGTTCTCGACCTTGATCAGCGAAGAGAGCCAGGTGCAGAAGCCGGCCCAGATGCAGCACAGCAGCAGCATCACCACCGGCGCACGGGCGGTGGTGATGATAATGATCAGGCCGACGAAGCAGCCGATAAAGGTGCCGATGATGCGCAGCCAGCCGCGGTGGCGGATGGCGCCGGAGAAGGGTTCACCGCCGGCGGCAAAGGCCGGGCCGGCGGCGACGATGGCGGCGGTCATCGCCGACCAGCGCGGGGTTTCCAGGTTGAGATGGAAACCGACGAACAGCGCAAACACAATCGCGAAGCTGAGTTTGAAGGCAAACCTCAGCCGGATAAAGGTTGGGCTGTTCATTAGCCGAACTCACGCAGCCGGTGCATCAGGCGCACAAAGGGCGAGCCGCTGTCGGCATTGCGATCGTTCTTGCCGACGATCACCACGGTGGCGGTGGTGCCGGCCGGGTACGGATGCTGTTGGTCCTTGGCGTCCAGCAGGATCTTCACCGGCACGCGCTGCGCCAGGCGCACCCACTCCAGGTTGCTGTCGATCGAGGCCAGCCCTTTGCTGTTGACCGTGCTGCTGCTGTTGTTTACCGCCGCCGCCACGCTGTCGACGGTGCCGTGCATGATGCGATTGCTGCCGAGCGGGGTGATCTCCGCGCGGTCCCCCTTATTCAGGCCGGTCAGCTTGGTTTCTTCCAGGTACGCCAGGATGTAGAAGGAGTCTTTCTTCACCAGTGCCACCGCCACCGAGCCGCGGGTGATGTATTCGCCGGCGTGGACGTTGAGGTTGGTGATCCAGCCATCGGCCGGGGCGCGCACCGTGGTACGCTCCAGATCCAGCTGCGCCAGCTCGCGCGCCGCCACGGCCTTCGCCAGCTGGTGTTGCACGGTCTGCAGCGAGTTGTTCGACTGGTCGATTTCTTCCTGCGACATCGCCTGCACGCCCAACTTCACGCGGCGGCCGGCTTCGCGCCGTTTTTCCGCCGCCAGCGTTTGATAGTAGGCGACGTCGGCACCGGCCTCCGCCAGCGCCTGCTCATAGCGCGGCCGATCGACCACGAACAGCACCTGGCCTTTCTTCACCAGCTGGTTGTCCACCACCGGCACTTCGGTCAGCAGGCCGCTGACGTCCGGCGCGATCGCCACCACGTCGGCGGTGAACTTGGCGTCACGTGTCCACGGCGACTCGGTGTAGAACACCCAGGCCTTGAACACCGCAACGATACCCAGCAGCACAAGAATCAAAGTGATCGCGATTCGGGTTATTTTTATCGAAAAATTTTTCACAGCGACCTCAAACAAAAAGACATGAAATCAGATAAAACAAGCAGCAATACAGCGCGGTGTTAAACAGCGCCGGATGCCAGACAAAATCGTAAATCCCCGTCGGCTGCAGCAGGCGGCGCAAGAGAAAAAACAGCGCCAGCGACACCAGCAGCTCGAAAAACACCGGCGGAAACGACAGTCCGAAGATGACCATAACCGGAAGCAAACTCATCACTTTTTCCTTATTGTTCACTACGCCGGGGAAAGACACATCTCGCCATTCACATTCTCTTTACATTTTAGCGTGCGCGCGCCACAAATCTTGACCGGACAGCTTGTCCAGGTCACGAACCCGAAAAAAGGTTAAACTTTGGGGCAGACATCCACGACAGGGATTGCGAGGGTGCCGGAGGAGCGGCAGGATTGCGTCGCCGCTCGCTCTCGCACGTTGGTAAGGTCTATTCACCCGACCACGTTATATTAGCCTGCTTACTATCAAGGCATCAACAATCTGTGATCTAAATCACTTTTAAGCCAGAGTGAATAATGGAAAGATTAAAACGGATGTCGGTATTCGCCAAAGTGGTTGAGTTCGGGTCGTTTACCGCGGCCGCGCGCCAACTCGACATGAGCGTTTCATCGATCAGTCAAACCGTCTCGAAACTGGAAAATGAGCTGCAGGTCAAGCTGTTGAACCGCAGCACGCGCAGCATCGGCCTGACCGAGGCCGGCAAAATCTACTATCAGGGCTGCCGACGCATGCTGCAGGAAGTCAGCGAAGTGCATGAGCAGCTGTACGCGTTTAACAATACGCCTGCCGGCACGCTGCGCATCGGCAGCTCATCCACCATGGCGCAAAACGTGCTGGCGAACATGACCGCCGAGATGATGAAAGAGTACCCGGGCCTGACGGTCAACCTGGTGACCGGCATTCCGGCACCGGATCTGATCACCGATGGATTGGATCTGGTGATCCGCACCGGCGCGCTGCAGGACTCCAGCCTGTTCTCCCGCCGCCTGGGGCAGATGCCGATGGTGGTGTGCGCGGCCAAAAGCTACCTCAGCCAGCACGGCACACCGCAGAAGCCGAGCGACATGGTCAACTTTTCCTGGCTGGAGTACAGCGTGCGCCCCGACAGCGAATTTGAACTGATGTCGCCGGAGGGCATCACCACGCGCATTTCACCGCAGGGGCGCTTCGTCACCAACGACTCCTCCACCATGATCCGTTGGCTGAAAAACGGCGCCGGCATCGCCTACGCCCCGCTGATGTGGGTGATCGAAGAGATCAAGCGCGGCGAGATCGAGATCCTGTTCAAAAGCTACCATTCGGATCCGCGACCGATCTACGCGCTCTATACCGAGAAGGACAAACTGCCGCTGAAGGTGCAGGTGTGTATCAACTACCTAACCGACTATTTCGAACGCGTGGCGGCGGTCTATCAGGGCTATCGCTGAGCGGCGCTCAAATAGCGGTGCGCCAGCGCGCCCAGCAGCATCAGCGCCAGCATGCCGAGGCCCCATAGCAGCCAGACGGCGTAGCCGGCCCAGTTCAGCAGCAGAGGAAAATAGCTCGCCAGCCCGCTGCCCAGCTGTTTCAGCCACGGCAGCCAGGCATCCAGCACCGTCTGCGGCACCAGACTCAGCGCACCGCTCACCGGCAGCGATGCGCCGCCGGCCGCTTCCGCCAACGCCGGGAGCCAGGTCAGCACGCCGGCCACGCCCCAGGCCAACAGCGTCCATAGCGCCATGGCGCCCAGCAGCAGCGCGGCTGTCCAACCGCCCCGGTTCACGGCACACCGCCGCCGCACTGCGGGCAAAAGCGGCTGCCCGGCGGCAACGGCGCGGCGCACTGGCCGCAGGTGGCGCTCACTGCGGCAAATGGCTGACCGCAGCGATGGCAATAACGTGCGCCCGGTTTATTCACCGCCTGGCATTCCGGACACTGCGGCCCCGGCTCGCCATGCTGGTTATAGCGGTTGCCATGATGCCCGCCGCGGTGACCCGCGCGCTGATGACCGCCGTTAATACCGCCTTGCCCCAATAACCTTTTCAGTAAGCTCATCCCGCCTCTCCTCTGTACATTGACGCTGAAGCTCACTGTAAACCCTGGAGTAAACTCCAGGGTAAAGCCCGGCGATGAGGATTTACGTTTCATTACATCGAAAAAGTGGCAAGGCTTTGATGCCGTTAACAAAAGCACCATCGGTATTATCCCACGCCGCCGCGCTGCGTTATGCTGCGGGAACCTCTCCCTGCATCAGGAATAACCATGAAAAAAATCATACTGGACTGTGACCCGGGGCATGACGACGCCATCGCCCTGCTGCTGGCCTGGGGCAATCCGCAGATCGACCTGCTGGCAGTCACCACCGTGGTGGGCAATCAGACGCTGGACAAAGTGACGCGCAACGCACTGGCGGTGGCGCGCATCGCCAATATCACCGGCGTGCCCTTCGCCGCCGGCTGCCCGCGCCCGCTGGTGCGCAATATCGAAGTGGCACCCGACATTCACGGCGATTCCGGCCTCGATGGCCCGGTGCTGCCGGAACCCCACCTGCAGCTGGACTCGCGCCATGCGGTGGATCTGATCATTGATACCGTGATGGCTCACCCGCCCGGCAGCGTGACGCTGGTGCCGACCGGCGGCCTGACCAATATCGCCATGGCAGTGCGCAAAGAGCCGCGCATTGCCGAGCGGGTCAAGGAAGTGGTGCTGATGGGCGGCGGCTACCACGTGGGCAACTGGAGCGCGGTGGCGGAGTTCAATATCAAAATCGATCCTGAGGCGGCGCACATCGTGTTTAACGAAAAATGGCCGCTGACCATGGTCGGGCTGGATCTCACCCACCAGGCTTTGGCCACGCCGGCAGTCTGCGAGCGCATCGCCGCCCTCGGTACCCGGCCGGCCGCCTTCGTCGGCGAACTGCTGGCCTTCTTTGGCCACATGTATCGGCAGGCGCAGGGCTTCAGCGCCCCGCCGGTACACGATCCTTGCGCGGTGGCTTACGTGATCGATCCGAGCGTGATGACGGTGCGCAAAGCGCCGGTGGATATCGAACTCACCGGCACCCTGACGCTGGGCATGACGGTCGCGGACTTCCGCGCGCCGCCGCCGCCGGACTGCCACACCCAGGTGGCGGTCAAGCTGGATCAGGATAAATTCTGGGATCTGGTGGTGGATGCGCTGGAACGGATTGGCGAAGTGGAGTGAGATCTGTGAAACATGGATTAACGCGCTTTTACAGGCGCGTTGGTCCGTCTGGCATGATGGCAACAGGGATAGGCAGACCATCTCTCCGTTATTTACAAGAGCACAGAACAATCTTAAAAAAATTTACTTTAATAAAATTCAAAAAAAACCATAAGAACAAGAATAGTCTTAACAAAAATAAAAAATGGCGTGATAAAGAAAATGTGAAATAAGATAATGAACAGCGATAAATAAAATAACGCCCACCGCACCGCCATTAGCAACAACGATTTAACAAGAAAATGCTTATCTCATTGGCTCCGTCAGCTGTTTGCCCAGACACTCGTTGCCGCTCACACGGCGTTTTATTACGCACAAAACAATCACAAACAATTGATTTAAATATAAAAATAAAACAATAGATTAAAAATTGACTGGAGCGAGATAAATTTGAGAAAATGACAACCCTGTTTTAAAATAAAGAAAAAACCTTTTTTCAAGCAACTGAATACGGCTTCCCCTTTTTATACAAGCAGTCCCCGCGCTCACAGGGGGAAATTATTTATCACTTCGACATGAAGTCTTTTCAATTCCTATAAAGCATTTTAGGCATTGACGCTTCAGCGAATTTAACCATCAGGATAAGGATAGGAAATCCTCAAAACATGCATTCAATGAACGATATCGAGACATGGCGGGTTAACCATGACCGATAAAGCCCCCGTTAACGCACCGGCTATCGCCGTGTTGCCCCTGCTGCTGATCTGGATGGCGGTGATCCTGCCGGTCTATCACCCCAACATGGGCGGCGGCGGCCTGGCGCTGCCGCAAAATATTCTGGCCTGGAGCGTCATGGCACTGACCACGCTGATCGTGACCTTCACCGTTTGCCTTGGCCGTACCCGTCTTTCGCTTACCCCCACGGCACGCCTGTTGCTGCTCGGCATCGCCGTGCCGGCGCTGCCGCTGCTGTATACCCGCCCCGAGTGGCGCGAAGATGCCCTGTGGCGCTGCGCCGGTTTGCTCGGCGGTTGGCTGTTCTATGTCGCCTGTCTGCAGCTGCGCCTGACAGCCCGGCAGCGCAACCTGTTGCTGTACGGCCTGCTGTTCGCCGTCAGCGTTCAGGCGTTGCTAGCGGCGCTACAGCTGTTCGCCCCTGCTCTGGCCTGGGTATCTCCTAACGGCAGCCGGGTCTACGGCGTCTTTCAGCAACCGAACGTGCTGGGCAGCTTCATCGCCACCGGGCTGGCTTTGGCGCTCTGGCTGCTGCTTGCCCCTCTCTCTGCGCCGACGCGGCGGCAGCTCCCGCTGCTCGTGTTGCTGGCCGCTTTCTCCGCCCTGCTGGTGCTGATCCAGTCGCGCGCCGCCTGGCTGGGCGGTGCCCTGGCAGCGGCGTTGCTGCTGTGGCGTTTTGCCCGCCAGCACCCGGCCGTGAGCCGCTGGGCCGGCGGTGCGCTGTTGCTGGGCATCGCCCTTGGCCTGATGGTACTGTTCACCGGCTTTGGCCTGGATGGCCGCTCAGGTCTTATCGCACGCGAAGGCTCCAATTATTCACGTCTGACAATGCTGCAAGATACCCTAAGTATGATCCTGGCCAAACCGCTGCTAGGCTGGGGCTACGGCGGCTTTGAATACAGCTTCGCGCACTTCCGTCTGCAGACAATGCCCTGGCGAGAAGTGTTGGAAGTCGCTGGGCACCCGCACAATGAAATCCTGCTCTGGTGGGTTGAGGGCGGCCTGCCGGCGCTGGCGGGTATCGTTATCGTCCTCGTCGCCGGCGCGCTGCTGTTGAAACGCGCCTGGCAACGGGATCGCGAGCAGCCGGCCGGTGCGCGCGTCGGGCTGTTTCTGGTGCTGCTGCCAATGCTGGTACACACCCAGCTGGAATACCCTTTCTATCTGTCTGCGCCGCATTGGCTGGCGTTTCTGCTGCTGCTGGCGCTGCTGGATGGCCAAACCGGCGAGCCGCGCCCGCTGCCGTTCGCCAAAGCCCTGAGCCTACCGGTGGCGATGGCGGCCATCGGCGTACTGGTGATGGCGGTCTTTGCCTGGCAAGGGCGCATGGCGCTCACCCAATCGGAGCGCACCATGCTGGCCACCATCGACAGCATCGAGCAGATGCCGCCGGCCGCCGCCTGGATCTACCGGGAGCGCAAAACCTTCGACGAGCAATCTCACGCGCTGCTGGTCTATAACCAAACGCGTGATGATGCCCTGTTGACCGGCTATCGGCAGTGGGCCAACGCCTATCTGCAGCGCCGTATCGACGCCAACGTCTACGCCACGCTGATCATGATCTTGCGCTACCAGGGTGCTCAGGCGGAAGCCGACGCTCGCCAGCGGGAGGCCGCTTTCCTGTTTGCGCGGGATGCGCGGTTCAGGTAGGAAAAGTGAGGTGAGAGCGTGTTGCTCTCACCTGCCGTCTTGAGATTCACGCGGCAAAATCGCGCACGTTTTATCCAGCAGCGATTCTACCGAGGCGCGGTTGCCAACGTCCCAGCCGCGCTTCGAGGCCAGCAAGATAAACCCCCGTTGGCCGGCAAACGTGGTCGGGACGACGGCCACGCCATATTCCGCCAGCTGCTGCGGCGACAGATGAAAATAATCCGCAAGATCCTTAATCGGGTAGATGCCCATCGCGGTCGGTTGCATCACGCGGCGGGCATAGTAGGTGTGGCGCAACAGCTTATCCGGCAAAGGTCGCCATTGTTCCTGAATATAGGGACGTTCTGCCTGTAATTGGCGCCGTACATCTTCGCGCAGACAGGTCAGGTGAATATGCAATTGGTTCTGGCTGCGGCCATAAGCGGAGTTGATCGCCATGCCCAGCCTGTCGTCCGGCACCGGCCCGCCATACTCGGCGGCCAGCCGGTAACGCATCAGCCATGCATAGCCAAAATAGTCCGTCCGCTCCCCGGCCAGCAGCAGCGGGCTTTCAATGCCGGAAAGCGGCGCCGTCGGCACCAGAATGAAGTGATAGGGATAACGCGGGTTTTGCAGCACGCTAAAGCCCTGCGCTTTCCCCTGCGGCATATAAATCTGCTCACACGGGGCCGGATCGCGCTTTTGCTGATAGTTGGCCATGCAGAGCTTATCGACCACGCCCCACAGCGCATCGGAACGGGCGCAGCCCGTCAGGGAAAGAACGCCCAGCAACAGCAACCAACGCCGGGTAGACACACCAAAGCACGCCATCGTCATCTTTCTCGGCATCATCGCCGCACAGCACTCTTTGCGTGGGCGAGAAAAAACTCAAAGTGGGGACTGAACAAGGGGCCAGCGCATGGCCCCTTGAGGAAAGATTACGCTGTGCCGCCGACGGTCAGCGTATCCAGTTTCAGCGTCGGTTGGCCGACGCCTACCGGCACGCTCTGGCCTTCCTTGCCACACACGCCCACGCCTTTATCGAGCGCCAGATCGTTGCCGACCATCGAGATCTGCTGCATCGCCTCGATGCCGGAGCCGATCAGCGTCGCCCCTTTCACCGGTTTGGTGATGCGGCCCTTCTCGATCAGGTAGGCTTCGGTGGTGGAGAACACGAACTTGCCGGAGGTGATGTCCACCTGGCCGCCGCCAAAGTTCGGCGCGTACAGGCCGTATTCGACACTGGCGATGATCTCTTCCGGCGTCGATTGGCCCGCCAGCATATAGGTGTTGGTCATGCGCGGCATCGGCAGATGCGCGTAGGACTCGCGGCGGCCGTTGCCGGTCGGCGCGACGCCCATCAACCGCGCGTTGAGCTTGTCCTGCATGTAGCCTTTCAGCACGCCGTTTTCGATCAGCACGTTGTACTGGCCCGGTACGCCTTCGTCGTCGATCGCCAGCGAACCGCGCCGCCCTTGCAGGGTGCCGTCATCCACCACGGTGCACAGCTCGGAAGCCACCAGCTCGCCCATATGGCCGCTGAACACCGAGGTGCCACGCCGATTGAAGTCGCCTTCCAGGCCGTGGCCCACCGCCTCGTGCAGCAGCACACCCGGCCAGCCGGCCCCCAGCACCACCGGCATATTGCCGGCCGGCGCCGCCACCGCGCCAAGGTTGACCAGCGCCATGCGCACCGCTTCTTTGGCGTAAGCGTCGGCGCGCACGTCGCCGTCGACGGTTTCCAGGAAGTAGCCATAGCCGAAACGGCCGCCGCCGCCGCTGGAGCCGCGCTCACGCTTGCCATCCTGCTCCACCAGCACGCTGACGGAGAGGCGTACCAGCGGGCGAACATCCGCCGCCAGCGTGCCGTCGGTGGCAGCCACCAACACCTGCTCGTAAACGCCAGTGATGCTGGCGTTCACTTCCTGCACCCGAGCATCGGCGGCGCGCGCCACCTTGTCGACGCGGTGCAGCAGGGCAATTTTCTCTTCGCGCGGCAGGCTTTGCAGCGGATCGAGCAGCGGGTACAGCGCCCGATAGCCGATCTCGCCCAGGGTGTGCGCCCGCCCGGCGCCCTGCTCACGCACGATGCTGCGCGCCGCCTGGGCGCTCTGCTGCAGCGCATTCAGGGTGATCTGATCGGCATAGGCGAAGCCGGTCTTCTCGCCGCTGACGGCGCGCACGCCGACGCCCTGGTCGATATTGTAAGAGCCATCCTTGATGATGCCGTCCTCGATCACCCAGGCTTCGTGATAGCTGGACTGGAAATAGAGATCGGCGTAATCGATACGGCGTTCTGCCAGTTGACCCAGTACCTTGTACAGGTCTTGATGACTCAGCTTGTTGGTAGCGAGTAACTGCTCACTGACAAACGTCAGGCTCATAATGGTTTCACTCTTGATTGGAGGATAACTTGTCAGACGGCGCCGTCAGCGACGTCTGGAATCGGTTGTGCTGCAGCACCGGCATCTGCGCACGAATATTTTTCAGGCTTGCGGTGTCCACGCGCACCTTCAGCGCCGCCACAGCGTCCGCGTTCTCAGCCAGCACCTTGCCCCAGCCGTCGACAGCCAGCGTGTGGCCCCAGGTGCGGCGGGTCGGCCCGTGGCGCCCCACCTGCGCCGGCGCCAGGATCATGCACTGGTTCTCGATCGCCCGGGCGCGCAGCAGAATTTCCCAATGCGCCTCGCCGGTGACCCGGGTAAAGGCCGCCGGCACTGAAATCAGTTCGGCCCCCTGCGCCCGCAGCGCCTGGAACAGCGCGGGAAAGCGCAGATCGTAGCATATGGTCATACCCAAACGCCCGACCGGCGTATCCACTACCGTCAGGTGCTGCCCGTGCTGGTAGGTATCCGACTCGCGGTAGTGGCCGTGCGCATCGTTGATGTCCACATCGAACATGTGCAGCTTGTCGTAGCGGGCGCGGATTTCGCCCTGCTCGTCGAACAACAGGCTGCTGGTGGTGATAAGCTCCGGGTTTTCGCGGCTGATCAAGGGCATCGAGCCCACCAGCAACCACACGCCATAGCGGCGCGCCAGCTCGCGCACCGCGTTTTGCAGCGGACCGTCGCCCTGTTTTTCCGCCTGTTGGCGGTAAGCCGCGGAGTTGGCGAACAGCAACGCGTTCTCCGGCGTCATGACCAGTTTTACCCCGGCATTGAGCTGTTTGATCTGCTGTTCAATCTGGGCCAGGTTATCGCGCACCTGATCGCCACTGCACAACTGCAACAACGCAACGTTAGCATTCCTCATGACGCCTTATCCTCCTTTGCCTTACGAAGTACCTCATTGATCTTCGGCTGGTCGAGATCGCCGCCGATATGGTAGCGAATCAGCGAAATCTTGCTCCACAGCGGCCCCAGCACCTGCGAGGCGGCAAATACCGCCGCGCCGACGATCGGGTTCACCACAAACGCCGTGGCCACGCCGACGGTCGCCGAAATCGCCGGCGCCACCACCGCCTCCATATCAATACGGCGGCGCGCCAGATCGATCTGGCCACTCATGGCGATATCCGCCGCCAAGCCGTCGATCAATAGATTATCAGTATGCATTATGCCATCTTTCAGCCAGGCGGTGCTGCGGATGGAGTCAAAGTAGAAGCCTTTGCCGAAGGTATCGCTGAAATCGAACTGCAGCTTGCGCAGCAAGGCGTCGAAGCTGACCAATCGCAGCAACTGACCGGCGCGGCCGCCGCCCATGCTGTCGATCTCGCCCTTGCCCATCTTGACCTGCAGCGCGCCGCTCAGCGTATTGACCTGCGGCTGCCACGGCGCGCCGTGCCAGTACAGATCGAAGTCCACGTCGTAAGGCGCGCCTTTCAGCGGGATAGTGATGCCGAAGAAGGCGGCGGTTTCATCGATTTTGCCGCCGAGCAGCTTGCCTTTCAGCGAGCTGCGCTCATCCTGCGCATTTTGCTTCCACAGGCCGGTGGCGCTCATACGCCCTTTGCCGGTGTCGACCAGGCCGTGATCCAGCGTCAGGGTATCCCCCCGATTGCTCAGATCCGCCTCGACCCTGCCGAAGTTCTGCCCCAGCACCCAGCACGACTTGCAGCGCAGCATCAGCGAAGGCCAGTCGCGGAAGGAAACTTTCTCCGCCGGCGGCGTCGGCGTGCCCGCCGCGTTTTTCGTCTCGGCGAACTGCGGGTTGTAATACAGGTAGTTGATATCGGCGCGCCACGGCCCGCGATCGGCCACCCGCAGGCTGCCGTCCACTTCATCGCTCTTGGCGCTCACCACGGTGGCACCCAGCTGTTTTTCGGCCGACAGCGTCAGCTTATGCCAGGCCTGGCCGCCCAACAGCAGCTGCGGCGTGGTCAGCGCCACGGTGGTGGGGAAGCTGAAACCGCCCACCTGACCGCTACCGCCCCCCTGTTTCAGCGCCGGCGCCAGCAACGCCAGCCACTGCTCGCCGTCCAGCGCCGGCAGGTTCAGCGTCATCGACTTGCCGGCCGGCAGCGGCGGCGTGCCGCCACCGTTGGTTTGCCAGGCGGCGCGCGCCAGATTCACCTGTTTTTTGTCGAAGCGCCATTCGCTGTTGAAGCGGTTTTGCTTGCCCGCGCTGCCGGTCAACATGAAGCCGTTCAGACCGCCTTTGACCTTAACGTTCACCGGCAACGCCTCGCCCGGCGGTTTGTCCAGCGGCGAAGGTAAGTGACTGCTCACTTTCTTCAAATCCGCGTCGATGCCGATATCGTAGCTGGCCGAGCCCTGATGCGGCAGCGTGATGGCCACCTGGCTCTGCCAGGGCGCGCTGCCGCTGAGCGCATCGGCGGCCTCTTTCGGCAGGCCGGGGAACTTGCCCGGCTGCCAATCGCCCTTCAGGCCGACGTCAATCTTGTAGTCGCGAGCGCCTTCCTGCGTGGAGAAGTTGACCGCCACCGGCTGCCCGAACCAGGTGGCCGACAGCGGGTCGCTCTGCAGGTTACCGTTGTCAAAGCGGAACTTGCCGCTGAGCTTTTGCAGTTCGCTGTCCAGCGGCTTGATCAGCAACGAGTTGTTGTTCAGCGCCACTTCACCGGTCGCTCTAACCTGCTCGCCGTCCAAGGGGATATCGAGATGTAAGCGCCCACTGACATCACCGCCAATCTGCAGCTGATCCAGCGCCGCCCCCAGCGAATCGCGCAACGGCGTCTGCATGAAGTAGTCGTGCACGTCGCTGCCCGCGCCTGCGACTTCGGCGTCGATCAGCAGCCGCTCTTTCAGGTAATCCGGGATCACCGCGCTGATATTTTTGCCCGCCACCTTGCCCAACCGGGTTTGCGGCGCATGCATCCACAGCCCCTCGTTGGCGAAGTCGAGGTCGATCGCCAAATCGGTCAGCGCCGGCCAGCCCGGTTGGAACTGGAAGGTGGCGTGGCGCAGCGGCACGAAGACTTCAAACTGTCCTTCGTTTTTACGGTACGGGAAGTGCTGCGGATCGCCGGAATAAATCAGCGTGGCGTTATCTACCTGGCCGCCCTGAATGGCGCCGCTCAGGTAGTCCACCAGATGCTTGCCCATCAGCGGTTCAGGGAAATAGCGCCAGGCGTCGGCGCCGTCATACAGGCGGATGCCCGCCAGAATGTTCAGCCACGGATCGCCCTTGGCCGGCTGCTGATAACGAAAATCGCCGTTGACCCACAGCGACTTCGCCTTGACGTCCAGCCCCTGGCTCGCCAGCTCCCAACCCCGCTCGTTGTAACGCCAGGTCAGCGCGCCACGCGCGCTGCTGACTTCAAGCGGCGCACGGAACATATCGCCGTAAGGCAAGGTGCTGCCTGCCAGCCCCAGCGTCAGGCGGCCGTTCTCCACCCCGCCGCTCAACGCCCCGGAGAAGTGGTTGACGCCCGGCAGCAGTTCCCAATGCTGCCAGCTGACATCGCGCCACAGCGCCTGGAAACGGCTCTTTTCCGGCTGGTTCAACGGAATGTCCAGCGCCAAGGCCTCCATCGTCCCCTGCGGCTGCAGATCGTTCCAGCGATCGAGCACGTCCGGGCTGAGGAACGAGAAGGTCGGCAGCAGCGCCGACAGGCGCTCCAGCTGAAGGTTGGTCGCGCGCACCCGCAGCTCTTCATTCTGCGCCGGCCCCATGAACTCGGTGTTTTCCGGCAGCCACAGGGCGGAAAGCGTGCCCTGCGGCCAGGCCTGGCCGTCGGTGCTCAACCGCAGCTGCGGCACGTCGAGCTGCCAACCGGTGCCCTGGCGGCGCAGCGACAGCGCCAGATTGTCCACGTCCAGCCGGTGCTGCGCGGCGCCGGTATCCCAGTTGGCCGCCCCCTGCTTGAGCAACGCGTGGCCGCCGGCAATCTCGCCGTTCTGCACCTGCAGCCAGGCCGCCAGGCTGAAGTCGGCGCTTTCCAGCCCGGTGTTGGCGCGCAGCCAGCGGGTAAACCAGGGTTTCATGTCGATGTTATCGGCCTGCAGGTAGACCGTGCCAGTGTCCAACAGGCCCTGATTATCGCGCAGGTCCATGCGCAGCTGCACCACGCCGTGTTGGCCGTTCAGCGTCGACAGGCTGATCTGCCCCTCGGCGCGGTGACGATCGCGGCCGTTGAGCCAGGTCAGCTGAGGAATGTCGAATTCGGCGCGCGCGCCGGCGGGCGTCAGGAACGAGATACGGCTGTCGCGCAAATCGAAGTGATCGAGCTGGCGCAGCATCAGATCGCTGATTTTACCCGGTTCAAGGCCTTCGCCCTGCCGGTCGCCGCCCAGCGTGGCGTTCAGATCGAGCCGGAATTGATAGAAGGTCAGATCGCGGAACTGCCAGCGCCAGTGCAGCAGCGATTGCCACACGTCCAGCGCCAGCGTCACGCGTTCGATATGCACATCGCTTTTGGGCAGCGTAACGCTCAGGTTACGCACTTCAAGCTGTGGGCCGAACGTTTCCCAACTGCCCTGCAGGAAATCCATCTGCACGGGCACGCCGGACAGCTTCTCCACCTGCGCCAGCAGTTGGGGACGGTAGTCGTTCAGCTTCGGCAGCATCAGGCGCAGCCCGCTGATCAGCAGCGCCACAATCACGATTAGGGTGGCGCCTGTTGCTAACAGAATCCCAGGCAGTCGCCTCACGCAGTTCTCCTTGCTCCGCTGCCTGGCAACGGGAATATCTATGCACTGACGGGCCCGGCATCCGGGCCCTTACGATGTCGGACGGGCTACATCATGACGACGTCGAACTGCTCCTGGCTGTACAACGGTTCGATCTGCACCTTCACCTGTTTGCCGACGAAGATCTCCACTTCGGCCAGCGCATGCGACTCTTCGCTCTTCAGCGCTTCGCCGACCGCCGCCGAAGCGTACACCAGGAAGCGATCGGAATCGTAAGCATGGTGCACGCGCACAATCTCGCGCAGGATCTCGTAGCACACGGTTTCCACCGTTTTCACGGTGCCGCGCCCATTGCAAGTAGGACAATCGTGACAGAGCACATGTTCAATGCTTTCACGCGTTCGTTTACGCGTCATTTCAACTAAGCCTAGCTGAGAGAAGCCGTTGATCGTGGTTTTTACCCGATCTTTACTCAACGCCTGCTCCAGCGAGTGCAGCACCCGGCGGCGATGCTCTTCGTTGTTCATATCGATAAAGTCGATGATGATGATGCCGCCCAGGTTACGCAGCCGCAGCTGGCGCGCGATGGCCTGCGTCGCCTCGATGTTGGTATTGAAGATGGTTTCGTCGAGGTTGCGGTGGCCGACGAAGGCGCCGGTGTTGATGTCGACCGTGGTCATCGCCTCGGTCTGATCGATGATCAGATAGCCGCCGGACTTCAGCTCCACCTTGCGTTCCAGCGCACGCTGGATCTCGTTTTCCACATCGTACAGATCGAAAATCGGCTGGCTGCCGGTATAGAGTTCGAGCTTGTTGGTAATGTCCGGGATGTACTCGCCGGTAAACTCCACCAGCAGATCGTGCGTTAGCCGCGAATCGACGCGGATGCGATCCAGCGCCGCGCCGGCGAAATCGCGCAAGATGCGCTGCGCCAACGCCAGCTCGCCGTACAGCTTGTATTTGGTCTGGTTGCGCTTCTTGCGCTCCATTACCTTGGTCCACAGGCGTTTAAGGAACGCGGCATCCTGCGCCAGCTCTTCCTCGCCGATGCCTTCCGCCGCGGTGCGGATGATAAAACCGCCCAGCTCGTCGCAGTGCGGCGCAACGATGGATTTCAGGCGCTCACGCTCGGCTTCGCTGTCGATACGCTGTGAAACGCCGACGTGCGCCGCGCCCGGCATGAAGACCAGATAGCGCGATGGCAGCGTGATGTCGGTGGTCAGGCGCGCGCCCTTGGTGCCGAGCGGATCTTTCACCACCTGCACCATCAGGTCTTGCCCCTGGCGCACCAGCTCGGCGATGTCGCGCACGTGGAAGTTTTTCCGCTCGTCGCCGGCGACGCATTCGGTATGCGGCATGATGTCGGAGGCGTGCAGGAAGGCGGCCTTGTCCAGGCCGATGTCGACGAACGCCGCCTGCATCCCCGGCAAGACGCGGCTGACGCGCCCTTTATAGATATTGCCGACGATGCCGCGTTTGGATTCGCGTTCGATATGGATCTCTTGCAGAATGCCGCCATCGATATAGGCGACCCGCGTTTCAGACGGTGTGATATTAACCAGTAGCTCAGCTGTCATGCCTTCTCCTCAGAGCCGGTCGATAATGGCAGCGCCCATCAACCGGTTCTTACATCACGTAATGCGACAAAATTACTGAGCAGCTCATGTGTTTCGACCAGCGGCAGACCGACCACCGCGTGATAACTCCCGGTTATCGTTCTGACGAAACAACCACCCTTTCCTTGAATTCCATAGGCGCCCGCTTTATCCATCGGTTCGCCCGTAGCAATATAGTCGCGGATATCCTGTTGTGACAGGCTGCGGAACGTCACGTCGGTCACCACCAGCTGGCAGCGCACGTCGTGGCGATCGGCGATCGCCACCGCCGTCATCACCTGATGCTGTTTGCCGGACAGGGCCGCCAGCATGTCCGCCGCATGGGCTTCGTCGCGCGGCTTCTCCAGCACCCGGCCGTTGAGCACCACGATGGTGTCGGCGCCCAGCACCGGCCGATCTTCCTGCGCCAACGCTACACCCGCTTTGGCCTTGTCCTGCGCCAGGCGGCGCACATAGGCTTCGGCGGCTTCGCCTTCCCGGCGCTGCTCTTCGGTATGCGTCAGCAGAATGTCGAACGATACGCCCAGCAGGGTCAGCAGTTCACGTCGACGTGGGGAGCCGGAGGCCAGATAAAGCGAAGTCATTGAGATACCCTTACTGTACGGCGAACTGACGGCGGATTTTGCGCATCAACAGGAACAACCACGGCCACAAAATGCCGTTTACCACACTACTCCAGAACACCTCTGGGCGGAAAGAGACGTTGATCACTAAAAACTCAGCCCAGAACACGACCACGTCCATCGACAGCGACAGCAGCACGACGATCAGCGCCTGTTGCCACAGCGCCATATTGCGGAACAGTTGGAATTTGAACGCCACCAGGTAGGCGATGATACCCAGCGCCAGCGCGCGCACGCCCAGCGTGGAGCCGAGGATCAGATCCATGATCAACCCCAGCACGAAGCCGGTGCCGACGTTGACCCGGTGCGGCAAGGCCATTACCCAGTAGATCAGGATCAACACCAGCCAGGAAGGCCGGAACATGTAGATTTGCTCCGGCCACGGCATGATTTGCAGCACCAACGCCACCAGGAACGACAGCCAGATTATCCAGCGCCCGTGGCTGCGGTAGCTGTTCATTGCACCACTCCCGCCGCGGCAGGCTGAGCTTGAGGCTGGGCAGACGCCGGAGCGGCGGTTTGCGGCGCCACGCCGGTAGCCGGAGCCGGCAGCTGAGGCCCGACCGAACCGGCAGGCGGCAGCACCTGCGGCATCATCTGCATCAGGCGTTCATTGGCCACGCGGTGCACTTCGTCCGGCGGCAGCGGCATGTCGCCGTTGCGATCGGCGCCCCACAGCAGCAGCAGGTAGCGCAAGCGCTGCAGACCGGCGGTCGGCCGCGCCTGAATCACGGTGTAAGCGCGCTGGTTGTCGACCTTGACCGAGGAGACCACCGCCACCGGATAGCCTTCCGGGAAGCGGCCGCCGAGGCCGGAGGTCACCAGCACGTCGCCAACGCGGATATCGGTGTTGTTCGGCAGGTGCTCCAGCTGCAGATCGTCGGCGCAGCCGCTGCCTGCGGCAATCACCCGAATATCGTTGCGCAGCACCTGGATCGGCAGCGCGTGCGAGGCATCGCAGATCAGCAGCACGCGGCTGGTGACTTTCGCCACCGCCACCACCTGACCGACCACGCCCTTGTCGCTGATCACCGGCTGGCCTTCATAGACGCCGTTGTCCGACCCTTTGTCGATCACCACCTGATCGCTGTACGGATCGGAACCGGTGGAGATGACCTGGGTCACCATCTTGTGTTCGTCCTGGCGCAGCGGGGAACCCAGCAGCTCGCGCAAGCGGGCGTTTTCCTGCTTGAATTGGCCAAGAAGAAGAATATCGCTGTTTTTCAGCAGCAGTTCCTGCCGCAGAGCTCGGTTTTCCAGCTCCAGCTGTTGGCGGGTGGCCAGCGTTTCTGACACGCTGTCCAAAACTTTACGCGGCCCGTTGGCCAGAAAATAGAAAGGGCTGACTGCGGTGTCCATGTAGTTGCGTATCTTCACGAACGTGCCGAGCCGGCTGTCGGCAACGATCAGGCCAATGGCCGCGATCACCGCCAAAAAAAGTCGCAGTTGCAGGGAAGGCCCCCTGCTAAAAATCGGCTTCATAAATTATGCGAGTTCCTCGACAACAGAAAGAGGAACCGTACCCGATTTTCGCTGTGCGCATTCATCCGATACGATTCCTCCTTCCAGGGGCTGACTATTCTTCGCTGAACAAATCGCCGCCGTGCATGTCGATCATTTCCAACGCCTTGCCGCCACCGCGCGCTACGCAGGTCAACGGATCTTCCGCCACCACGACCGGAATACCGGTTTCTTCCATCAGCAGACGATCGAGGTTGCGCAGCAGCGCGCCGCCGCCGGTCAAGACCATACCACGTTCGGAAATGTCGGAGGCCAATTCTGGCGGGCACTGCTCCAGCGCAACCATCACCGCGCTGACGATGCCGGTCAGCGGCTCTTGCAGGGCTTCGAGGATTTCATTGGAGTTCAGGGTAAAGCCGCGCGGTACGCCTTCGGCCAGGTTACGGCCGCGGACTTCGATTTCGCGCACTTCGTCGCCCGGATAGGCAGAACCGATTTCGTGCTTGATGCGCTCGGCGGTCGCTTCGCCGATCAGCGAGCCGTAGTTACGGCGCACATAATTGATGATGGCTTCATCGAAGCGGTCGCCGCCGATGCGCACGGAAGAGGAGTACACCACGCCGTTCAGCGAGATCACCGCCACTTCCGTGGTACCGCCACCGATATCCACCACCATGGAACCGGTCGCTTCGGAAACCGGCAGACCTGCGCCGATCGCCGCCGCCATCGGCTCTTCAATCAGGAACACTTCACGCGCGCCGGCCCCTTGGGCGGACTCGCGGATAGCGCGGCGTTCAACCTGGGTTGCGCCGACCGGCACACAGACCAGCACGCGCGGGCTTGGGCGCATGAAGCTGTTGCTGTGAACCTGTTTGATAAAGTGCTGCAGCATTTTTTCGGTCACGAAGAAGTCGGCGATCACGCCGTCTTTCATCGGGCGAATAGCCGCGATGTTGCCGGGGGTGCGGCCCAGCATCTGTTTGGCGTCATGACCGACGGCCGCTACGCTCTTTGGGGAGCCGGCACGATCCTGGCGAATGGCAACCACCGAAGGTTCATTCAGTACGATGCCTTGCCCTTTAACATAAATCAGGGTATTGGCGGTACCCAAGTCGATGGACAAGTCGTTGGAAAACATGCCACGAAATTTCTTAAACATAACGAAAGGATAATCCTGCAAGCTGGGGGCGGAAAATAAAATCCGCCTACTTTACCAACCACACGAAGCAGCGACAAGGCGCAAAAACGTTCTACTTCGGTGAAAAATAGTCTGTATTGTTTCTGCTCGAATGCACGGAAATTGGATGAGGCCTGAATTCCCTGAACAAAGGCTCAGTTTACCACCCTGTCAACGCACGAAACGGCGTAACACAGCTCATAAAATCTAACATATTCCCTGATTGCCGCCGATGGTAAGCACCTACCAACGTCAACCAGATAAAAGCTGACAAGAGCCTATCTCAAATAGGCGTCGTTGTCGCAGGCAGATTGGAGAAAACTCCAAAATGACGGGTGACATGGCCCAGATGGAGCCGGCGTTCATTCTACGTCAATTTTTGTCCGGCAATCAGCTTAAACACGATAACGACGTGAATATTTTTTACGCCCCACGTCGATCGGTTCCGGCGACGCAAAAAAGTCGCCCTGCCCGCCGTGGATACCACGCTCTTTCAGCGTCTGCCACTCGTTGCGCGTGCGTACGCTGGCGGCGAACACCTGCGCGTGCGTGCCCGCGCAGGCGCCGGTGAGGCTCTGCACGAACAGCTGATTTTCGTCCCGCTTATCGATACTCCGCACCAGCCCCGGGTGGAGCTTGACGATCTCCACCTGCAACGACTTGATATAGGACGTACTGACCACGGTTAAACCCGCTTTGGACACCGCGAGGCGGCAGCCCAGCCCTGACAGCAACTTCAGCACCGGACGCAAACGGTCGATATGTTGACACACATCTGCCTCCGCAAGTTCAATCAGAATTCGCCTACGCTGACTTTTTTCGCACTGCAACAGCGTATCGCGCAGCCAGCGCTGGAAAGAACGCTGCAAAATCGAGTCGACGCACAGCGGAAACGCCAGCGTTTCCTCAGGCCATTGCGCCAGCAAGGGGATGATGCGGCTCACCTGTTGGCGATCGTAACTCTCCGCCAACCCCAGCTGCTGCACCAGCGGCATATATTCCGCCGGCAGCAACTCCTGGGAGCCGTCATAAATCCGGCTCATGATCTCAAGATGGTGTACCTCGCCTGCCACGGTCACCGCCGGTTTCTGATACAGCCGCGGGCCGCCGCGCGCCAGTACCTGTTCCAGCAACGTGCGCCACTTGACGCTGCCGCGCCCCTTTTCCGGAACCTGGCTGTCGTACACATACCAGCCGTTTTCGCCCTGCAGCGTCGCGTGGCGCGTCGCCTGCTCCGCGTAATCGATCACCTGCTCCGTGGTTTGGCCGCTGCGGTACGCCACGATGCCGATGTGCAGGAAGGCCTCACGATCGATCAACGCCGTGGAAGGCAAGGCATCGATGGCGTTGACCAGCTGTGACGCGATGCCGTCGGCCTCCTTCAGGGTTCGATGCGGCAACAGCACGGTAAAATCGCTGTGGAAATAGCGCGCCAGCAGCGCCGAGGGGTAGCGCATCACAAAGGTAGACAGCAGGTTAACCAGCGAATACATCAGCTCCTGGACCGCCACGCTGCCGTGCGTGTCGCGCAGGGTCTCGAAATCGGGCAGCCGCACCATCATCACGATGCCGTGCGAACCTTCGTCTTCCAGCTGAGTGGTCAATTGATTATCGAAGAACAGGCGATTATTCAACCCGGTTTTGGCGTCCTGCGCGGCGAAGGCGCGGATCAGCGTATCGACCCGGCTGCGCTCTTCCCGCGCTTCCGCCAGATCGGCCAGCAGGCGATCGAGCGCGCCGCTGACGTTGGCCGGCCACTCACGCACGTCGCCCTGCATGACGTTTTCACGCTCGCCGTTCAGAATGCGCCGCGCGCGTCGTTCCAGGCGATCTTCACCGTCGGCCTGCTCACGCAGCCAGCGCAGGCTGAACAGCAAAACCACCACCATGACGACGATCGACAGCGTGACGGCGGCGGTGGACTGCAACGTGCGCACGTCGCTGGCGAAGGGATCGAGGTAAGTGATGTACAGCGTGCTGCCCGGATGTTGCAACAGGGGGCGCGAGACCTGACGATAGCCGTTCAGCGTATCCCAGGGCTCTTTTTTTAGCGTCGGCAATTTATAGTTGAGAAACTGGCTGGTGCCGGCCTCTACGCGGATCGACACGATGCCGAGCGGGCGCATGACGATCGGCAACCATTTCTCCTGATCGCGCGGCGATTCGTGCAACATGGCCTGATCGAGAGAGGTAACCAGCGAATCAAAGCGACGCTCCTGGCGATCCTGGGTAACGTAAAAGAAGCTGTATGAGCATCCCATCAGCATCAAAAACATCGCCAGCGCGACCAACAGAGTGATCAATGCAGAGAGTTTGGTGGTAAATCGCATCCCTGTGCCTTGTCCGCTATGGTTAAGTGAGTGTTCACCCTTTAGCTAAAAGGGGCCGTCCAACCCTAACAAGCCTTGCTGAAGAATTAAACCTGCAAGCGCCGTTTTTGTCCTTTATCAGGACTTGGGCCGCTTATTATGCATATAGTCAAATAAATGTGATTCAGCCATTGATAGAAAAGTGTAAACGAGAGGAAGAGTGACATGCGTGCACTGTTATTGGAACAACAAGACGACCAAACTCTGGCTCAAATCAAAGATATCGGCAGCGATCGGTTGCCGGAAGGCGATGTCACCGTCGACATCAACTGGTCCAGCCTAAATTATAAGGATGCGCTGGCGATCACCGGCAAAGGCAAGATCGTGCGCAACTTCCCGATGGTGCCGGGCATCGATTTCGCCGGCACCGTGCGCCACAGCCGCGACGATCGCTTCAAAGAGGGGCAAAGCGTGGTGCTCACCGGCTGGGGCGTAGGTGAACATCACTGGGGCGGCCTGGCCGAGCAGGCGCGCGTCTCGGGCGAATGGCTGGTACCGCTGCCGAACGGCCTGGATGAGCGCAAGGCGATGATCATCGGCACCGCCGGCTTTACCGCCATGCTGTGCGTCATGGCGCTGGAGGAAGGCGGCGTGCACCCGGACGACGGCGATATTCTGGTGACCGGCGCCAGCGGCGGCGTGGGCAGCACCGCCATCGCCCTGCTGGCGGCGTTGGGCTATCGGGTGACCGCCATCAGCGGCCGCGACAGCAATACCGACTACCTGAAAGCGCTCGGCGCCAAAGAGGTGATGTCGCGCGATGGCTATATCGACACGCCGCGCCCGCTGGAGAAACAGCTGTGGGCCGGTGCGGTGGACACCGTCGGCGACAAACTGCTGGCGCGGGTGCTGGCGCAGATGAACTATAACGGCACCGTCGCCGCCTGCGGCCTGGCGGGCGGTTATCAGCTGCCGACCACCGTGATGCCGTTCATTCTGCGCAACGTGCGTCTGCAGGGCGTGGATTCGGTACATACGCCGCTGCACCGCCGCCAAACCGCCTGGGAGCGGCTGGCCGGTATTCTGCCGGACAGCTTCTATCAGCAGGCCACGCATGAAATCACCCTCGAGCAGGCGCCGGCCACCGCCGCCGCGCTGCTGAACAACCAAATCACCGGCCGCACCCTGGTGAAAATCCGCTGACCTTCTCCCCCCGGCAACGGGGGTTCACCCGCTTCTGCGAAATTTCATATTTTCCCGTGTCCCCTCGCTTCCGGCCGGCTTTAGCGCCATGCTTATTTCATGGAGACCCGTTAGCCGCTCGCAGGCGGCGGGAATCAGTCGCGGAGAACATAAGCATGAACAAACACCCGAAATTGACCGAGGCCGACGTCACGCCGGAGAGCGTGTTCCACCAGCGGCGCAAAGTGCTGCAGGCGCTCGGCATCACCGCCGCTACGCTGGCGCTGCCTACCGGCGCACGGGCGGACCTGCTGTCGTGGTTCAAAGGCAACGATCGCCCCAAGGCGCCGCCGGGCAAAGCGCTGGAATTCAGCAAGCCGGCCGCCTGGCAGGCGCAGCTGGCAATGACGCCGGAAGACAAGGTCACCGGCTACAACAACTTCTATGAATTCGGCCTCGACAAAGCCGATCCGGCCGCCAACGCCGGCGGGCTGAAAACCGAAGGCTGGAAAGTGCGCATCGACGGCGAAGTGGCAAAGCCGATAACGCTGGATATCGACGATCTGATGAAGCGTTTCCCGCTGGAACAGCGCATTTATCGCATGCGCTGCGTCGAGGCGTGGTCGATGGTGGTGCCGTGGATCGGTTTCGAACTGGGCAAGCTTCTCAAGCTGGCCGAGCCGAACAGCAACGCGCGCTACGTGGCCTTCCAGACGCTGTACGATCCGGAGCAGATGCCAGGCCAGAAAGATCGCTTTATCGGTGGCGGCCTGAAGTACCCCTACGTCGAAGGGCTGCGGTTGGACGAGGCGATGCATCCGCTGGCGCTGCTGACCGTCGGCGTGTACGGCAAAACCCTGCCGCCGCAAAACGGCGCGCCGCTGCGGCTGATCACGCCGTGGAAATACGGCTTCAAAGGCATCAAATCGATCGTGCATATCCGTCTGGTGCGCGATCAGCCGCCGACCACCTGGAACCAATCCGCGCCGAACGAGTACGGTTTTTATGCCAACGTGAACCCGCACGTCGATCATCCGCGCTGGTCGCAGGCCACCGAGCGCTTCATCGGCTCCGGCGGCATTCTCGACGTCAAACGCCAACCGACGCTGCTGTTCAACGGCTATGCCGATCAGGTGGCGTCGCTGTATCGCGGCATGGATTTGCGGGAGAATTTCTAAGTGCGCCTGACGCCTGTTCATATCAAATGGCTGAAAGCCGCCCTGCATCTGGCGGCGTTTTTGCCCTTTCTGTGGTTGGTGCTGGCGGTGGATCAAGGCTGGTTCAGCGCCGATCCGTCCAAGGACATCCAACATTTTACCGGCAGGATGACGCTGAAACTGCTGCTGGCCACGCTGATGATCGCCCCGCTGGCGCGCTATGCCCGCCAGCCACTGCTGATCCGCTGCCGCCGTCTGGTGGGGCTGTGGTGCTTTGCCTGGGGCACGCTGCACCTGATAAGCTACTCCACGCTGGAGCTGGGGCTGAGCAACCTCGGCCTGCTGGGCAGCGAGCTGGTGAACCGACCTTACCTGACGCTCGGCATCCTCACCTGGCTGATCCTGCTGGCGCTGGCGGCCACCTCGACGCTGTGGGCGATGCGCAAACTGGGCGCCAAATGGCAAATGTTGCACAACTTCGTCTATCTGGCGGCGATCCTCGCCCCCATCCACTACCTGTGGTCGGTCAAAACGTTTTCCCCCCAGCCGTTCATCTACGCGCTGCTGGCGGTGGCGCTGTTGGGCCTGCGTTACAAGAAATTCCGCGCCTGGTGGCGCTGAATCACGCGGCGGCGCGCGTTATTGTCGTTGAAAAACACGCGCCGCCGGCCGGAACTTTTTCTGTGTTCCAGCGCTCATATTCCTGTCACGGATCCCCGAGTTCGTCGATTTGGGGTTGAATATCTTCGCTGATAAGACCAGTATTTAGCTGCGAATTGCTACGATATCGTTATAATGCCCGACCTTGTTTCTGTTCTCAGAGTGAATTGGCCCCTTAACAGGTGACAAATCGATAACATCGGGTTATTTTCTACGATGATGGTTTTATTGCCGGAGATACCAGCACAATGGCGGATAAGTTTCACATTTTGCTTCTGAACGGCCCCAATCTCAATCTGCTGGGGACGCGTGAGCCGGAGAAGTACGGCAGCACGACGCTGACAGAGATTGTTAACGGATTGGAAAACCAGGCATCCGCATTGGATATTACCCTGAGCCATCTGCAATCCAACGCCGAGCATCAGCTGATCGATCGCATTCATCAGGCGCGAGGCAACACCGATTTCATTCTGATAAACCCGGCGGCGTTCACGCATACCAGCGTGGCGCTGCGCGATGCGTTGCTGGCGGTGCAGATCCCGTTCATCGAGATCCACCTGTCCAACGTGCACGCCCGCGAACCTTTCCGCCATCACTCCTATCTCTCAGACGTGGCGGTAGGCGTGATTTGCGGCCTCGGCGCGGATGGCTACGCTTTCGCTTTACAGGCAGCGGTTAACCGTCTGTCGAAAACCCACTAATTGCTCCACAAAAAGAGTACGGAATCACACTCATGGATATTCGTAAAATCAAGAAACTGATCGAACTGGTTGAAGAATCAGGCATTTCTGAACTGGAAATCTCTGAAGGCGAAGAATCGGTTCGCATCAGCCGTGCCGCACCGGCGCAGGCTTACCCTGTCATGCAGCAGGCCTATGCGATGCCGGCACAGCAGCAGCCGGCCCTGGCTGCCGCCGTTGCTACCGCACCTGCGGCAGAAACCCCGGCGGCACCGGCGGCCATGAGTGGCCACGTCGTTCGTTCGCCAATGGTAGGCACCTTCTACCGCACCCCAAGCCCGGACGCGAAAGCCTTCGTGGAAGTGGGCCAGAAAGTGAACGCCGGCGATACCCTGTGCATCGTTGAAGCCATGAAAATGATGAACCAGATCGAAGCGGACAAGTCCGGCGTCGTGAAAGCCATCCTGGTGGAAAACGGCCAGCCGGTCGAATATGACGAGCCGCTGGTCGTCATCGAATAACGAGGCGCCCCCATGCTTGATAAAATTGTTATCGCCAACCGCGGCGAGATCGCGCTTCGCATCCTGCGTGCCTGTAAAGAACTGGGCATCAAGACCGTTGCGGTTCACTCCGCGGCCGACCGCGATCTGAAACACGTGCTGCTGGCCGACGAGACCGTCTGCATCGGTCCTGCACCATCGGTAAAAAGCTACCTGAACATCCCGGCCATCATCTCGGCGGCGGAAATCACCGGCGCCGTGGCGATCCACCCGGGCTACGGCTTCCTGTCTGAGAACGCCGACTTCGCCGAGCAGGTTGAACGCTCCGGCTTCATCTTCATCGGCCCGAAAGCCGAAACCATCCGCCTGATGGGCGACAAGGTTTCCGCGATCAACGCCATGAAGAAAGCCGGCGTGCCTTGCGTACCGGGCTCCGACGGCCCGCTGACCGACGACATGGATAAAAACCGTGCCTTCGCCAAGCGCATCGGTTATCCGGTGATCATCAAGGCGTCCGGCGGCGGCGGCGGTCGCGGCATGCGCGTCGTGCGCAGCGACAAAGACCTTGAGCAGTCCATCAACATGACGAAAGCGGAAGCCAAAGCGGCTTTCAACAACGACATGGTGTACATGGAAAAATACCTGGAGAATCCGCGCCACATCGAGATTCAGGTATTGGCCGACGGCCAGGGCAACGCCATCTATCTGGCCGAGCGCGACTGCTCCATGCAGCGCCGCCACCAGAAAGTGGTCGAAGAAGCGCCGGCACCGGGCATCACCAGCGAAATGCGCCGTTACATCGGCGAGCGCTGCTCGAAAGCCTGCGTGGAAATCGGCTACCGCGGTGCGGGTACCTTCGAGTTCCTGTATGAAAACGGCGAGTTCTATTTCATCGAAATGAACACCCGTATTCAGGTAGAGCACCCGGTTACCGAAATGATCACCGGCGTGGATCTGATCAAAGAGCAGCTGCGCATCGCTGCCGGTCAACCACTGTCGATCAAACAGGAAGAAGTGAAGATCCACGGCCACGCGGTAGAATGCCGTATCAACGCCGAAGATCCGAACACCTTCCTGCCGAGCCCGGGCAAGATCACCCGCTTCCACGCGCCAGGCGGTTTCGGCGTGCGTTGGGAATCTCATATCTACGCCGGTTATACCGTACCGCCGTACTATGACTCCATGATCGGCAAACTGATCACCTTCGGCGAAAACCGTGACGTGGCGATTGCCCGCATGAAGAACGCCCTGGCTGAACTGATCATCGACGGCATCAAAACCAACGTTGAGCTGCAGCAGAAGATCATGAACGACGAAAACTTCCAGCACGGTGGCACCAACATCCACTATCTGGAGAAGAAGCTGGGTCTGCAGGAAACCTAAGGCAGCCACGCAGCATCGTCTGACGAAAGGCCGGTTAATCACCGGCCTTTTTCTTTGGCATTACCGCCAGTAACGGCTTGGCAAAACGCCGTCATGCCGTAAAATTCCCTACCTTTGATGAATCCATCACCGTAAACCTATGGGAGACACGGATGGACAAACGTTTTATCCAGGCGCACCGCGAAGCGCGTTGGGCGCTGGGGCTGACGCTGCTCTACCTGCTGGCCTGGGGGCTGGCGGCCTATCTGCCGGACAGCGCTATCGGCGTCACCGGCCTGCCGCACTGGTTCGAAATGGCCTGCCTGCTGGTGCCGCTGCTGTTCATCGGCCTGTGCTGGCTGATGGTGCGCACGGTGTTCCGCGACATTTCGCTGGAGGACCGCGATGCAAACTGAAGTGATCCTGCCGCTGGTCGCCTACCTGCTGCTGGTGTTCGGCCTGTCGGTGTACGCCTACAGCCGCCGCCAGAGCGGGAATTTCCTCAGCGAATACTTCCTCGGCAACCGCTCGATGGGCGGCTTTGTGCTGGCGATGACCCTGACCGCCACCTACATCAGCGCCAGTTCGTTTATCGGCGGCCCCGGCGCCGCCTACAAATACGGCCTGGGCTGGGTGCTGCTGGCGATGATTCAGCTGCCGGCGGTGTGGCTGTCGCTCGGGGTGCTGGGCAAGAAATTCGCCATCCTGGCGCGGCGCTACAACGCCATCACCCTCAATGACATGCTGTATGGCCGCTACCAAAGCCGCCTGCTGGTGTGGCTGGCCAGCCTCAGCCTGTTGGTGGCGTTTCTCGGCGCCATGACGGTGCAGTTTATCGGCGGCGCCCGCCTGCTGGAGACCGCCGCCGGCATTCCTTACGACACCGGCCTGCTGATCTTCGGCATCAGCATCGCGCTGTACACCGCCTTCGGCGGCTTCCGCGCCAGCGTGCTGAACGACGCCATGCAGGGGCTGGTGATGCTGCTCGGCACCGTGCTGCTGCTGGTGGCGGTGATCCACGCCGCCGGCGGACTGGACAGCGCGGTGCACAAGCTGCAGCAGATCGATCCGGCGCTGGTGTCGCCGCAGGGCGGCGATCAGATCCTCAGCCTGCCGTTTATGGCGTCGTTCTGGATCCTGGTGTGCTTCGGGGTGATCGGCCTGCCGCACACCGCCGTGCGCTGTATCTCCTACAAGGACAGCAAGGCGGTGCATCGCGGCATTCTGCTCGGCACCGTGGTGGTGGCGGTGCTGATGTTCGGCATGCACCTGGCCGGCGCGCTCGGCCGCGCAGTGTTGCCGGATCTCAAGATCCCCGATCAGGTGATCCCGACGCTGATGATCACCGTGCTGCCGCCGTACGCCGCCGGGATCTTTTTGGCGGCGCCGATGGCGGCGATCATGTCGACCATCAACGCCCAGCTGCTGCAATCCTCCGCCACCATCATCAAGGATCTCTACCTGGGCGTGCGGCCGCAGCAGATCCACAACGAGCGGTTGATCAAGCGCTTCTCCAGCCTGACCACGCTGATCCTTGGCCTGCTGGTGCTGCTGGCGGCCTGGCGACCGCCGGAGATGATCATCTGGCTCAACCTGCTGGCTTTCGGCGGGCTGGAGGCGGTGTTCCTGTGGCCGTTGGTGCTGGGCCTGTATTGGGAACGCGCCAATGCTCAGGGAGCGCTTAGCTCAATGGTGTCGGGTGCGGTATGCTATACGCTATTGGCCAGCTTCAACCTGCAGCCGGCGGGGCTGCACCCTATCGTGCCTTCGCTGTTGCTCAGCCTGTTGGCGTTTTATCTCGGTAACGTCGTCGGCGAAAAGCGCCGGGCGGCGTCATCATTATCTTCTTGAAGAGAATTGCTATGCCTTGGATCCAACTCAAACTGAACACCACCGGCAGCCAGGCGGAAGACCTGAGCGACGCGCTGGTGGAAAGCGGCGCCGTGTCGGTGACCTTCCAGGACACCCACGACAACCCGGTGTTCGAACCCTTGCCGGGTGAAACCCTGCTGTGGGGCGATACCGACGTGATCGGCCTGTACGACGCGGAAACCGATATGGCCGAGGTGGTGGCGATGCTGGAACAGCACCCGCTGCTGGGCGCCGGTTTCCGCCACAAGATAGAACAGCTGGAAGACAAGGACTGGGAGCGCGAGTGGATGGACAACTTCCACCCGATGCGCTTCGGCGAGCGCTTGTGGATCTGCCCGAGCTGGCGTGACGTGCCGGATCCCGACGCGGTCAACGTGATGCTCGATCCGGGCCTGGCGTTCGGCACCGGCACCCACCCGACCACGGCGCTGTGCCTGCAGTGGCTGGACGGCCTCGATCTGGCCGGCAAAACCGTTATCGACTTCGGTTGCGGTTCCGGCATCCTGGCAATCGCCGCCCTGAAGCTGGGTGCAGCGCGCGCTATCGGCATCGACATCGATCCACAGGCCATTCAGGCCAGCCGCGACAACGCGCAGCGTAACGGCGTTTCAGAGCGTCTGGAGCTATATCTGCCGAAAGACCAGCCGGCGGACCTGCTGGCTGACGTGGTGGTCGCCAACATCCTCGCCGGCCCGCTGCGCGAGCTGGCGCCGCTGATCGGCTGCCTGCCGAAGGCCGGTGGTCATCTGGGGCTGTCCGGCGTGCTGGCCAGCCAGGCCAGCAGCGTTGCGCAAGCCTACGAAGAGAAGTTCACGCTCGACCCGGTCGCCGAGCGTGAAGAGTGGTGTCGCATCACCGGCCGCCGCAAGTAAGCGTCACGGTCTATTGCCCCCTCATCCACCGGCCCTGCACCGGTGGATTTTTTTTGCCTGACGATCGGCCTGCGGGCGAGACAAAATTTTATGCAATTTTTCGCCGCTCAACGACGGATCGCCCTGACAATGCGCCTTCCAGACAGGCTATCTCGGCAAAAAACGCGGGTGAATGCAGATAATATTCTGCGCAAAGGCGAATATTTTGCCGCACACAAAATAAGCACTTTTCGTCAACTTATTGTAAAATATATATAATATTTTTATGAATCACCGCGTAGCGTATTTTTCGTCCTAATATCGGGCCAATTGGTTAAAGTTTGGCCTTTCATCTCGACGCAAAAATGCGTAATATACGCGCCCTTGCGGACACAGTATGGTCACTCTTTGTCTATGCGCATTGGACACCACCAGCTTACTAATTGCCTGATTGCGGCCCCGATGGCCGGTATTACAGATCGCCCGTTCAGAACCCTCTGTCATGCAATGGGTGCTGGGATGGCTGTATCCGAAATGCTCTCCTCCAACCCGGAGGTGTGGCGGACGGATAAGTCGCGTCTGCGTATGGTGCATAGCGATGAACCAGGGATCCGCTCCGTGCAGATTGCCGGATGCGATCCTGATGATATGGCCGCCGCCGCGCGTATCAACGTGGCCAGCGGCGCGCAGATCATCGACATCAATATGGGATGCCCTGCCAAAAAAGTGAACCGGAAGCTTGCCGGGTCCGCCTTGTTGCAGTACCCGGATCTGGTAAAACGGATCCTCCACGCGGTGGTTGACGCGGTGGATGTGCCGGTAACGCTGAAGATTCGCACCGGCTGGGCGCCAGAGCATCGTAACTGTGTAGAGATTGCCCAACTGGCCGAAGACTGTGGTATTCAGGCCCTGACGATTCACGGCCGAACCCGCGCCTGTCTGTTTAACGGCGACGCGGAATACGACAGCATTCGGGCAGTTAAGCAGAGTGTTTCCATTCCGATTATCGCGAATGGGGATATTACTGACCCGCATAAAGCCAGAGCAGTGCTCGACTACACCGGGGCCGACGCCCTGATGATAGGCCGCGCTGCTCAGGGGAGACCCTGGATCTTCCGGGAAATCCAGCATTATCTGGACACTGGGGAGCTGCTGCCGCCGCTGCCGCTTGGCGAGGTGAAGCGCTTGTTGATTGGGCACATTCGGGAATTGCACGGCTTCTATGGCCAAGGCAAGGGATTCCGGATTGCTCGTAAGCACGTGTCCTGGTATCTCCAGGAACACGCTCCGAATGACCAGTTTCGGCGCACATTCAACGCCATAGAGGATGCCAGCGAACAGCTGGAGGCGTTGGAGGCATATTTCGAAAATCTTAGCGTAAAAAAAGAGCTGACAGAACTATGTTCGAACAACGCGTAAATTCTGACGTACTGACCGTTTCTACCGTTAACTCACAAGATCAGGTGACTCAAAAGCCTCTGCGTGACTCGGTTAAACAAGCACTGAAGAACTATTTTGCTCAACTGAACGGTCAAGACGTAAATGACCTGTATGAGCTGGTACTGGCTGAAGTTGAACAGCCACTGTTGGACATGGTGATGCAATACACCCGTGGCAACCAGACCCGCGCAGCCCTGATGATGGGCATCAACCGCGGCACGCTGCGTAAGAAGCTGAAAAAATACGGCATGAACTGATACTAGTCAGTTAACGTGTTGAAAAGGCGCTTTATCTCATTTGATAAGCGCCTTTTTCTTTTTCTGGCCTGTGCCTACATTGGCGGGGCTTTACGCGGAATGCGCTTATCAATATATCCGGCAATGAAATAGCAAATACCCGCCACGCCCGCGATCATCACGTAGCGCTTCCACCCGTCCAACTCCACACCCAGGCTATCCAGCCCGCTCAACACCACAAACACCAGCAGACCCAAAATAACCGATGCTCTGCCTGTCCAGGTTGGCGGAGGTGTAAATAAACGCCTTACCCAATAGGGCCTCATAGGGCTTCCTTCTTACTTACGACGGAGTCACCAATCGATGAAGGATACTCTCACGTTTTAATCAGGGCGACAAAGCACGACATCAGCGTGGCGGATTATAACCATAAAAAAAGGCCGGAAACCCGGCCCTCTTGTTGTGACGACAGCAAATTACTCGGTCGCTTTGTTCTTGAGGCTTTCCGCCCCTTGCTTGGTCTTATCCCAAGCCTTCTCCGTACCCTGTTTGGTGGAGTGCCAGGCCTTTTGCGAGCCTTCGCTCACTTTGCTGCCGACGCTGTCGCTCTTGCCTTCAGCGGCGTGCTTGGCTTTCAGCTTCAGCTCTTCACCCTTGTCCTGAGACTGGTGCAGCTTTTCTTTGGCGGTATCCGCCCCTTTGTGCGCTTCGGCAACGACCTCGTTGCTGGCGTGAGCGGCGGTGTCGGTCGCGGTCTCAGCGGCGAACACCGGGGAAGCGAGCAGCAGTGCAGACAAGGCAATGATTGATTTCTTCATAAGTCCCTCTTTTTTCAGATACGTGCCATTCGTCATGAAACAAGATGGCATGAAACGCCCCTTGAACGATTTAAGAATAGGACTAAAACCAAAAAAATCGATATAAAATTTTATTAAAAATAAATTTCTCATTTTTTTATGCCGTTCGAGCGAATCCCGGTCAAAAAGCACGAAAACGTTAAATTTTTCCTGTCACAAAACTATAATTTGTATGAATTTTTAACAAGCATTAACAGGGATGGATTCTATGGTTGCCGCGATCATTATCGGCATTTTCATCGTCAGCTTCTTCTACGCGCACTCCCGCGGCAAAGAGAAACAAAAGGTTACCCGCCAACTGTTCGATCACTCCACCTTTATGGGGCCGATCAACATGTTTATGACCGGTTTCTCCCGTTTGCCCGCCAAACAGCCCTATTTCGACGAAAAAGGCTTCCCGGAGCTGCAGACGCTGACCGACAACTGGCAGGTGATCCGCGAAGAAGCGGTGCGCCTGCAGGATCACATCAAAAAGGCGCAGTCGCACAACGATGCCGGCTTCAACACCTTCTTCAAACGCGGCTGGAAACGTTTCTATCTGAAATGGTACAGCGACAGTCACCCTTCGGCGCAGACGCTGTGCCCGCAAACCGTCGAGCTGCTCAACCGCATCCCGTCGGTCAAGGCGGCGATGTTCGCCGAGCTGCCGCCCGGCAGCCATTTGGGTAAACACCGCGACCCTTACGCCGGCTCGGTGCGCTATCACCTGGGGCTGATGACGCCCAACGACGATCGCTGCTTCATCGAAGTGGATGGCGAACAGCACAGCTGGCGTGACGGCGAGGCGGTGATCTTCGACGAAACCTACGTGCACTGGGCACAGAACGACACCGACCAGACGCGCATCATTCTGTTTTGCGACGTCGAGCGGCCGATGAAGTGGCGCTGGGCGCAGGCGGTCAACCACTGGGTCGGCTCTACGCTGATGTCTGCGGCCAGCTCGCCGAACGACGACCAGGACCGCACCGGCGGCATCAACCGCATCTTCAAATACGTCAACGCGGTGCGCGATGCCGGTCAGCGCCTGAAAGCACGCAACCGCCGCGGTTACTACCTGCTGAAATGGCTGGTGATCGCTGCAATCTTCGCCGCGATTATCATTCCCAGCCTATAAAACGCGCCAATCTTCAACTTAGGGGCAACGCGAATGAGAATATTCGCATGCCCCTCTTCCGCCACACCCCGTACCCTGTGCTAGCATAAGCATTCCTAGAGCCGCCTCCGCTGGCCAACAGCTATCCCTCCGAAGCCTGATAGCAGCGCAAACCGCCCTTCGAATGTAAATGTTTAGTCAATTATGGAATCCCGACTAAACCCTGGTCGTGCCCGGGTGTCTGAGTGGTCGTATCGCTATCGAGTGGAACCTTTATGCGTTACAGCTTGCTGCCCCTTTTTAACGTATAAAACGAGTTTCTATGAAATCAGCCAAAGCATTTCAACTGGCCTTGCTGCACCCGCGCTACTGGCTCACCTGGTTCGGCCTCGCCCTGCTGTTCCTGCTGGTCCAGCTCCCCTATCCGTTGCTTTACCGGCTGGGGGTGTGGATGGGGCGTACCTCGATGCGTTTTCTCAAGCGTCGCGTCGCCATCACCCGCCGCAACCTCGAGCTGTGCTTCCCCGAGATGGACGAAGCGCAGCGCGAGCACAAAGTGGTGGGCAACTTCGAATCGCTCGGCATGGGCCTGTTGGAAACCGGCATGGCCTGGTTCTGGCCGGATAAACGCGTCAAGCGCTGGTTCAACGTCTCCGGCATCAACCACCTCAACCTGGCGCAGCGTGACGATCGCGGCGTGCTGGTGATCGGCGTGCACTTTATGTCGCTGGAGCTGGGCGGCCGGGCTATGGGCCTGTGTCAGCCGATGATGGCGATGTACCGCCCACACAACAACAAAGCGATGGAGTGGGCCCAGACCAAGGGCCGTATGCGCTCCAACAAGGCGATGATCGATCGCAAGGATCTGCGCGGCATGGTGCACGCACTCAAGCGCGGCGAGGCGGTGTGGTTCGCGCCGGATCAGGACTACGGCCCGCGCGGCAGCGTATTCGCCCCGCTGTTCGCCGTCGATCAGGCCGCGACCACCAGCGGCACCTTTATGCTGGCGCGCATGGCCAACCCGGCGCTGGTGCCGGTGGTGCTGATCCGCCGCGAAGGGGGCCGCGGTTACGACCTGCTGATTCAACCGGCCCTGGAAGACTATCCGCTCAGCGACGAACAGGCGGCGGCGGCCTATATGAACAAAGTGATCGAGAAAGAGATCCTGCGGGCACCGGAGCAATATCTGTGGCTGCACCGCCGCTTCAAAACCCGGCCGGTCGGCGCGCCGTCGCTGTACTGACCCCTTTTTCCAGCCCGGCCGACGCCGGGCTTTTTTGTGCGCAGCGTTTAAAAAATCTGCGGTTCACGATCCCGCTTTCCTGTAATCTCCTTTTTTACCCGCACAGGAAAGGAAATGATGAAAGCTCAAGTCCGCATTGCTCTGGTCGGTGATTACACCCCGCAAGCCGTGGCCCATCAGGCCATCCCCGTAGCGCTCCAGCTCACCGCCGCCCACCTCGATATCGACGTGCAGCCCCAGTGGCTACCGACCGACACCCTGACCTCCCCCGACGTCCTACAAGATTTCGACGCCATCTGGGTGGTGCCGGGCAGCCCGTATCGTCACGACGACGGTGCCTTTATGGCGATCCGTCATGCGCGGGAAAACGACGTGCCGTTCCTCGGCTCCTGCGGCGGTTTTCAATACGCGATCGTCGAGTACGCCCGCAACGTGATGGGCTGGCACGACGCCGGTCATGCGGAAACCGACAGCGGTGGCCGGCTGGTGATCGCTCCGCTTAGCTGCTCGCTGGTGGAAAAAACCGGCGACATCGTTTTCCAGCCCGACACCCGCGTCGCACGGGCCTACGGCAGCCTGAACACCCATGAAGGCTACCACTGCAACTTCGGCGTCAATCCGGAATTCGTCGTCGATCTGCAACGCTTCCCGCTGGTCATCAGCGGCCACGACAGCGAAGGCGACGTGCGCGCCATCGAACTGCCGGCTCACCGTTTTTACGTCGCTACGCTGTTCCAGTCGGAACGCGCCGCGCTGCGCGGCGAGCTATCACCGCTGGTGGTGGAGCTCGTCAAAACCGCCGCCAACGGGTAAAAAAAAAAGCCCTCTTGCGAGGGCTTTCTCATCGGATACATCCCGCCGGCTTACGCCTGTCCGAGCTCGCGCAACGCCAGATTGAAGTGTTGCCCCAGCTCACGCCGATGAACCGGATGCTCCATCATCGACACATGGTCGCCGTTGACCTGGCTGACGCGGACGGTCGCCGGCGGCAGCAGCTTATCCCATCCCAACGCGGAAGCGTCTTCGCGGCAATATCCCGCCTGCTTGATCTTCTGCCAATACGCCTGGAACTGTGCGTTCTGCGAATTGACGGAAACCTGCTCCTGCTTCGCCTTGAACAGATGGATTTTCAGCGATGCGGGCTGCACCAGGGTCGCTTCCACCAGTTTGGCGTAGTGGTGCCGCTGCTGCCAGAGCGCCGCCTCGTCGGCCACTTCCTCACGCTGAGTCTTGATCCCGGCGCGTTGCACGGCCGCAATCGCCTCCGGCAACGGCAGCTCAGCCAACTGCTGACAGAACTGCGGATCCGGCCTTTCCTGCGTTGACTCCACCCAGTTCAGCAACAGCTGGACCGGGCTGTGCATCGCCGCCACCGGCCGCAACGTGTCGATCAACCCCAGGAAAGCGACCGCTTCCCCGGCCGATTGCAGCTGCTCGGCGATGGCATAGGCCAACACCCCGCCGGAAGAGTACCCCGCCAGATGGTATGGCCCCTGCGGCTGCACTTCGCGAATCAACGCCACGGCGCTGGCGGCCATATCGGACATGGTGGCCGGCTTCTCCTCCACCGCCGGCCACGGCACGGCGTAGACCGGGAAGGTCTCGTCGATCTCCTTGGCCAATTCAAACACGTAGGAGTGGTCGCCAAAGCCGGTCGGGACGAAGAACAGCGGCGGCCGGCTGCCGCTGCTGCGAGCCGGCACCGCTTTACGCAACGGAGCCTCGGCGGTGCGACGATCTATCCGCTCGGCCAGTTCGGCCAATATCGGATGGTTGAAGATCGCCTGTACCGGCAAGGTGATGCCTTGCTGACGCAGCTGGCTGGAAAGACGCACCGCCAGCAGCGAATGGCCACCGAGCTCGAAGAAATTGTCGTGACGCCCTATCTGGCCAATCTCGAGCAGCTCACACCATACCCGCGCCAGCGTCGTTTCGGTCTCCCCCTGAGGCGCCGCATACTCCCGAGTGCCGACTGCCGCGCGCTCCGGCTCCGGCAAGGCGCGCCGATCCAGCTTGCCGTTGGCGGTCAACGGCAGCGCATCCAGCCAGACATAAGCCGACGGCACCATGTACTCCGGCAAACGTTCGCTCAGATAGGCCCGTAGCTGTCCCTGCAACGCGCTGCGGTCAACGTCGGCCGTCGGTACGATCCAGGCGACCAGGCGCGGATGATGTTCCGTCGAACAAACCTGCACCACCGCTTCCCGCACCCACGGGCTCGCCGCCAGCTGCACCTCAATCTCGCCCGGTTCGATGCGGAACCCGCGCAGCTTGATCTGCTGATCGCATCGCCCCTGGTATTCAAGACTGCCGTCCGGCAAATAACGCGCCAGATCGCCGGTGCGATACATGCGGCCGCCACCGACCGGATTGAACGGATCGCTCAGGAAGCGCTGTGCCGTCAGTTCCGGTCGGTTCAGGTAGCCCAACGCCACCCCCACGCCGCCGATGTGCAATTCCCCCACCGCCCCCATCGGCACCGGGCGCCCGCGGGCGTCCAGCAAGTAAGCGCGGGTATTGCCGATCGGTTTCCCAATCGGCAAGCGCGCCTCCCCTTCAGCCCGCTCGATACGTGCCGTTGTCGCAAAGGTGGTGGTCTCCGTCGGCCCATAGGCATGGATCAGGTGCACCGGCCCCCGCTCTTGCAACAGCCGCGCATAAGCGCCCGGATCCTCTTTCTCCCCTCCGCTAATCAGATATTTCAACTGCGCCAGTGCGCCGCTGATGCTGTGCACATACTGATTGAACAGCGCGGTAGTCAAGAACAGCGTGGTGATGCGATGGCGTTGCAGTTCGGCCGCCAGACGCTCGGCCTCCATCATCACTTCCGGCGCGATCACCACCAGCGCACCGCCATTCAACAGAGCGGCCCAAACCTCCATCGTGCTGGCATCAAACGCCGGGTTGGCGGCAAAGGCGATGCGGTCGTCGGCGTCAAAGGCGGCGTAGCGGTTGTTGCGCACCAGACGCGTAATCCCCTGGTGCGGCGTCATGACGCCTTTCGGCGTACCGGTCGAGCCGGAGGTATACATGATGTAGGCTGTCGCGCCGCTCGACACGCGCAACGCCGGGTTACCGACATGACCTTCAGCTTCGCGATCCTCGACCGTCAGCTGCGGAATGCCTTCGTCGCCGACGGCGTCCGTCAGCATCAGGCAGGCGCCGCTGTCATCGGCGATCCACGCCTGACGCGCGGCCGGCAGTTGCGGATCGATAGGGACATACGCCGCCCCGGCCTTGATTACCGCCAATTGGGCGCAGACCAGTTCGATGCTGCGCGCCAGCCGCACCGCGACCCGGTCGCCCGGTTTTACGCCGCGCTCAATCAGCCGATGCGCCAACCGGTTGGCGCGCGCATTCAACTGTGCGTAGCTGAGCCGTTGCGCATCCTGAATCAAAGCGATGGCCTGCGGCGTCTGCCGCGCCTGCTGTTCAAACAGTTCGTGCACGCAGGTATCCGCCGGGTAAGCTTCCGCCGTATGATTCCAGCGGCACAGCTGCAGCGCATACTCTTCATCCGGCATCACCTCCAGTTCGCAGACCGGTGTCTGAGGCGCCTGCTCCAATGCCTGCGCCAATGCGCTCAACGCCTGCGCCATATAGCCGCACACGCGCTGCGCTTCAATCGGCTGCCTGACCTGCGCCGTCAGGCCCAGCGAATCACCTCCATCCTCGACCGACAGCACGAACGGATAGTTGGTACGTTCCTGGCTATCGAGCAGCGTCACGCCGGTCGGCAATGCGGTGTCCTCGCCGCTGTTATGCCGGTAGTTCAGCAGGGCACTGAACAGCGGCGTGCCTGCGGCGACGCCGCTGCAGCGCTGCGCCAACGCCAGCGGCGCATGCTCATGGGCCAGCAGCCCGCTCAGCCGGATGTGCGCCTGCAACACCGCCGATTCCGCGCCGACCTCGTTGACATCCAGCCGTAGCGGCAGAGTATTGATAAACAATCCGAGCGCCCGTTCCGCCCCGTCTCCGGCCTGCATGCGGCCCAACAATACGGTGCCGAACACCACCTCATCGCGGCCGGTAGCGCGCGCCAACACCTGCGCCCAGGCCAGGTGGCACAGGCTGGCCAGGCTGACGCCCAGCCGCCGCGCCTGCCGCCGCAGCTGTTGGTTGAGCGCATGCGGTAAGGCCAGGTGCGCCGTCGAGATATCCCGCCCTTCGCCATGCACGTCGCTCAGGCCGAACGGCAACGACGGTTCATCGATATCCGCCAGCATCGTGCGGAAGAACTGTTCGTGTTCGGCCTTGCTGACGCCGAGCCTTGCCTGCGCCACCGCGTTGCGGAACGGCGGCGCCTTGGCCAGTTCGTCCCCGCGCCCGGCCAGGATCAGGTTGATCTCCTCCTGCATCACCGCCAGGGTCGAGTGGTCGCCGATCAGGTGATGCCACTGCTGGAGCACGCACCAACTGCCTTCTTCCCCCTGTGCGGCGACAAAGCTCAGCAACGGTGCGCGCGTCAGGTCAGGCCGCACGCGGCGCGGATCAAACAACGCCGTCAGCCGCGAACCGATCTCGCCCTCCGCCGGATTGAGCCGCAGTTCTCGCAGCGACAACTCGGCCTTGCGCCACACCACCTGCACCGGCGATGACACGCCCTGCGTGATGAACGCGGTGCGCAGAATGTCATGGCGATCGATCACCTGCTGCATCGCCGCCAGCCAGGCGTCCAGGCGCGCACGGCTGTCGAAACGCAGCACCGCGGACAGCTGGTACGGGTCGCCCCGTTCCGCCAGCAGATGGTGGAACAAAATCCCCTCCTGCAGCGGCGACAAGGCGTAGATGTCCTGTACGTTGGCCACGCCGCCCGGCACCTGCGCCACCACCGCGTCGATCTCCGGCTGGCTCAGCGTCGCCAGCGGCAACATCTCCGGCGTAATGGCTACGCAGCCCGGTAGGATACCGTTGGCCGGCACGCTCACTTCTTGCTGCGTGACCAACGTCTGCGCCAGCGTTGACAGCGTCGGCGCGGTGAACAGCGTTTGCACCCCGGCGCTCAGCCCGACACGGCGCAGCTGCGCCATCAACTTCACCGCCAGCAGCGAGTGGCCGCCCAATTCGAAGAAGTTATCGTGGCGCCCGACCCGCTCAAGGCCCAGCAGCTCGCGCCAGATCCCCGCCAGCAGCGTTTCCAGTTCGCCTTCAGGTTCGGCGTAAACCTCACGCACGTAGGCGTCCTCCTGCGGCTCAGGCAGCGCGCGCCGATCCAGTTTGCCGTTCGGCGTCAGCGGTAGCGTATCCAGCGCCACCCAGGCCGCCGGCAGCATAAACTCCGGCAACATCCCCGCCAGATACTGTCGCAGCGTCACCGCCAACGTCTGGCGATCCGCGTCAGCCTCCGGCACCACCCAGGCCACCAACCGCTTAGTGTCCGCTTCGCCGAGGACATCCACCACCGCTTCGCGCACCGCCGGGTGACCGGCCACTCGCGCCTCGATCTCACCGCATTCGATGCGGAAGCCACGAATTTTCACCTGCCGATCGTTGCGCCCCAGGTAGTCGATATTGCCGTCCGGCAGATAGCGCGCCAGATCGCCGGTGCGGTACATCCGCTCGCCTGGGTTAAACGGATCCGCCAGGAATCGCTCTGCCGTTAACTCTGCGCGGTTGAGATAACCCAGCGCCACCCCGGGGCCGGCGATGTAGATCTCGCCGGTCGCGCCGAGCGGTACCGGTTGCCCGTGCGCATCCAGCAGATAAATCCGGGTATTGCCGATCGGCCGCCCGATAGGCAAACGCTGCCAGGGATCCACCCGCTCGATCGTGGCCGTCGTGGCAAACACCGTACACTCGGTCGGCCCATAACCGTTGATCAGCCGTACCGGCCCAGCCTCTTTCAGCATGCGGGCAAAGGCGTGCGGATCCGCCGCTTCACCGCCGCTCAGCAGATATTTCAACTGCGCCAGCGTCGCGGCGATGCTATGGACATATTGGTTAAACAACGAGGTGGTCAGGAACAAGACGTTAATCCCTTGCCGCACCAGCGCCGCCGCCAACGCCTCGGCTTCCGTCAACACTTCCGGCGCAATGATTGCCAGACTGGCGCCATTCAACAGGGCTCCCCACATTTCCAGCGTGCTGGCGTCAAACGCCGGATTGGCGGCGAAAGCGAAGCGATCGCCGCGTTCAAACGACGCAAAACGGTTGTTGATCGCCAGCCGGAGGATGCCTTGATGCGTCACCATGACGCCTTTAGGCGTACCGGTCGAGCCCGAGGTATACATGACGTAGGCCGGTGCGTCGCCGGCGCGAGGCACCGCCGGATCGTGGGTCGGATTCTGCCGCAGCCGATCGATACGCAGGCATGCGATCTCGCCGGCTATCTCGCGGTCGAGATCGCGATCGCACAGGATCAACGACGCCCCGCTGTCGCCGATGATCCACGCCTGCCGCGCAACGGGCAGGTGCGGATCGAGCGGCACATAAGCGGCCCCCGCCTTGAGGATCGCCAACTGGGCGATGACCAGAGAAACGCTGCGTTCGAGCGACGTGGCCACGCGATCGCCCGGGCGCACGCCCTGTGCGATGAGTTGGTGCGCCAGTTGGTTGGCGTGGGCGTTCAATTGGGCATAGCTCAGGCTGTCCCGATCGTTCACCACCGCAACGGCGTCCGGCGTGCGCTGCGCCCACTGTTCAAACAGGACGTGGGCACTGCTCTGCGCCGGATAAACTTCCGCGGTTCGGTTCCAGCCGTACAACAACAGTTCGCGCTCGGCAGCCGGCAGCAGCTCGAGATGCGACGCAGGCTGCGTAGCATTTGTCGCCATCGCCCGCAACACCTGCACCAGGTAAACGCCGTAACGCTCGGCGGTAGCGCGGTCGAACAGCGCGGTGGCGAAGTTCAGCGTCCCGCTGATTTGCTCATCGCGCTCCGCCAGATCGAGCGTCAAATCATACTTGGCGATCTGATAGCCCAACTCGGCACTCTCGGCCTGCAGCCCAGGCAGCGAGATATCGCGCACCGAGCCGTCCTGCCAGGCCAGCATCACCTGGAACAGCGGGGTATAGCCCAGGTGGCGCGGCGGATTGACCAGCTCCACCACCTGCTCGAACGGCAGATCGCGATTTTCCCGTGCCGCCAGCACCGTGTGGCGGATCCGCGCGATCAGCGTCGGCAGATCCGGATCGTCGCGAAGATCGATGCGCAGCGCCAGCGTGCTGACGAAGAAGCCGACCAGCGATTCGGTTTCCAGCCGGCCACGGTTGGCCTCCGGCGTGCCGATCACCAGCTCCTGCTGCCCGGCCATGCGCGCCAGCACCAGGCTCCAGGCCGCCAGCACCGTCATGAACAGCGTGCCGCCATGCTGTCGGCTGAACTGCCGCAGCGCCTGCGTCAGCTCGGCGTCGATCGCGATCGGCACCTCCCCGCCGCTGAAAGACTGCACCGTCGGACGCGGCCGGTCGGTCGGCAGCGTCAGCAGCGCCGGCGCATCGCTCAGCGTTTCGCGCCAGTATTGCGCCTGCGCCGCCAGCCGCTCCGGCGTCAGATAGCGACGCTGCCAGGCGGCGTAATCCGGGTATTGCAGCGTCAGCTGCGGCAGCGGATCGGCATCGCCGCGACGGAAAGCCCCGTACAACGCCCCCAGTTCACGCAGCAGAATGCCGGTCGACCAACCGTCGGAAATGATGTGATGACAGGTGAGCAGGAACAGATGTTCCTCATCCGCCAGGCGGATCAGCGCGGCGCGCACCAGCGGCCCCTGCGTCAAATCGAAAGGCGCCTCCGTCAGGCGCTGCGCCAGTTGCCGCGCCTGGCTCTGAGCATCCTGCCGCCCACGCAGATCGTGAACCGTCAACGGCAGCGCGTCTGCCGGCAGAATGTGCGCCTGCGGCTGCCCCTCGACGGTGACAAACCGGCTGCGCAACGCTTCGTGGCGGGCATAGAGCGCATCCAGGCTCTGCCGCCAGGCGGGCAGATCCAGCTCGCCGCGCAGGCTCAGCGCCAGGGGAATATGGTAAGTTTCACTCAGGCCTTCCAACTGCGTCAGGAACCACAAACGCTGCTGGGCAAACGACAGCGGCAACTCGGCGCCGCGTGGCATAGCCTCGATCGGCGGCAGCGCCTCATCGGTTCTCCGCAGTTGCTGCGCCAACGCCAGCAGCGTCGGGTTGGCGAACAGGGTCTGCAACGGCAGCTGCCATTCCACCTGCTGCAGACGGTTGGTCAGACGTACCGCCAACAGCGAGTGCCCTCCCAGTTCGAAGAAGTTATCGTGGCGACCTACCTGCTCCACGTTCAGCAGTTCGCGCCAGATCGCCGCCAGCAGCGTTTCGTGTTCACCCTGCGGCGCTTCGTACGCTGCCTGGCTCTGCGCCCCCTGCGGCTCCGGCAACGCCCGCCGATCCAGCTTGCCGTTCGGCGACAGCGGCAACGCCGCCACCACCACCCAGGCCGACGGCACCATATAGTCCGGCAGCGCCGCGCTCACATGCTGCCGCAGCGCGCCTGCCAGCGTCTCTTCCGCCACGCCGGCGGCCGGCACCACCCACGCCACC